>JAYVXB010000589.1:0-4196 GCA_043785585.1 Deltaproteobacteria bacterium | reverse complement strand
AGAAGGAGCAGATGATCGGGCAAGTCGTCGCGCTGCCGACGACGATGACGCTCTTCGCGGCGATGGGCGTCATCATCACGAGCGCGTCGGCGGTGATCTACGGCAAGGCGATCTGGGATCCGGTCGAGCTCGTCGGGCACTTCGAGTCGCGCCTCGTCGTCGCAATCTCGATGTTCACCGTCGTCGTCGCGACGCTCGCGGTGAACATCGCGGCGAACGTGGTGTCGCCCGCGAACGATTTTGCGAACATCTCGCCGAAGCACATCTCGTTTCGCACCGGTGGGTTGATCACCGGCGTCGTCGGGATCTTCATGATGCCGTGGCGGCTCATCGCCGATCCGAGCGGCTACATCTTTCAATGGTTGCTCGGGTACTCGGGCGGGCTCGGATCGATCGCAGGCGTGCTCATCTGCGACTACTGGATCGTGCGAAAAGGAAAGCTGAAGCTGCCCGACTTGTACCGGCGCGTCGGCGCGTATTCGTACGGCGAGTCGTCGATGAAGACGAACTGGAGCGCGGTCATCGCGACGCTCGTCGGCTGCGCGCTCGCGTGGATCGGGCTCGTCGTGCCCGCGATGCGACCGGTGTTCGACTATGCGTGGTTCGCGGGCGCGTTCGGCGCGGCGCTGACGTACGCGGTGCTGATGAGCGGCGCGCGCGAACGTGCCGTCGGCGTGGGTTCCGGCTAGCCTCAGAGGATGCGCGGAAGCCCGACAACGCGGTTTCGGATCGCGGGCATCATCGCGCTCGCGATCGCCGCTGGCTGCACGCACGACTTCGGCGCGTTCACGGTCGTCGACGACGCCGCGACCGCGCCCTCCGACGCCGCCGCGAGGGACGGCATCGCGCAACCCTCCGACGCAGGTCCGAGCGACGTCGCGTCCGAAGCGCCGCCGTCGTGCGGAGGGGCCGTCGAGCTCGGTGGGCACTGCTACTTCGCCGCGTCGACCAAGGGGACATTCGATGCGACGCGCGCCGCGTGCGCTGCAGCCGGCGCGCACCTCGTGACGATCGCGAGCGCGGCGGAGCAAGCGGCGATCCTGCCCATCTCCGGAGGCCAAGAGCGCTGGATCGGGCTCGCGCGCACGTCCGACGCGGGCGCGACGGACGCCGCGGCGTTCGCGTGGATCACCGGGGAGCCGAGCACGTTCTCGCATTGGACCGCCGGCGAGCCGAACGGAAGCGGCCCGTGCGTCCGCATGAAGACCGACGGGACGTGGGCGGATCAGACCTGCGCGACGAGCCTCGCGGCCATCTGCGAGTTCGAGTGACGCGCCCGAGTGACGCGCCGCGACCTTGACGACCGGCGTTCCAGGTGGCTTATTGCCCGCTTTCCCGAAGACTGACCTGGGGGTCGACGCGGCGCGGACGGCAACGCGAACGCGAGCCCTGTAGAGGCGACAACATGAAGACGAAGTACTCGGTCGATCTGGTCCGCAATTTCATCGGCGGTAAGTGGATACAGTCCGCGAACCCCGAGCTCGTCGAGATCTCGAACCCCGCGACGGGCGATCGCCTCGGTGCGGTCCCTCTCGGCGCGAAAGGCGACGTCGACGCTGCCGTCGTCGCGGCGAAGTCCGCGTTCAAGACGTGGAAGGACGTCCCCGTCGCCGCGCGCTCGCGCTACCTGTTCGAGCTCCGCAACATGATGGTGCAGAACTACGACGAGCTCTTGTCGATCTGCACGCAAGAGCACGGCAAGACGTTCGAGGAGTCGAAGGGGGACGTCTGGCGCGGGATCGAGAACGTCGAGACGGCGATCGCGATGCCGTCGCTCATGATGGGCCAGGCGCTCGAGCAGATCGCGACCGGGATCGACTGCGTGTCGCAGCGACAGCCGATGGGCGTCTTCGCCGTCATCGCGCCGTACAACTTTCCGTCGATGGTCCCGCTTTGGTTTTTGCCGTACGCGATCGCCACCGGCAACACCGTCATCGTCAAACCGAGCGAGCAGGTCCCCTTCTCGCAGCTTCGCCTGTTCGAGCTCATCGAGAAGATCGGACTTCCGCCCGGCGTCGTGAACACGGTCAACGGCGGACGCGACGTCGTCAATGCGATCCTCGATCACCCGGACATCGCCGGCGTGTCGTTCGTCGGATCGACCAGCGTCGCGAAGCACGTCTACGAGCGCTGCGGACAGACCGGCAAGCGCGCGCAGGCGCTCGGCGGCGCGAAGAACTTCACGTGCGTCGTCGACGACTGCGATTGGGAGAAGAGCATCGCGAACATCGTCGACAGCGCGTTCGGCTGCGCGGGGCAGCGCTGCCTCGCGACGAGCGTCGTCGTCGGCATCGGTCCGGCGTACGCCAAGCTGAAGGCGCAGCTCGCCGAGAAGATGAAGTCGATCAAGGTCGGCTACGGCATGGACGCGGGCGTCACGATGGGCCCGGTCATCTCGGCGAAGCACAAGGAGCGCGTGCTCGCGTACATCGAGAAGGGCGTCAAAGAAGGCGCCGAGCTCGTCGTCGACGGTCGCCATTGCAAGGTCGACGCGTACCCCAAGGGGCACTTCGTCGGGCCCACGCTCTTCGCGGGCGTGAAGCCGTCGATGACAATCGCGCAGGAAGAGATCTTCGGCCCGGTGCTCTCGCTCATCGAAGCCAAGACGCTCGACGAAGCGATCACGATGGCGAACGCGCATCAATACGCGAACCAGTCGTCGATCTACACGTCGAACGGATCGACCGCGCGCAAGTGGACGCGCGAGATCGATGCGTCGATGGTCGGCGTCAACATCGGCGTCGCGGCGCCGATGGCGTACTTCGGATTCGGCGGAAACAAGAATTCGTTCTTCGGCGACTTGAAGGCGCACGGTCGCGACTCGGTCAGCTTCTACACGCAGAACAAGACCAGCATTCAGCGTTGGTGGTGAGGGGAGACTCGAGATGGCGCGCAACGTTCACGTAGGGCTCATTCAAGCAGCGACTCCATTCGATCCGAGCTGGAGCATCGACAAGATCAAGAAGGCGGGCCTCGACGTCCACATCCCGCTCATCGAAGAGGCCGGGAAGAAGGGCGTGCAGATCCTCGGGCTCCAAGAGATCTTCAACGGGCCGTACTTCTGCCCGAGCCAAGATCCCAAGTGGTACGAGGCCGCCGAAGCCGTCCCCGGTCCGTCGACCGAGGTGATGCAGGCGTACGCGAAGAAGTACCAGATGGCGATGGTCGTCCCGGTGTACGAGCGCGAGTCCGCGGGCGTCTACTACAACACCGCCGCGATGATCGACGCCGACGGCAGCTACCTCGGCAAGTACCGAAAGACGCACATCCCGCACACGAGCGGCTTCTGGGAGAAGTACTTCTTCAAGCCCGGCAACATGGGGTACCCGGTCTTTCAGACGCGCTACGCGAAGGTCGGGATCTACATCTGTTACGACCGCCACTTCCCCGAGGGCGCGCGCGCGCTCGGGCTGAACGGCGCGGAGATCGTCTTCAATCCGTCGGCGACGGTCGCCGGGCTCTCGCAATATCTGTGGAAGCTCGAGCAGCCCGCGCACGCGGTGGCCAATGGCTACTTCGTCGCGGCGTCGAACCGCGTCGGCACCGAAGCGCCGTGGAACATCGGGAAGTTCTACGGCACCAGCTACATCGTCGATCCGCGCGGCAAGTTCCTCGCGACGGCGTCCGAAGACAAAGACGAGCTCGTCACGGCGACGTGCGATCTCGAGCAGATCGAAGAAGTGCGCCGGGTCTGGCAGTTCTACCGCGACCGCAGACCCGACGCGTACGGCGACCTCGTCGCTCCGTAACCGAGCGCACCAACGACGACGGGCGCTACTTGCCCGTCGTGCAGTACGTGTTGATCTCGGTGACGATCTTCTTCTCGTCCTCGCTCGCCGACTGAATGTCTTTGAGGCTCGCCTGCATCGCCGGCATGTCGTTCTTGCCCGACGCGCCTTGCATGCTCTTGGCGGCCGCCGAGATCTTGTCGAGCATCTTGACGTAGTCGCTCTGAAAGCCCTTGAGCTTCGCGTCCTCGAGCTGAACGCTCGTAATCTCCGTCTTGGCCGCGTCGATCGACTTGGCCATGTCGCCCATCTCGTTGCCCTTGCCACCACCGCCCGCCTTGCTGACGGCGGTGCCGGCCGCGTTCACCTTCTCGATGAGCTTGTTGCACTGCTGGATACGGCCCATGCCGCACGCGGCGGTTCCGAGGCACGCGACGGCGACGGCGACGGCGAAGTGTTTGGCGATCA
>JAYVXB010000588.1:0-4200 GCA_043785585.1 Deltaproteobacteria bacterium | reverse complement strand
TCTTCGGGAAGCACGGTGCCGCGTGCGACACGCGGGAGATCGATCCCTTCGCTCATGCGGGCGGGAGCATGCCACGAACGTCAGCGCTTCGGGCGCATCGCGATGACACGTCGCCCGAGCGCGAGACCGAAGAGCGAGAGCAGGACGATCGGAAGGATGTGCCCGAAGGCGACGTGCGCCGGGTGACTGACGGGGCACCATAGATCGACGACGACGCCAGCCCACGCGCCGGAGGCTGCACCGAGAGCGGCGCCGGTCACGCCCGGATGGACGGGATCGCTCGAGCGGCGCACCAGCGCCATCCCGACGAGAGGCCAGATGGCCATCCCGAGCGTGAGGCCGAGGCACTTCCACCCGACGCGACCCTCCCACCAGTGCGCGGACTCCGGGTACACGAGGTTCCACACGAGCGTCGACGAGAACAGAACCGCAGGCGTCGCGATCGCGATGACTCCGAGCCAAGCGCGCGCGCGACCGACGGCGGACTTGCCGCGCCCGAACGCGCCCCACGTCGCGAGCAATGCGACGGTGACCCATCCGAGCGCGGTGCCGAATAGCATCCATGGAGGACGCCCTTCGCCATGCTGCAGTCCGCCCATCGCCATCAAGAGACTGAAGGCGACCGCGATCGATACCGGAACGATCCAAAGCGCGACCTTCCACCATGGAGGGCGTGGAGGTGACGGCGTCGTCTTCACGGAGGCGAGCACCCGCGCTTTGAGATCGACCGGCAAGCTCATGGAGGACCTCCATGCTCCACGTCGATCACGTCCCCCAGAGCCGAGCGGAGGGCCTCGTACGAACGGTGCGCACGCAGCTTCACCGCGGCGACGGTCGTACCGAGCACTTCGGCGGCCTCCGCCATCGAGAGCCCCTCTTGCTTCACGAGCTCGAACGCGATGCGATTCTGCTCGGGGAGACGCGCGAGCTCGTCCTGTATGCGACCCGCGAGCTCCTTCGAGGCAAGCTGCGCGTCGGGGCGTTGCATCGGGGGGGCGGTACTCTCGCGCTCCGACGTCCCCTCGTCCGTCGACATCTGGACTTCGTGCTTCCTCTTCCGAATCCCATCGATCATCAAACGACGACCAATCGCGAACGCCCATGGAACGACCTCCGCCCCTGGCGCGAAGTGGCGCCGGGCACAATGCATTTGAAGGAGCGTCTGCTGGACGAGATCCTCCGCGCGCGCTTGGTCGCGGGTCTGTCGCAGCAGGAACGAATAGAGACGCGGGGCCACGTAGTCGTAGAGCTCACCGAAGGCGGAGTCGTCGCCGGAAGCGTAGCGCTCCATCAGCGCGTTGGCCGCACTCCTTTGCGCCGAATCGTCCACGCGAGCCATTTGCCCTCGCCCCCCTTGCGGGCCACCGTTCACGGCGCCGCGCAGACAATCGACGTCGCCACGAGCTCGAAGCCCCTCTCCGTAGACGAGTAGTAGAGGACCATCGCATGCGTGTCGTCCACGAACGTCACGCGGAGAGGCTTCAGCGCGACGTGCGTTCCGTCGGAGACCGAGAACGGTGCGCCTTGCGGCGTTCCGTTCGGCGAGTACGCGAGCCCTCGAAGCGAGTAGCCGCTCTCGACGGTCCCTTCGCTCCAGACCACGAGGAAGCTGCCGCCGGGACGCGCAACGTCGACGCCGTCGTCGGACTTCGCGGACGAAGGCGACAGGTCGATGTGGGGATTCACGGCGACGACTTGCGCGGGTCCCTCGGGCGCACACGGGCCGTACACGAAGTCGAGCGGCGCGGCGAACGAGAGCTGTGGAGCGCGGCCGACGTCGCGCGGGGCCCCGCCGCATGCAGCGGTCGAGAGCGCCAGCGCGACGGCGGCGAGAGCGAGCGCGTTCACGGCTTGCCGCCTTCGCAGAAGCGCGCGACGCCGAGATCGTCGAGCGCGCGCGGCGCTTCGGGCGAGCCGTTCGTCTCCCACTTGGCGAGCTTCACGCGCTCGCCGTCTTGCCACGCGAGGAGGACTTCTCCGTCGCGCGCGAGGACGCTCGGCGCGCCGAGCCATCGACCACGACCGCCGACGCGGAGCAGATCCGTGCGCGGCACCGCGTGCTCGTCGAGCGCGCCGACCCAGATCCCGTCGCCTTGTCGAACGACGACGGCGTAGCCCCGGGAGGCTTCGAGATCGATCACGCGCGGCGGATCGATCGGGCCGTCGGACGGCACGGGCCAGAGCACGCGCTCGCCCGCGACGATGTCGTCGCCGCGCACGTGAATCGTCGTGCCGTCTGCTTGCGCAGCGACGGGAGCGCTGCGCGGCATGCAGACCGTGCGCGGCGAAGAGACGACGGTGGCAGTGGACGCGCAACCGCACATCGCGAAGGACGCGACGGCAGCGGCGCGCACGAAATGGCGTGCGTTCATGGGTGGCCCCCTTCGAGGCAATGGGTGGAATGGGACGCCGCGACCAGCGCCCCCGCGCTGGCCCCTCGCGCCCCTTGCCGGGGATACGGAACGCTCGCGTTTCGGTTTCGGGAAAAGAGCATCGCCTGTACGAATCCTGTCCGGTCCTCCGAAATCCCGGTCGGAAGGGGCGCTACGCTCTCTCGGTGGCCCGCGTGCTCCAACAGATCATCGAGGAGCCCCGCGAGTGCTCGTACCTCCCCGCCGAACGCGCGCGCCTCGAAGTGCGCGTGATGATCGACGTCACGACGACCGAGCTCGAAGAGATGCTGTCGCGCGGATGGCGACGCTTCGGCCCGTGTTACTTCCGACCGGCGTGCCGCGCGTGCGACGAGTGCGTCACGTTGCGCGTCGTCACCGATCGATTCGCGCCGAGCAAGAGTCAGCGACGCGCCGCGCGCAAAGGATCGCGCCTGCGTCGCGTCGTCGGCCGCCCGATCGTCGACGACGCCCGCCTCGCGCTCTACGCGAAGTGGCACGCCGATCGCGAGAGCGTGCGCGACTGGCCCGCGAGCGAGCAGAGCGCCGAACGCTACTCGCTCGACTTCGCGTTCCCGCATCCCGCCGCACGCGAGGTCGCTTTCTACGACGACGCCGCGGGAGGGAAGCTCGTCGGCCTCGGACTCTGCGACGAGACGCCGCACGCGATGAGCGCCGCGTTCTTCTTCTACGATCCCGACTACGCCGGCGATTCACTCGGCGTCGTCAACGTCGTCACGCTCATCGACGACGCGAAGCAACGCGGCATCCCGCACGTCTACCTCGGGTACCGCGTGATGGGCTGCGCGTCGCTGAGGTACAAGGCCGGCTACCGTCCGCACGAGCTCCTCGTCGGTAGACCGGAGCGCGACGAAGCGACCGAGTGGAAGCTCGCAGACTAGAGCTGCGCGGCGCCCGCGGACGCCGGCGCGACGATCTTGTCCGGATCGCCGAGGAACTCGAAGTGCATCGTGTCTTGGAGCACGTCGTTGCCGAGCCAGTACCAGCCGTAGCGCTCCATCACGCTCACCCAAATCGGCGGCACCTTGGTGCGCTCGTAAACCGAGCTCACCTTCTTCGTGCAGAGCGGATGCTTCGCCCATCGTCCAACGCAGCCGCAGCAAGTGTTCTCTTCGGAATCCATGTCCATCGCGATCCCGTAGACGTGATTGGACACTTCGCCGCCGTGGTACGTGTTGTGAAATCGGATGCCGCCGATGCCGCGCGGTTTGTACTTCGCCGCGGCGCCGTTCGCGACGAGCGCCGCCTCGGCGCACGCGAGCGCGGGGACGTCGCGCTTGTGGATCGAGATCGGCAATCCAAAGAACGTCGCGGGCACGGCGAAGTGACCCGGCGGGTGCGCGTTCCATTCGGGGCGACCGAAGCCGCGGAAGTAGCCGTAGCGCTCGGTGCGAAAACGGAGCGACTGCTGGAACTGCGCGGTGCCGGCGGCGCCGTGATTGAACCAGTTGCTGCGGACGAGGAAGGGCTGCGGAGGTTGCTCGAGGCAACGACCGGCGGCGATGGAGACGGAGGGGAAGGTCGGGGTCGAGGTCGGGGTCGAGGTCGAGGTCGAGGTCGAGGTCGACGGCATCGGTAGGATCTGCAGGACCTTCACCTCGCCACTCCCCACCGGCGTCACGATCACGCGCGGCGCATCTGCCAACACCGGCAGGCCCCACGCTCCGACCACGAAGCTGGCGGCGAGCGCGCCGAGCGATCCGAAACGTGTGAAGCGCGAGTGCATCGGTGTGGCCGCCGCGGACTCTAACACCGGAGGCGATTCGCGCCAGTTTCGTCGCCGCCTTCC
>JAYVXB010000587.1:0-13232 GCA_043785585.1 Deltaproteobacteria bacterium | reverse complement strand
CCGTCAGCTTGGGGTGGCTGCAGCAGTGACGGCGGCTGCTGTCGGATTCGGCACGCTGAGACTGGGACTCGTCGAAACCGGTGAGACGGTACGGGTTGCGGCCATTGGTACAGATTCCACCGTCGGAGGTTTCCCTTACCCCTCTGTCGCGCAAATGGAGGTCGTCAATCAAGCTCTGTTCGCTCGCACGGCCACAGCGGCTTCCGCAGGAGCGAAGCTGGTAGAATGGACCGAAGCAGCGACACTGGTCGAGAGGCCCAACGAGGCAGCCTTCCTAGAGCGCTTGAGCGCTGCTGCGGCCTTCCATCACATCGAGCTGGTGGCGGCCTACGTCGTTCCAAATGATGAAAGCCACACTTACGAGAACAAGTACGTTTGGGTGCGGCCCGACGGCGCCGTCGACCACCACTACCTGAAGCACCACCCGGTTCCGGGCGAGCCGGCGGTCATCGGCACAGGGGTGCCCCGCATCGTCGAGACCGATGCAGGCCGTGCGACGGGAGCGATCTGCTACGACTACGACTTTCCCGCTCTGCCTCTCGCACAAGCCAGATTGGGCTTGGACCTGGCAGTCGTTCCCTCATCGGATTGGCGCGGCATCGACCCGATTCACGCGCAAATGGCCTCTCTCCGCGCCAACGAAGGGGGCTTCTCGCTGCTTCGATCGACGCGTCTCGGCTTGTCGGCAGCGTTCGATCCCTACGGGCGCGCGCGCGGCTGGCAGAGCAGCTTCGAATCGACGACGCGCGTGATGGTCACGGCGCTGCCGAAAGCGGGTGTTAGGACGCTCTACACAACTATCGGCGATAGCTTTGTGTTGCTCTGCGCGCTCTTCGTGGTGGCAGCCCTGACGGCGCGAATGCGCTTGATCCGTCCCGCCGGAAAACGCCTGACGGCGTGAACACGACGCGACAACGACCGCCGCCGCGCGCCAAGCAGAAATCGTACAGAAAACAGCGGAGGAGAAGGGATTCGAACCCCTGGATGCCTTACGACATCGGCGGTTTTCAAAACCGCTGCCTTCGACCACTCGGCCACTCCTCCAAGTACTTTTGCTGATTCACCTTCGTCTTTTACTTCACTGACTCGATATCACCGGCGGGTGCCCGCGAGCGCTTGCACGGTCGGCGCGGAGCCGCCCTGACGGTTAGCGAAAGGACCACGCGGTGAGGACGCGGATTAAGTAGCACGCCGGCGGCTTCGGTAAACGCCGGCGATCGATTCCGCATCGCCGTCACGTCCGACCGCTCGCACGATGGATGGCTCGGAGCGCATCGACGGCGTGGTCGCCCCGACGCGACGACGACTGGAGTGCCGTCCGCCCGTTGCCACCAAAACCGGCCGCACGTGAGGTCCGCGCGGTAGTCGAGACCGGTTCCTCCCAGCGCGTCGAGCCAAGCTCGCAGGTGCGCCTGACGCTGAGTCCAATGCGACATGAGTTGGTCGTCGTCGAACATCACGGATCCTTCGTGGCATGGGCGAATCGATGCGGCACGCACGCGGCTGCTCAACGAGAGCCGCCCCCAATTGTGCAGCAGCTTGTTGCACATTTCGCGTAGCCAACTCGCCGAGCGATCCCGGACGCTACGTTTCCTCTCGGCGCAGCATCTCCGCCGCCTTGATGCTCTCCCAGAGCGGCGGGATGCGCGCCTCGATCTCCGAGAGCGGCACGAAGATCGCGCGACCGACGCGCAACAACGTGACGCCGTTCACGCGGAGCAATCGACGCAGCAGATACGGCGTCACGTTCGCGGCCCGCGCGAGCGCGACGACGGAATACACGGCCTGCACCTCGAGCCCGCCGTCGCGCCGCGCGTCGGTGCGCGCTCTCACCGACTACTCCTCCTTCGGCGCGGTACTCGGACCGCCACCGCGCACCTCGCGGGACGCGCCCGAGAAGCCGGAGTATTCGAAGGCCTACGAGGTCGCGACGGTTCTCAGGACACACGCCGCCGGACCGTTTCGGCGCGCGAGGAGCGAGCGCCCGGGCCTCTCCTTCTCGGCCAACGAAGCGACATGCTCGCCTCGAAGGAGAATATGAACCTCCGAGGCTCCGTTTCCGAGAGTCTCCCAACGGAAGCCGATGTCGACGGGCGACTCCGGCAACTCCAGGGTGATCTCGGGATCGACGTACTCGGCTGAATTCGCGAACGGCGGGCGCTTGTCGCCGGCCCACTCCGGCTTCTCGGGCGTGGCGCATCGGTTGTAGACCCAAACGTCTGCGACGACGCGCTGGTCCCGGAGGAGGTACGCGTACGCGACCCGTCCATCGTCCTCGAAGATCGCACTCAGGTCCGAGTGACCCGAGTCGTCCTGAGCAAAGATCGGCTTACCCATGATTCTTCCCTTCAGCGCGAAATGCGGGCGCCCGTTTGTCGAGTCGAGACGAGCACGCGTATCAGGAACCCGAAAGAGCGACGCCACCAAGTTGGCGGACGGCCTCAGCGTCGCACGTACGCCGGCGGAACGTGATCGACGAGCCACACGCCGTTCGCCGAGCAGAAGAACGTGAGGCCGTCGCGGTGCATTTGCGCCGCATCGACAACGAGAATGATCGGGGGTCCGCGGCGAGCGCCGACCTTCGTCGCCGTGGTGGTGTCGGCGGAGAGGTGCACGTGGTGCCGTGCCATCTTGAGGATGCCCATCGTGAGGATCGCGTCGACGTTGCGCTCCGGCGTGCCGTGATAGAGGAGGGCCGGCGGCTCGGCCGGCGCGAGCTCGAGGTCCACGTCGACGGTGTGGCCTTGGTTTGCGCGGATGAGGGCGCCGCTCTCGTCGAACGCGAACCGCTTCTTGTCGCTCTTCGCGACGACCTCGTCGAGCTCGGTCACCGCACGGCATACGTCTCTCAGCATCTGGGGAGGAAAGCACCCCCTCGCCGACGACGGCGCATTGCGGGAGCGGCTCATCGAAGAACGCAGCGAACACCGCCGCCGTCACTTTTCACGCAACCTCTACCCGCAGGTACCGACAAAGACATCACCATGAACCGATTCCTCAATCTCCCGACCTCCATGAACCCCCGCACCCTCATCTGCCTGCTGCTCTCGACCGCCGCTCTCGCGCTCCCTTCCGTGGCGAGCGCCGACAACAGCGATCCGACCAACTACACGCCACCTCCCGCGCCGGCGGAGGCTCCGACGAAACCGAGTGACGACGGAATGCCCGCGGACAGGCTCGCGCTGCACATCGCGCCCGCCGTCTTCGTGCCGCTCGGCTCGCTCGCCGACGCGACGCAGATGGGCGGCGGCGTCTTCGCCGGGCTCGACTACCGACTCTCGCAGCACTTCGTGCTCACGCTTCGCGGCGGGTACGTCACGACGTTCGAGCAGGAGCACTCGCTCGGCGGCTTCACGATGAAATCGAGCGTCGACTTCGCGCCGTTCCTCGGCGGCATCAAGTGGTACCTCGCCGAGCCCAACGAAGGGATCTTCGTCGGCGGCGAAGCCGGTCCGGTCCTCGCGATCGCGTCGGTGCGCTTTCAAGGAAGCGCGGGCAACACGCCGATCGCCACGCAAGCCTCCGGCTCGCAGACGAACTTCGGCAGCGCCGCGTCGCTCGGATACCAGACGCATCGCTGGGATTTGCGCGCGAGCCTCGTCTCGCTCGACCTCGGTCACGCGGACAAATCGATGGGCGTCATGGCGACGGCCGCGATCGCTTTCGCGCAGTTCTGAAAAGGACGGATGCGACCATGCGATCTCTCGCTTCGATCATCGTCACGCTCGCCGTCGCCTCGACGCTCGGCGGCTGCGCGCACTTGCTTCCTGCTGGCGGAACGTCGCAGCGGCCGGCAGATCATGAACGTCGCACGCCAGAGAAGCCTATGCTCGCACCATGAACGTCGCGCGCCTGATCGCCTTCGCTGTCGTAGTCCCCGCTTGCGGTCTCGTCCCGTCGGTGCCCAGCAACACGCTGGCGACATCGGCGCTCCGCGCTTTCTTCAAAGTCGAGGTGTCGACGATCGCGCCGCCGTCGACCCGGTTGAGCGCAGGCTTCTATTCCGGCATGTCGCCGGTCGAGCTCGCGGCGGGCGACACCCTCGCCGTGTCGACCGACAAAGATCCGAGCGTCGCGCTCCGTCCGTCGATGGGCATGTACACCGGGCAGATCTCCGCCGTCGATCGCACGCAGTTCACGTTCCTCCTCACGCGGGCAAGCGGTCCGGCAGCGAAGTCGACGGTCACGATCCCACCGCTCATGACGATCACGTCACCTCCGCCGAAAGCTACGATCGCGCACGCGAGTGGCAACGTCGTCATCACCTGGTCGAATCCGACCCCCGGCGCGCGCGTGCACGCCTTCGCCAGTCCGTGCAGCGGAATACAAGTCGGCGACACCGCAGAAGTCGACGACACCGGGACGTACACGCTGCCGATGTCGAAGGTGATCCTCGGCGCGCCACCCAAGGAGCCCGCATGCACGCGGCTCTACGTCGTGCGCAAGGCGACGGGGACGACCGACGCTGCGTTCGCGGCAGGCAGCAAATTCGAAACGAGCAGCACGGTCGCCGTCGAAGTGCTCGTCGGGCCGTAGACCGCGCGCGCTTCCGCGCGGAGATTGCGGCTCGATCGTGGAGAGCTGCCGTTGCTGCGCGTCGCTGCTAGCCTCCCGGCATGAGTCGCGTCGCTTCCTGCTCGTGCGGACAACTCGAGATCATCTGCACCGGCGAGTCCCACCGAATCTCGATCTGCTACTGCCTCGCGTGCCAGAAGCGCACCGGCAGCGCGTTTGGTGTGCAAGCGCGATTCCGCGACGACCAAGTCACGATCCGCGGCAACGCCACCTCGTTCGAACGCGTCGGCGACGAAGGGGGGCGCATCACGTTTCGCTTCTGCCCCACGTGCGGAACGAGCGTCTACTACACGGCCGACTACATGCCGGGCGCGATCGCCATCGCGGTGGGATCGTTCGCCGACCCGAGCTTCCCCGCGCCGACCCTCTCCGTCTACGAGCACCGGCGCCATGCGTGGGTCACGGTGCCCGACTCGATCGTCGAGCACTTGGACTGACTACGCTTTCGCCGGCGCGTTCTTCGCGAACGGCGCCATCTGATCGGCCATCGCCTTGCGAAACGCAGGTCGGGCCTCGCACCGTAAACGATACGCATCGAGCGTCGGCATCTGCGACAGCAAATCGGTGTGACGGAGAATGCGAAGCACCGTCGTCATCAAGAGATCCGCCGCAGTGAATCGATTCTCCAGGTAGTCGCGGCCATCGAGCCACGCCGACAACGATGTCAGTCGCTTCTTCACGAAGTCGACCGCCGCCGGTCGGCGAAGGTTCGCCCACTCTTGTCCTCCGTGAAACAAATCGAGCTCCGCGAGATTCTGAATGGCAGGCTCGATCGTGTTCATGGCCGCAAACATCCACGTCGTCGTGCGCGCTCGACCCTTCGGATCGCGCGGCATCAACGCCTCTGACCGCTCCGCAATATGAAGGACAATCGCGGCCGATTCGAACATCACCAACCCGTCCTCTTCGAACGCCGGCACCTGCCCAAACGGCTGCAGCGCGCGATAGCCTGCGGACGCTTGGTCCTCGCGACCGATCAGTCGCTCGTCGTAGGCGAGGCCGGCCTCTTCGAGCGCCCAGCGCACCCGCAGATCGCGCACCAACCCTTGCGCGAACGGCGGTACCCAACGAAATGCGCTCACAGTGATCATCGTCGTCCACCTTTCATTCGGGATCGTTCAAGAGCGCCTGCGTCCTGCGCGCCGTGTCTTCGAGGATCGGATTCCCATGGGCTGGCATCACGATCGACGGCGCATGCCTCTCGATCGCGGCGCGAATCGAAGCAAGCCACGAGTCCTTGTCGCGGACGTAGACCATCCCTGGCTTCGAATTGCGCCGATACCCGACCCCACTCCCGGCGAGCCGCGCGAGAAGACGAAGCACCCAGATCTGATCGGCGACCGTCGTGTTGCTGAACAGATCCCCCATCCACCATAGCGTCGCGTCGCCCGACGACGCGCGCACCATCAGGTCCGGCGTCTTCATTCCATCCGCGACGAAGAAGCTCACGCGCGGAGGGAGCTTCTTCGCGAGCTCGTCGATGGGACGATACGCGACTCCCTGCGACTTATTGTGGAGCCGCGCAAACGCGCCTTCCGGCGCGTAGCTCACTGCTTCCGGAAACCGGAGCCGCCACACCCCTTGCCCCAAGTGGTGGTATGCGTTGGGCGCGACGAGCGCGCTGACGCCGCCGTCGTGCGCGAGAGCATCGAGCACGGGCGTCGGCGATCCGGACGGCGGCCCGACGACCAGCCAGCTCCCATCATCGAGTCGAATCGCCAGAGTGTTCGCCGTTCCGGGGCCGAACGAGTACTTGAGCCATCGGACGCTCCCGTCGTCGGTCAGAGAGCGCCACGTGTGGAGCGTCGCCGGCTTCGGGATCGTCGACGCCTCTCGCGCTGCAGATGATGCCGTCACGACGGCACCATCGACGCGAGCACGCGGTCGAGGCGTTCGAACGTGTCGTGAAGGCCGGTCTCGATCCCGGACTGGAGGTGTCCGTCACGACCCTGCTTCGATGGGTGCAGGATGCGCTGCGTGACGGTCGTGATTCCGTCGCGCTCGTCGAATGTCAGCGTCACGACGTGATCGCTCCCCGGGACCGGCTCGTAGCGCTCGGTGAAGACGATGCGCTCGGACAGCGCGATCTCGAGGTATTCGCCCGAGAGCGCATGGTCGATTCCGGCCACAGCATCGTGCTGCACCCAACGCCACTTGCCGCCGACGCGAAAATCGATCTCGCAGACCGGCATCGTCATCGTCGGGCAGACGTACCAGCGGCGCACGTGCTCGGGCTTCGACCACGCATCGAAGAGCGCGCTCGGCGGCGCGCGGAACCCGCGCACGATGACGATCTCGCGATCGGACGGGAGCGAGATTTTTGCCGGGCTACTCGTTTGCGTCTCCATCGTTGGGGTTCCTCTCTTGGCGATCTGCAAGGAACGCGTCGAGCTGCACGAAGCGTTGCTCCCAGTTGATTCGAAAGCGCTCGGCCCACTCGGCCACGTCCTTGAGAGGAGCGGCCTCGATGCGGCACGGACGCCACTGCGCCTTGCGCGTTTGCGTGACGAGCCCCGCGCGTTGCAAGACCTTGAGGTGCTTCGACACGGTCGGAAGACGGAGATCGAACGGCTTGGCGAGCTCGTTGACCGTCGTCTCCCCGAGCGCGAGCCGCGCGAGGATGGCCCGGCGCGTCGGGTCGGCGAGCGCGGCGAACGTCAGGCTGAGCGGGTCCATCTATGATTCTCCCAACAGCTAATTAGCTAATAGGCTAAGTAACCTCCCGCGGAGCCCTCGTCAAGATCTAGATCGGCTTTTCCAGCCTTTCGCAGCGGAGGTGCGGCCAGCCGCGACCGCCCGTGCAGAAGGTTCGTGCGCATGGACACTGAATGAATGTATAGTTCTTTGCGTACCTACCAATGCACCGACCCATGAGGAGGCTGACGTCATGCCCGAAGTCCGCGTCACCTTCGATCGCGACCTGAACGACGACGCGCGGAAGCGCATTCGCAACGCGCTCGACGAGCTGCCGTGCCCGCAGGAGCACGCGCCCGCGCTGCAACACATCGTCGACGCGAGCGGGAGCGAGATGACGATCGATGTCTGCTGTCGCGACGTGCGCCCGGCGGCAGAGCAGGCGATCATCAAGGCGGCGCGCGGCGCCGGGTACGCTGGCGAAGCGGGCTGATCGCGCGCGCGATCAAATACCGTCTTCGCCAGGCCAAGGCTGCGGCGTGTCGCTCGGCGTACCGCCGTGGATCGACGGCCACCCGCCGACCCAGTCGATGCGATCGACGAGGACGAACCTCCCCGCGCCGTTCGTGCCATTCCCGGCGTTGGTCCACGCGTGGTAAATCCAATAGTCCCTCGCGTTGGTCGTGACGACCGATCCGTGCCCCGGACCGACCCAGCGCGCATTGTTCGCGAGGATCGGCGCGCCGTGCTTCGCGTACGGATCGTCGACCTTGTTCGCGCGCGCGACGCCGGTTCGGTAGCGGTAGTCGTACACGTTGCCGCTATAGAAGAGGTAGTAGACGCCCGCGCGCTTCACGACCCACGGCGCTTCGACGACGCCGCCTTCCCACGTCTGCGGATCGTTCACGAGCACTTGCTTCGCGCTCGAACCAGGCGCGAACGAGAGGCCGTCGGGCGCGAGCTGCCGCGCGAAGATCGGCGTCGCCCGGCCGTGCGCGTTGCCGTCGATCTTGTAGAAGAGCCACCGCGAGCCGTCGTCGTCTTGGAAAAACGTCGCGTCGATGACGCCGTCCGGGTGCTCGACGAGCGCGTGGCCGATATCCGTGTACGGCCCGAGCGGAGTCGTCGCGTGCGCCGCGCCGATCGACAAGACGTCGGCGGCGTTGACGGTCGTGAAGTACGCGACGTACCCGCTACCGACTTGGTGGATCTCCGGCGCCCAGTTGCGCCCGCCGTTCGCGGACCATGCCGGCTTGCCGCTCGGTATCACGTCGTGACCGGTGTCCTTCCAAAAGACGAGACCGCGCGACGTTCGAATCGGAAACGCGCCGCCGGTGCAGACCATGTCGAAGTCGGTGCCGCCATTCGACGGAATCGCGATGACGCCCGGATCCGGGCAGTCGGTCGGCACGACCGGATTCGTGTAGGGAGGCTTGGGTCCGCGCAAGCCGCTGGGCTTGGCGGCGGCGAGGAGGTTCTTCGTCGGGATGATTTCCTCGGCGAGCCCTGCCGACGACCAGAGCAGACGCGCCGAAGCGCCGACGTCGAGCTGGAAGTAGTCGACGCGAATCGACACGGGCGCGCCGGCCTGGAGATCCACCGTCGATTCATCGCGCGTGACGACGTGGCCGGTGAAGTCGTCGATGACGAGCTTGCCGTCGATCCAAACGCGAATGCCGTCGTCCGACTGCGTGATGATCTTGTGCGCGCCGCTCTGCGAGGGAAGGAGGGTGCCGGTCCATCGCGCCGAGAACTGCGTTCGGCCCGTCGCCGCGGAGGGCGCGACGGTGTCCCAGTTCTGATCGAGCGTCGGCTCGATGCGCTCGAGCGCGACGTCCATGTAGCCCGTGAAGTACTCCGCGCGAAGGCCGTGCACGGGCGGCGCGGCGGCGTCGGCATCGGGTGCGACCGCGGCATCGATGGCGGGGCTCGCGCTCGCGTCGCCGCCATCGTCGAGCGGCGGCGCGGACGCGACAACGCTCGACGCATCGTCGGCCGAGCACGCGGCGGACGCGATCAGCGCGAGCCCGAGGATCACCCCGACCAACGCCGCGTGCAGACGAGAGCTCACCCACGGTGCAAGAGCAGGGCGCGTGCCGCCGCGTTTGCGCGGATTCGCCGAGAAAACCGATGGATCGCGCGTGACCCCCGCCGCGCGAGCTTGCGAGATCGCGACCGCGTGCGAGGTCGATCGGCATAGGGACGTCGGACGCGGGCGCACCAACGAACCGTAGCCGAGCGCCTCACGTGCGGCATGGGTGCATCGCGGTTCGGGCCAATCGCAGCGATTTTCCGTTCCACGCACTGGCATGTCGAATGCTCTCTTCGACCGCGATGATCCCTGTCTCCACGGCTCCGGCCACCAAGCAAGAGGTCTGGGACTTTCGCGAGATCCTGGGTGACTTCAAGATCGCGATGCTGACGACGGCGAGCGGCGATGGCGCGCTTCACGCGCGTCCGATCGCGACGGCCCAGTTCGGGACCGACGGCGACGTCTACTTCTTCGCGCGAAAGTCGAGCGCGGTCGCGACCGACATCGCGGCCAGCCCGCACGTCAACTTGGCGTACGTCGCGGCGGACGGCCAGCGGTATGCGTCGGCGTCGGGCAACGCCGCGATCGTCGACGACCGCGAGACGGCCAAGACGATTTGGGGCCCGTGGTGCGCCGAGTGGTTTCCGCGCGGGCTCGACGATCCGGAGATCCTGCTCGTTCGCGTCCGCGTGCTCACCGTCGAGTACTGGGACTCGCCGCTGAATCCGGTCGCGCGTCTCGTCGAGTTTCGACAGGTCGCAACCACGCCGTGACCGGCGAAATGAGGATAGAGTCTCCGTCCCATGCGACAGACACTCGTCACCCTCTGCATCCTCCCCGCGCTCTTCGCCTGCGACGATCCGAAGTCCTCCGGCGGTGCCGCATCGTCCGCGACGGCGAGCGCGAGCGCTCCCGCGACCGCAACGGCGACTGGGTCGGCCGCGTCGGCCGCACCGACCGCGTCGGCGACCGCGAGCGCGAGCGCCGCCGTCCCGTTGCCGAAGTGCCCGCCCGGCCTCACCGGCAACGGCTTCCCCGCGTACTGCATTAAGCTCCCCGCGACCTACAAGGTGAAGGAAGCGCGCGTCACGCCGAAGAAGGGGACGATCGAGTACGACACCGGCAACTCGGTCGACAACCTCACGATCACGTTCGAGGAGACGTCCGTCGCCGAGCTCGCCAAGCAGGCCGAAGGCGAAATGAAATTCGGCGGCGACAAGCTCGACAAGAAGGGCGATCTCCCCAGCGGCAACAAATTCTTCGAGGGGAAGCACGCCGACTACTCGCGCATCGTCACGCTCATCAAGGCGGCCGCGCCGTTGTCGCTCAAGTGCTCGTTCGCGTACAAGCCCGCCGTGATGCCGCCGAAGGACGCGATCGAAGCGTGCAAATCGATCGTCGTCCCCGTGCCCTGATCAGGGCTTCGCGCGCAGCACGACGGTGCCGTCGCGAAACTGCTTCGCCTCGGTCCCTTTGGTCGACCAGTAGACGTTCGTCTTGTCGACGGCGATCCCAACCGGGTTCGTCTGGCCGCTCGCGAGCTTTTCCGCGGCGCCCGATCCGTCGCGCGCCGCGCGCATGACGGTGCCGTCGCCCGCGCCGAGCCAGTAGACGAATTTTTCGTCGTGCGTGACGTCCGCGATCCCGCCCGCCGATTCGCCGACGAGCTTGGGCGCGAACGGCGCCTTCTTTCCCATGCACGAGATCTTCGTGCCGGACGTGATCCAACAGACGCCGTCGTCGTCGACGAGGACGCTCGTCGGCTTGTCGAGCCCCGACGCGAGCGTCTCGGCTTTCGCGCCCGGCGTCTGCGGCTGACGGAGCAGCGTGCCGCCCTCTTTTCCTTTTTCGGCGGGACCGGTCTGCGTCCAGTAGATGTGCTTGCCGTCGGCGCCGACGCTCGTCGGCTCTGCGAGCTTGAGCGTGAGCGGTCCGACGCCGCCGCCCGCCTTCGACGCGCGCACGATCGCCGAGCCCGCGATCCAGTAGACCCCCTTGGCGTCGATCGCGAGCGATCGAAGCTCGTCACGAATCCCGCTCGCGACGATCGTCGGCTTGCCGCCCCCCTTGTCGAGCTTCATCACGCTGCCGATGACCGCGCCCGCGGCGCCCGGCGACTCTTGCCTCACGTGCTCGGTCCAGAACACTTCTTTTTCGTCGAAGGCGATCGTCGATGGCGACACAAAGCCGCCCGCGGGCGACGAGTAGAACATCATGATCGCGCCGCCGCGCTTCGGGACGCGCGTGACACTCCCCTCGACGTCCTCGACCCAATAGACGTGCGATCCGTCGGCGGCGAGCGCGGCGGATGCGTGCTGATTCTTCGCGAGGACGGTGATCGCGACGTCGATCTCGGGCGGCATCGGTGACGCGTCGATCGGCGCTTCCGCGTCGGCGATCGCGACGGGTGCCGCCGCGTCGACGAGAATCGGCGGCGCCGTGACGGTCGGAGTCGGCGCTGGACCCGGCGGCGGGCTGTTGCCACACGCACCGACGAAACAACCAACGGCGACGAACGAACCGGCCAGACCGGCAAGCGAAGCAGACTTCATGGGCCCCCCCTTTGATCGTCGGAAAGGTACTCCCACGCGGCCGTCAGGGCGAGATCATGTTCCGCTTCATCTCGGTGCACGCCCACTCCGTGTTGTGCGCGCACGCTTTGCGCAAGTAGGCCGCGCCGCCTTCGCGATCCATCTTCACGCTGATGCCGCGCACCAGGAACGCGCCGACGTTCCCGCACGCGCCCCAATCGCCGTCCTCGCAGAGCTCTTTGTAGAGCCCGACGCCGCGCTCGCCGTCCTTCGTGAGCCCCGCTTTGCCGAACAAGTAGAAGACCGCGAGAGCGCCGCACGAGTTGCCCTCGCCGACCTTGCACCCGCGCTCGGCGAGCTGGCGCGCTCGGTCGGAATCGCGCGCGACGCCGAGGCCGTCCGCGAGCAGCCGCGCGTACCCGGCGCACGCGCGGAGCGATCCCGCGTTGCAGCCGTTCTTGTAGTGACCCGCAGCCTCGCCGTAGTCGCGCATCACGCCGAGCCCCTGCTCGTAGATGGCGCCGAGATCGGAGAACGCGTCGATGTACGGTTTGTCGTATTTCGTCGTGTCGTTCGCGATCTCTTTGTAGAGCGAGATCGCCGCGGGCACGTCCTTCTTCACGCCGAGACCTTGCACGAGGACGCTCGCGTACGCGTTGCACGCGCCGGAGACTTTCAGCTCTTCGCAATAGCGCTTGTACGTCGCGGAGGCCTTCTCGAGGTTCTTCGGGATCCCTTCGAAGCCCATCGTGTACGCGTCGGCGGCGACGGTGCACGCGTCGAGCTCGCCCCACTCGCACGCTTGCACGAGCAGATCCTGTCCGCGCTTTCCGTCGAGCGGGACGCCGCGCCCGAGCAGGTACATCGTACCGTACTCGCCGCAGCCCCCGGCGTTCCCGGCGTCGCACGCCTTCTTGAAGAGCTCGGACGCGAGCTGCCTGTTCTTCGCGGTGCCGAGCGCTGCTTGGTAGAACGCGCCGAGGTTCACGCACGCGACGAGATCGCCGCCGTCGCATCCCTTCGTCGAGAGCGCGACCGCCGCCGACGGTCCCGGCGGAAGCTCGGGCGGGACCTTGATCATCGCTCCCCATCCGGCGCACCCGACTTGGAACTGCGCTTCGCACGTGAGCTTGAACGTCGTCACGCCGCGCACGCCGTGGCGAAGTCCGAACGACGTGCCGGAGCGGATGATCCCGAGGTTCGTGCACGCGGTCGGCTCGCCGCCGTCGCACGCCTTCTCGAACATGCCGACGGCGCGCGTGAGATCTTTGAAGACGCCCTTTCCGAGAAAATTCAAGACGGCGAGGTTCGAGCACCCCGACTGAAAGCCCTCTTCGCACGCGCGTTGGTAGAGGACGGCCGCGCGCGCCTCGCCGCCGGGCGCGCCGGAACGCGGGGCCGTCTCGAGCGCGAAGCCGAGCGCGACGCACTCGCGCATCTCGCCTTTGTCGCACGCCTTC
>JAYVXB010000586.1:0-4232 GCA_043785585.1 Deltaproteobacteria bacterium | reverse complement strand
CCGCCGACGCGAGCACGCGGTCCCGGGCGAGTGGCGATTCGTTCCAATCGATGGACAGTTGCTCTTAGATCGCGATCGGATCCGTCGTTCGCACGACGTGCATCCCCGCGGCGCGAAGCTCTTCGAACGCGCGCGTCGCCACCTTCGGGAAGTCGAGCGACGGAGGCAACGGATCGATCGGCGGCGGCGTCACCGGGCTCATCGCGTCTTCGAGGATCCAGATTCTCTCGAGCAGCTTCGCGTCCGTCGACTCGATCCGCGCGCGCAGGTCGAGCAGCGTCGACAGCACGCAGTGCGACTTCGCCTGGCCGAACACGTACACGCGGTCGTGCGCGAGGAGCGCGTCGAACAGCGCCACGTTGAAGGCGCCGACGCCCGCGCCGCCGAGCTCGCGCACCTCGGGCGCCATGACCGAGTAGCTCTCGGTCAGCTCGTGCGTCCCCTTCGTCTCGAACCGCGTCGGCTCGCCGCGCGCCGTCGCGTGGAAAATCGCAGCCTCCATCATCGCCGGCACGAGCGCGTGGCTCAGGCCACCGAGGAGCGCGTGGTACGGCCAGATCGTGAGCACGTAGCGCCCGTTCGCCGCGAGCTTCTTCGTGTACTCGAGCGCCTCGTCGCGGTGCGCGCGCGGCGACCAGCGACCCGTGACGACGTCGTCGTGCGAGATGACAGTGAACGGGGCAGGGTGCGCGCCGTTCGCGTCCGTCCACCACGACGGATGGAAGACCTGAAAGACCCGGTGCGTGTCCATGGAGAAGAAGAGCGTCGTGATGGCGCCAACGTTGGCGTACAGCCATTCGACCGTACGTTGCGTGTCCTCGACCGCGCCGGGAACGAAGAGGCTCGCGCCGGGCGTGCAGAAGCCGACTTGGCAGTCGATCCCGAACGCCGCGATGCGCGCGCCGGCGCGATCGCTCGAGGACGGCGTGATGGCGTGCGCGCTTCGCCAAGCGTCTGCGGCGTCCGCCACGAGCCCTGCGCGCTCGATCCACAGCTCGCCGACTTTTTCCTTCTCGTAAAACGCCGGGACCTTCATGTCCGCTACTCGTCGCTCGACGGAGGCGCGCTCGGCTCGCTCACGGGACCGAGGCCGCGCAGCTTCATCCCTTGCGGACCCGACTCGAACCACGACGAAGCGAATCCGCACGGCACGCACACGAAGCGGTACGCCGCCGCCGCGCCGTCGACACACAGCGCCATCGGACCGCGGTCGCGCGGGCACTGCGCGACGTCGCCTTTGCAGAACGAGCTCCACGCCGCCGCGAGCGCTTCGTCTACGCCCGACGCGTTCGCGTCCGCGTCGCTCGGCTTCTCCGTCCCGGCCATCGACCTTCTCTACCGCGAACCGGGGCAGGGCCCACTCGGAATCTTCACGGCTTCGGCTGCGCGCTCTCGCAGGGCGCGGGCGGGAGGAGATCTTCCCGCTTGAGGCCCTTCTTCGCGAAGTCCTCTTCTTGCTCTCGCTCGGCCTTCCTATCGCGGAGCGCGTCGACGCCGCGCGGTCGCGACTGGCCGGGGAATTGGATCGGCTTGTCCCATTCTCCCGGCGGCAACCAACGCGACTCGTCGTTGTCGAGCGTGGCCGGCTGGGTCGCGTACCCTGCCGGGTTGCCGTAGAAGTCGACCGCGGGCGGCGAGCGCGGGACGTACGGCGTGTCGCATACGCCGCCGTCGGGCCTGCGCCGGTAGACGTCGTACGATCCGAAGCGGAGCTCGAAGCAGTATTGGGCACGTAGCCAACGCAACGGCGCCGCGTACGAGCGCAGCGGGCGTCCGATGAGCACGCTCCCCGCGTCGACGACGAGCTCGGGCTTCTCGCGCTCGAGATCCGAGAGCAGCGCGTCCATGCTCCCGGGAACGACGCGGCTGTCCTCGAGCTCGCGCTCCTCCCAGTACCAAGGGACGAAGCCGGTGACGTACGTCTCGAAGACGTAGCGCCCCGCCGGGCGTCGATGCGAGTACGGATAGAGCCACGGCGAGAACCCCCAGACGAAGATCCGCTGGTCGGGCGTCGTCGCCGCTTCGAGGTAGTGCGCGAGGCGCTCGACGAGCGTGTCGTGCGCGGTGCGTCCGTCGATCCGTTCGTCGAAGTAGGCGTTCAGACCGGTGTTGACGAGGAGGAAGGCGGCGAACACCGCGATCGCGATGTGCGCGACCTGCGCCGTCGCGCGACGTCGGAGCCAACGTTCGATCGCCGCGCCCAAGAGGAGCGTGAGGAACGGCAGCGTCGGCAGGTAGTAGTGAGGGAAGAAGCGGTACATCGACGTCGCGGTCGCGAGCGCGACGACCAGGTGCAGCGCGAGGTAGCTCCGCGTCCCGAAGGCGCGACCGAGCGCGCTGAGCGTCCGCGTGCGACGCATCGCCGATAAGCGGCGCATGATGAACGGGAGCGCGCACGCGAGGAGAAACCCGAGCACGAGGAAGTAGAGCGTGTGATCGCGAAAGCGCGCGCCGAGCGGGCCGAGCCATCCGATCGTCTTCGCCGTCGGACGCACGTGAACCTGCACGTTGTAGGTGAAGCAGTAGTAGACGAGCTGCCGCAGCGTCCCTTCGCGGAGCGCGTTCAACGCGAAGAGCGCCGGGATGATCGCGGTGGTCGCGAGGTAGAGCGCCGTCTCGCGCGCGATCGCGAGCCACGACGCGCGATCCTTGCGGCCGTCGACGACAATCCAAACGACGAGCGGCACGAGGTGCAGCGTGATCGACTGGCGGATCGAGAACGCCGCGCCGAACGCCAAGCCCGCCGCCGCGAGACGCAGGAGACGTTCGCGCGAACCCGGGACGAAGCGCATCGCGCGCGCACCCGCGACCACCGAGAACAGAATGAGCGGGAGCTGGAGAGCCTCGCCGTGGAGCGCGACGGCGTCACGCTGCGGGAACGCGAGCGCGAGCGCGTAGACCGTCGCGAGCGCGGCGACGACGGCCGCGGATCGCGAGAGGAGCTTTCGCGCCGCCCAATACACGAGCACGACGTGCGCGAGGCAGAACCCGAGCGCCCAGATCCGAAGCCCGAGCACGTTGTCCCATCCGTCGATCCGCCCGATGAGCTCGTACGCGTAGTACATGAGCGGTCCGCGCTGGCTGATCGCGCCGTCGTAGAGCTTTTGGCCTTCGAGGAGGCGCTCCGCGAGCGCCATCGCGTACCCCTCGTCGATGTCGGCGAGCTTCTTGTAGCCGAGGATCACCGAGTGCGCGGTGATGAGGGAGACGACGCCCGCGACGAGCGCGGCGACGCTCAAGCGTTTCCAGGGATCTCGGCGTGGCGAAGAGGAAGACATGGCACGGACGATCAGAAGGCGGGTATCGGCCGAAGCTCGACCTCTTCCCAACCGCTCGCTCCATACCACGCTCGATCGCGGTATGTCCGGCGGGCGCACTCCATGTCGTCCCCCGCGCGCCAGTCCGTGACGATGAGCACGTCGGGATCGGGCTGCGTCGGCAAGTTCTGCGTCAGGTCCCACACGCCCGCGGCGAGGTCGCCGGCGCCGACGACGACGACGGCACGATGAAGTCCGGCTCGGGCGATCGCGCGGCGGGTCGCGCACTTCGCGTGGAGGCATCGGTACATCTCGGGGTACGTCCGCACGGCGATCCAGCCGGCGCTCGCGACGATCGCGAGCGACGCTGCGATCGCGGGGAGCGCGCGCGTTCGGTTCGATACCGCGAGGCGCGCGCGTTCGTACAGCGACGCGAGCACGAGGCCGACGCCGATCGCCATCGGGACGACGAGCGGCAGGTAGTAGCGCGGGCTGTACCCCGAGTCGCCCGCGTCGCGTCCGTACTCGACCGTCATGTAGAAGGCGATGAGCGCGAGCGAGCTGATGCCGAGCATCACGCCGATCCTTCGCGCTCTGCCGCGGAGACCGAGGAGGCCGAGCATCGCGAGCCCAGGCGAGCACGGCCACCACCACCACGTCCCCTTGTCGATCTTGAACGCGTAGGCGAGGTCCGCGAGCGGCGGCAGGCTCAAGCGAAGCGGCTCGTCGCTCGCTTCGTATCCGGTCTTGAGCCACACGCCGAGCTGCACGCGCAGGATGACGAGCGTGATCATCGCCCAGATGCCGAACGCGATCAGCGTGGCGGCGAGCGCGTCGCGCGGGAAGCGGCCACGGGCGAGCGCGTAGATCGCGTACGCCGCGACGCCCGCGCCGATCGTCGCGCCGTCTGTGGGGCGAACGGAGAACGCGAGCGCAACGGAGAAGCCGAGCATCGCGCCCGCGAGACGTCGTGCG
>JAYVXB010000585.1:0-4233 GCA_043785585.1 Deltaproteobacteria bacterium | reverse complement strand
TGATCTCGCGTGCGACCGCCGACGGCGAGTCGTACGTCTTGCCGCGGAAGAGAAGGCCGTCATCGAGCACGCTCACCTCGAACGTGCGGCCCTTGTACTCCTTGCGGAGTATTGCGCCCGGAGCCGGCATCCGCGGATCGCGGGGGCGAGTCGCGCGGGCGGGCGCGGTGGGCAGCCCCTCGAACGGCGGAAGCTTGCGGGGCCGATGCGGCACGTTCTCGGCCGTGAGCTCGGCGATGCGGCCCTTCGCACGCGTGGTGAGTCCGCCCATCGCGAGCTCCTGCACGCGGTAACCGACGCGCTTTCGCAAATAGTCCCTGTTGCGCGACGCGCTCTCTTCGCCGAAGACCGCGGCGTATTTCTCGCGCAACTCCGACACCGTCATCGTCCCGATCGCCAAAAGCTCGCGCCCGATCTTCTGCGTCATCGCCACCTCCGTGGACGCGCATGTCCGCTCTCCCAGGTAAACAGCGCAAGAGGATTCCACGTCTTCGTAAGGACAGGCGTCGAGGTCAAGTCACCCGAAGAATCGACGGCGGTGTGCGTTTTCTTCGCAACGTCAGAAACGGCTTGCCGACAACAAGGTCATGAACAAGAAAGGCGAGGTCCACATGACGACGAACAACACGACGAACCAAGAAGACGTGCGGCACGCGCGGATCCGCGAGATGTGCGTGGATGGTGGTGGCGGCTCACTCGCGGACATCCGCCTTCCGTTTGCGCCGGGAGGTAACATCCTCGTCGGCGACAACGGCACGGGCAAGTCGAGCGTCGTGGAGGTCATTCGGTTCGTGCTCGGGCTGCCTGTGCCCCGGCCGCGCCAGAACGACGTGGACGGGATGGTCGCGGCTGCTCTCGGGACCGGGCGTGGCGTAGTCGTGGTGCAAGACTCGCAGGGCTTGCGCTATGAGTTCTCGCGCGCCGTGGGCGATGCGGCGCCGAGGATCGGATCGGTGGCAAATCCGAGTGCCAAGATCGAGTTCGAGCCCGATCGTTTTCGTACCGGCTTCGTCGGCGCGAACGAGTTCACGCTCGCCAAGAGCAATACACGTGCGCAGCTCGCGCTCATCGACCGGCTTTCCCCCGATATCGAAGCCGTGAAGGCCGCCCTCACGCGCGTACGCCACGAGCTCGACATGAATGCCCAGCGCAAGAGAACGCTGGAGGAGCAGGTGGAGACGTCCGCCGCGGCGTGCCGCGATCTCGAAAAGCAGCGCGGACGCTTGGACGAATTGAAGCAAGCCTCAGGCGCGGATCCGAAGGAGCTCGAGATCGCGAACGAGAAGAAGACGGTGCGCGAGCGCGAAAAGCGGATGCTTGAAGGTGCGCAGCGCGACGTCGACACGCTCAAGAGGGGGCTCGACGAGGTCGTCACGCGCGCGCAGGTTGATTTCGCGGCGACGCTGGATCTCACGCTCGGCAAAGGGGCGAACAGCGATCTTCTCGAAGACGTCGCGCCGACGTTGCATCGGATCCGTGACGCGCTCGAGGGAGCGGCCACGCGCG
The DNA here is from genome assembly GCA_043785585.1 of Deltaproteobacteria bacterium. GTDB lineage: Bacteria > Myxococcota_A > Polyangia > Polyangiales > Polyangiaceae > JBBQXV01. The sequence continues at coordinate 2,727 of JAYVXB010000585.1, read as the reverse complement.
TGAGCGAGCTGACAGCGCAGGCACGCGGCCTCTTCACGCAGAAGGCGCAAGCTCTGTCGGACCGGCATCGAGAGGCTGACGATGCGTACCGCGTTCTCTTGTCCAAGCACGAGCAGAACGCAGCCCGCGCGCTCGAACGGCTCAAGATCGAGAAGCGGATCGGGGAGCTGTCGCGCGCGCCGGACGAGCAGCACCGCCATCAACGCGACGACACGGAGGTGACGAACGAGCGCAATGAGCTCCGTGGCCAACACCGCGCCCTCGTGCGCGAGCGCCGAAGCAAGCGCGATGTCGTCGGCGAGTCCGTGAAACACCGTACAGGCGGCGCGATTCAGGTGACGATCGATCAGGAGTCCGACAGGACCGAGTTCCGCGTGCTGGTCGGAGACATGGTGAAGGGGAAGCACTTCAACGCGGACAACCTCGACGCCGTCGTCGAGAAGCTTCGTCCCGACGAGCTTTGCGTGGCGGCGCTGAACGCCGACGTATCGAGGCTCGAGGGCATCGTGTCGAAGCAGATCGCGGCCCGCCTACTCGGCGCGCTCCTCGATAGCGGTCGCGTCTACGAACTCGAGACGGTGGAGTTCGAGGACACGCCGATCATCAGCTTGCGACATGGCGCGGAGTACAAGCCGCTCGGCGAGCTGTCCTCGGGCCAAGTGGGAACGGCGCTCTTCACTCTTCTCATGCTCGACGTGGGGGCGCCCATCATCATCGACGAACCCGAGACGAGCCTGTCGAACAAGTACATCTCACTCATCATCTGCCCGCTGCTCGTCGAGGTGCAGTGCGAGCGCCAGTACATCTTCAATTCGCACAACCCGAATCTCCCGATCCTCGGTCGTCCTCAGCGCGTGTTCGAGCTCGATTCGGACGGGAAGCGCATTTGGCTGAAGTCGTGGGGCGATACGAGTCACGTCGCGGAGCCGATGGAAGACGTACTCGACGGCGGGCGCCTCGCGTTCGAAGCGCGCGCTGATTTCTACAAGAAGCACCGCGACGACGATCGCGATGAATGAGGAGGCGGAGCTCCTTGCGTCGTTGAACGTGCACGCGGACGAGGAGATCGCCGCAACCGCGGCGCGAAGGTCTGCCGATCGCCTGCGCGCGCGCGCGTGGAGCGTGGCACAGGCGATGGAGGTGAGCCGCAGGCTCGTGGAGCTGGCTCAGCACGACGAGCCGCGCGTACGTCAGGCGGTCATGGAGGCCGCGCCGTACCTTCCCAAAGGGGCGTTCGAGCAGCTCGTTGGCATGCTCGCCAAGGACAGGAGCACCTACGTACGCGCGGAGGTCCGACGCGCGCAGGAGCGATACGCTGCCCTCCAGCGCGCGGCTGTGCCCGACGAAGAGCGCGACCGGCGCGTGGACGGATGGTACGCCGAGCTCGAGAAGATCCGGCGCGGCGCACGCAAGCTCGCACAAAAGGTCTCCGCGCACGAGGTCGAGTACTACGTTCGGCGCCTGTGCCACGAGCTTGGCAACACCCTCATGCCGATCGAGGGGACGCTCGAGACGCTCCTCAAGGAGCTGAGCGCACCGGAGCTCGATCGCGAGCGGCTGCGCGCGCACGTGCGCCGGGTGTACCAGCTCGTCGGGCAGATCCGACACCTGCTCAAGGAGGCGCGTCATCACGCTACCCCCATCGAGGCCGAATACCGCCAGGAGAACCTGCACGCTCTCTTCGCCGACCTGTGCGCGAGTCTGCCGAGCGCGTTTGCGGACCGCGCGTCGCGGTTGGCCGTCGACCTCAGCGGCGCCGACAAGAAGCTCAAGGCCGACGTTGATGCCGCCTTCTTGCGCCAGGCTCTCGCGAACATCCTGAAGAACGCCATCGAGGCGTACGACGGACGTCCGGAGGGACCGATCGAGATTCGCATCACGACGAGGCTCGTCAACGCGGAGACGCGCGTCGAGATCGCTGTCGCCGATCGCGGATGCGGGATGGACGACGACTCCGTTCGCCAAGCGTTCGTCCCGTTCGGCAGTTCGAAACCCGGCGGCACGGGGTTCGGCCTTCATGTCGCCCGGAAGGTCGCGCGGAACGTCCACGGCGGAGAGCTCGCGCTTTCGAGTACGCCGGGCGCCGGCACCACGGTTACGATGACGCTTCCGGTTCGTCAGGAGAAGAAGCCCGAGCGACGATGAGTGAACGTCACCGAATCATGATTGCCGAGGACAAGCCCGACTCGGCGGAGGTCATCGCGGAGAACGTGAGCGCGATGGACTGCGACTTCCTCATCGTTCGAACGCTCGAGGAAGTGGAGACGCAGTTCGACGAGTACAATCCGTGCGGACTCGTGCAGGACATCCAGATGCCGACGCGGGCGGGTGCTCGGCCGAACGAGAACGCTGGGATGTCGAGTGTGCGCTTCGTTCGCCGCCGCTCCTCCGGCCCGACGAGGGTCGCCATCGTCGTGCTCACCGAGTTTCGCAACGACCCCGATTTCGTATGGCTCATGGGCGAGCTGCAAGCCGACCAGTTCTGCGAGAAGGCGAACATCAAGGCGCTCGCCGAGAAGCTTCTCGGATCCTTGAAGAAGAATGGCCGCGAGGACCACGCGAACTGTCCTCGATGTAGCGCGCAGAGTCGGTCATCGCAGAGCGCGCCACCGGCGCCGGCGGCGGGCGGTACGGAAAGCGACCCGCGCCTCCGCGTCGCGATCGACGGCCGGCAAAAGAAGGGGCGCACGGTCCTCTTGGTGGATGGCGTCGAGTGCTCTCTTCAGG
>JAYVXB010000584.1:0-13352 GCA_043785585.1 Deltaproteobacteria bacterium | reverse complement strand
GATCGAGCGCGCCACCGAGCGACGTGAGCACGACCTCCGCCCCGCCGAGCTGCATGCGCCACGTCGCGATGGGCTCGGCCGCCACGCCTCCCGAGTCGACGTCCGCGCCAGCTTCCGCGACGCGATCGAGATCGTCGCCCGAGCCGGCGATGAGGTGACCCGAGGTCGTCCCAAGGGTGAGGGCGCGGACGCCGAGGCTGTGGCGTGCGCGGTTGAGAAAGAAGGCGAGCGCCTCGACGGGGCGCGTGCTTCGGGATCGACGACGTTCGACTGGGTGCATGCTCCATCGTCGAACGTGCGCGGAGGCGCGGCCAATTTTTGCGCAAGGCGAGGTCACTTGAACCGTCGCCGCAGCTCGTCGCACGCGACCGCGTCATGCCCGTCGCAGCCGCGGCGCAACCACTTCGCCGACGCCGCACCGTCGCCGAGCTTCCAGTACATCACGCCGACGATCGTGCAGTCGCGCGCCGCGCCTTCGTTGCACGTGTCCTCGACGCCGGACGCGCCTTCACGCTCGTTCGCGCGAAAGAGCTGCGCCGCGTTGTCTTCGTCCTTCGCGACGCCGAGCCCCGCGTAGAACATGAACGCGAGGCTGAGGCACGAGTCGGCGTGCCCCGCGGTGCACGCCGCGCCGAAGAGCGCGACGGCCTTTGCTTCGTCTTTCGGGACGCCTTCGCCCATCGCGTAGAGATCCGCGAGGCTGTCGCAGCCGCTTCCGGATTTCTCTTTGTCGCACGCGCGGGCGAAGAACGCGGCCGCGCGCACGAAGCTCTTCGGTACTCCGCGCCCGAAGTAATAGTTGTACCCGAGGTTCGTGCAGCCCACCGCGACGCCGGACGCGCAGACGTACCGCAAGAGAAGGAGCGCGCGGTCGACGTCCTTCGGCACGCCTTCGCCCTTGTTGTAGAGGAACGCCAGCGCGCTGCAGCCTTCGAGCTCGCCGCCATTGCACGCGCGCTCGAACGCGCGCGCGGCCGCGACCGGTGACTGGACGACGCCGACTCCGTGAAAGAGCTTTTGTCCGGCGAGGAGGCACGCTTGCGGCGATCCCTCGTCGCACTTCGCGCGGTAGAGGATCGCGGCTTGGGTCGGATCGCGGACGACGCCGTAGCCGCGCTCGTAGTCGGCGCCGAGCTCGACGCAGGCGCTGGCCTCGCCGGCATCGCACGCGCGACGTTGGAGCGCAGCGGACTTGTCGGGATCGGCCTGCACGCCGTCGCCGTGCGCAGTCGCCGTCGCGAGGAGCGCGCAGCCGCGCGCGCTGCCCGCGTCGCACGCTTTCTGCAACCGCGCACCGGCGGCCGCTGCATCGCCCGTGCGCGATGCGACCGTCCGCGCGCCGAGCTCGGTGCATCCTTCGGCGTCGCCGCCATCGCACGCCTTCTGTAGGAGAGTGATGTCCCCGGAGAGACGGCCTGCGAGCGTGCAGCCGCGAGGGTCCGAGAGCGCGCACGCACGCGCATACAGAGCGACGGCGCGCGTATCGTCGCGAGGCGATCCTTCGCCGCGCGCGATCGACTGCGCGGCCGCGTAGCACGCGGCGGCGTTCGAGCGGTCGCACGCGACGCGGTACAGCTCGAGCGCGCGAACCGCGTTCGTCGGCGCACCGACACCGCGACGCGCGCGATCTCCGAGCGAGAGGCACGCCGCGTCGTCGCCCTTGTCGCACGCGTTCTGGAGCGCCGCGCCGAGATCGATCGCGCCGCCGGTTACGACCGCGCGCCTCGGTCGCTTCGCACGCGCGCACGCGTCCGCGTCGCCACCATCGCAACCGCGCGCCTGGAGGGCCGCAGCTGCGACGGGCCACTTCGTGACGCCACGCCCTTTCTCGTAGAGATCGGCGAGCTGCGCGCACGCGCGCGTGCTCCGACCGTCGCACGCGCGGAGAAGCAGCGACGCGGCGCGCGCGGGATCCGATGCACCGCCGCGTCCGCGATCGATCGCGATGCCGAGCGACGCGCATCCGTCGTCGTCACCGCGACGGCACGCGTACTCGAGGAGCGTGAGCGCACCCGCAGCGTCTTTCTCCGAGGCGCTGGACGGCACCGCGGCAGCGACCTCGACGCACGCGGGAGCGCTTCCGAGCGAGCACGCTTTCTTGAGAAGCGCGCTTCCATTCGCCGCGGCGCGAGGAACACCGTCGCCATTGGCCTGCCGTGCTCCGGCGCGCGCGCATCCGTCGGCGAGCGAGTGATCGCACGCCGACATCCAGAGCGCCATCGCGCGAGGAACGTCGCGCGCCGCGCCCACGCCGTACGCGACGCGCTCGCCGGCGGGGACGCACGCATCGAAAAAGCCGGACTCGCAGCTCTTCACGAAGAGCTCCGTCGCGCGCGCGTCGTCGCGCGGCGTGCCGACGCCGCGGGCGTACTCCGACGCGAGTCCCGCGCATGCGGCGCCGCTCTTTGCGTCGCACGCGCGCATGTAGAGATCGAACGCCTTCGCGGGCGAAGCCTCCACCCCTTCGCCGCGCTCGTACGCGCGCGCGACGCCTCCGCACTGACGCGAATCGAGATCGCAGGCGCGTTGATGGATCCGCAGCGCGAACGCGAGATCGTGCGCCGTGCCCGCACCGCGGCGGTTCGCTTCGGCGAGCTGCGCGCAGCCGCGCGCGTCGTCACCGTCGCACGCGCGTCGGAAGCGGGTCTCGGCCTCGACGAGATCCGTCGGAACGCCGTCGCCGGTCGCAAACGAAGCGCCCACCTCCGCGCACGCCGCGGGATCTCCACCATCGCACGCGCGCACGAGCAACTCTGCGGCGCGCGCGGGATCCGCCGACGCGCCGGTCCCGGTCGCGAGCGCGTTGCCGAGCGCTTCGCACGCGCGCGCACCTCCGAGCTCGCAACCGCGCGTGAGCAGAGGGATCGCGCGCGGCGCGTCGCGCGGCACGCCGTTCCCGGCGATCAGCATTCGCCCCGCTCGACCGCACGCCGACTCTGCGCCGCTCGCGCACCCTTTCTCGTAGAGCGCGAGCGCAGCCACGTGATCTCCCGACGCATCGGCCATCTGGAGATCGCCGCGCATGCGGCAACTGAGCGCGTCGCCGCGATCGCATTGCGCTGCGCACACGGCAGGCTCTGTGCTCGCGCAGAAATACGGACGCAGCGTCGAGAAGCGTGCGCACTTCCGATCGCTCCACACGAAGCGCGCGGGGCATCGATGATCGAGCCCGTCGATCGGCGTGAGGCCGCCGCCGAATGCTTCGAGCTCGAGCCAGAGCGTCGAGTCGCAGTGCTCGGGAGGATCGTACGCATCCGTCGGCGGCGATCGGCACGCCGCGGGATCTCCGGCCACGAGGAGCGGGACCGCCGCGACCCCGACCGCCCGAAGCTCGGCGCGCGCGGCGCCGAGGACGAGGCCGCGAACGAAATGGGTCGCGCCGTCGCACGCGCCGCGAAGATTCGCGCGATCCGCTCGCGCCCGCGTCGTGCGACGGAAGCCCGCGCGCGTCGCGGTGACGACGAGCTGCGCGCCTCGCGCGAGCTCGCCACCGAACCGCTTCGCGACCGTCGCGCCGGTCGAGGGCATCGTCGCGGCGATCTCGTCCGCGTTCTCGAGGCGGATTTCCTTCGCGTCGTCTGGCGCGAGGACGAAGCCGTAGCTCCCAGGGAGCGAGCAACCTCCGAGCACGTGAAGCGAATGTCCGTCGTACGCGACGACGGCGATCGCGTCGTGCGTCGCGTCGTCGAGCGCGGCCACGTCCGACGCGACCAGATCGATCGCGAGCGGCATCGCATCGCCGTCGGCCACGGGTGCGTTCACGTCGAACACCGGGAGCTGCGGGCCCGGCGGTCGGGCGTCCGGGGAGGGCGCGCAGCTCGAGTGGAGCGACAACGCGAGCAGGGCGTAGAATGACCGCACCAGGGCACCGATGCTACACGTGGCCGACAGCGCATGGTTGAACATCGACGCGGGCGAGACGGACGACGAGCCCGCGGAGCTCTACGCGCTCGCGCACGCGGTGAGCATCGCCTGCGGGGGACACGCAGGTGACGCCGCGTCGATGCGTCGCGTGCTCCAAGCGTGCGCGGGTCACGGCACGCGCGCGGGGGCGCATCCATCGTATTTGGACCGCGACGGATTCGGCCGGCGAGCGATGGCGATCGACGCTTCGACGATCGAACAGATCGTCCGCGCCCAATGCGACGCGCTCGCGGGCGCAGCACGCGACGTCGGCATCGAGGTGACGCACGCCAAGGCGCACGGCGCGCTCTACCACGCCGCGAGCACCCACGCGGCGATCGCACGCGCGTTCGTCGCCGGCGCGGCGCGTTCTCTCGGCGATCGCATCGCCATCGTCGGACCGAGCGGGAGCGCGCTCGAGATCGCCGCGTGCGACGCGGGGCTCCGCTTCGCGCGCGAGGGCTTCGCGGATCGCGGCGTGCGTGTCGACGGGACGCTCGTTCCGCGCGGCGAGCCCGGCGCGCTCGTCACCGACGCCCTCACGGCGGCGAATCGCGCGCGCGAGCTCGTCGCGACCCGCGCGGTCGACACGGTCTGCGTCCACGGCGACACGCCGAACGCCATCGTCATCGCACGCGCCGTTCGCGCGGCGCTCGACGAGCTCTCCGTCGCGCCGGCTCGATCGTGACGTTCGTCCCGCTCGGCGACGGCGCCATCCGCATCGAGCTCCCCACCGACGCCGATCCACGCGCGGTGCTCCGAGCGCTCCGCGCGGTCGCTGGCGTGGTCGACGTCGTCGTCACGGACGGCCACGTTTGCATCCACTTCGGCGAGGAGTCGCCCGCCACGTTCGACGCCGCGCTCGGTGCGATCGCGCACGCCGGCGCGCACGTCGGCGAGCCGCGTGTCCACGTCGTGCGCGTCCGCTACGACGGCGCCGATCTCGCGGACGTCGCGGTACGCACCGGCCTCTCGATCGCCCGCGTCGTCGAGCTCCACAGCGCGCGCGAGTACGTCGTTCGCGTCGTTGGATTTCTTCCGGGCTTCGCGTACCTCGGGCCGCTCGATCGCGCGCTCGTCTTGCCTCGACGCGCTTCGCCTCGTGCGCGCGTTCCGGCGGGCGCCGTCGCGATCGCCGGCGATCGCACGGGCATCTACCCGCTCGCGTCGCCCGGTGGATGGCACCTCGTCGGCACCGCGATCGACCTTCGCACGTTCGACCCGACGAGCGGCGCGCTCTTCGCGCTCGGCGATCGCGTCCGCTTCGAGGTCGCGACATGAGCCTCGGGTTCGGCGTCGTCGCGCTCCGCGGACTCGCGACGATTCAGGACGGTGGGCGACGCGGCCACATGCACGAAGGCGTCCCGCCCGGCGGCGCGCTCGTCCCCGAGCTCCTCGCGCGCGCGAACTGCGCCCTCGGCAACGCGTGGGACGCGCCCGCCATCGAGCTCTTCGGCACGCTCGCGCTCGAGGCGCGCGGCGCCATCGGACGCTTCGCGACGGACGACGGCGCCGCCTCCGTGGTCGCGCCGGGCGGTCGCTTCGACTCCGCAGGCGCGCGTTACGTCGCGATCGCCGGCGGCGTGAAATCGCCGCTCTGCCTCGGCGGACGCGGCGCTCTCGTCGCGGCGGGAATCGGCGGGTGGTTGCGCGTCGGCGACGCCATCGTCGCGGATGCGATCGAGACGGGCGACGCACGCGCGCTTCCGGCTTTCGATGACGACGCACCCATCCGCGTCGTCGTCGGCCCCGACGTCGCGCGCTTCGAAGATGCCGCGATCGAAACTCTCCTCGCGTCCGAATTCGCCGTCTCCGCGACGCGCGATCGCATCGGCGCTCGCCTCGCAGGCCCTCGCCTCGCGCGCCGCGACACCGACCTCGCGCGATCGATGCCGATGGTCCGCGGCGCGATCCAGGTCCCGTCCTCGGGCGAAGCGATCGTGCTCGGCCCGGATCACCCGACGACCGGCGGCTACCCGATCCTCGCCATCGTCATCCGCGCCGACCTCGGGCGATTCGCCGCGCGTCCGAGCGGCACGTCCGTGCGATTTTCCGCCGTCTCGATCGACCGCGCGCGAAGCGCATGGCGCGAGCATCGCCTCCGCTGGGCGATGACGTGACGATTTCTTCTCGAAACGATGGTACGTTTGCGGAGAAGATGTCAGGCGAGGGGACCAAGGACACGCAGTCGACACGAGGAGAGCCCGCGGGGGAGAAATCAGTCCCGCCCGCGCCCTCCAGTCGTCCCTCGGCGGCGTCGCAGTCGGCTCGCCCCGTCCCCGTCACCAGCGACTCGCGTGCCCAGCGCGCGGTGTCGTCGATCCCGCCGTCCGGCCAGAGCTCCGCGCCGCCGCCGGCCGTGCGCACGTCGGCGCCGATCGTCATCCCGGCGATGCCGCATCGTCCCGACATCGAAGATCCGCTGATCGGCGCGACCATCCAAGGTCGCGTGAAGATCATCCGCCCAATAGCGCGGGGCGGCATGGGAAAGGTCTACTACGGCGAGCAAGTCTCGATGGGCCGCGCGTGCGCCATCAAGGTCCTCGATCCGCGCATGGCGGGCGGCGAGGTCGAAGACTTCAACAAGCGCTTCCTGCTCGAGGCGAGCGTCTCGTCGAAGCTCACGCACCCGAACGTCGTCACGATCTTCGACTACGGCGAGACCGACGAGGGCCTCTGCTTCATCGCGATGGAGTACCTCGAAGGGCGCACGCTCGCCGACGAGATGAAGGTCGTCGGCAAGCTCCCACCCGAACGCGCCATCGGCATCGCGCGCCAGGTGTGCCGCGCGCTCCGCGAAGCGCACGCGCTCGGCGTCGTTCACCGCGACATGAAGCCGGCCAACGTCTTCCTCGTGAAGCACGAGGACGAAGGCGACTTCGCGAAGGTGCTCGACTTCGGCCTCGTCAAAGAGACGCATCCGGTCGAGGGCAACGATCAGCACACGCAGGTCGGGCAGATCATGGGATCGCCGCGCTACATGGCGCCCGAGCAAATCCAGGGCAAGCCGGTCGACAGCCGCACCGACATCTATTCGCTCGGCGCGATGCTCTACGCGATGCTCGCGGGGCGACCGCCGTTCGACAAGACGAACGAGATGTCGACGATGATGGCGCACGTCTCCGAGCCGGTGATGCCGCTGTCGGTCGTCATCCCGGACGTCATGATCCACCCCGAGCTCGACATGATCGTCATGCGCTGCCTCGAAAAGGATCCGGCGCGGCGCTTCTCGTCGATGGAAGAGGTCATCGCCGCGCTCAAGCTGCAGGGCGGTGCGGGCCTCTCGACGGTCGACTCGGGCAACCACGTCGCCGTCAGCAACGTGCACCTCCTCGCGCCCCCGGCTCCGCAAATTTCCGAGCCGCCGCCCGCGAGCAACACACCCAAGGTCGTCGCGGGCCTCCTCATCATCGGCGCGTGCGCCGCCGGCGCTTGGTATTTCTTGCGGCCGCCACCGCCGCCGCCGGTCAGCGTCATCGAGCCACCGCCTTCGACGTCGACGATCGCGGCGCCTCCGCCTTCGCCGAGCGTCGTCGCGCCGCCGGTTCCGACAGCCATCTTGCACGTCATCACGGATCCGCCGGGCGCTCGCGTCAAAGAGGACAACCTCATCATCTGCCCGTCCACGCCGTGTGACATCGTCTACAAAGGCGACGCCGCCGACCCGACGATCGAGCACCTCCTCGTCATCCAGAAGGCCGACTACGAGGTCGCGAAGAAGATCGCGAAGACCTCGGCGTCCCCACTGACGGTGAAGCTCTCGAAGGATCGCTAGTGTGCGAGCTGCTCGGGATGGAGTGCAACGTCCCGACCGACATCGTCTTCTCGTTCTCCGGTCTCGCGCTCCGCGGCGGACGTAAAGGCCCGCACGCCGACGGTTGGGGGCTCGCGCTCTACGAAGGGCTCCGCGCGCGCGCGTTCCTCGAGCCGGCCGCGGCCGCCGATTCGGCGCTCGCAAAATACGTCCGCGAGAATCCGATGAAGACGCTCCTCGCGGTCGCGCACGTGCGAAAGCGCACGCGAGGCCGCATCTCGCTCGCGAACACGCACCCGTTCGTTCGCGAGCTCTGGGGACGCCACTTCGTCTTCGCGCACAACGGCACGACGCGCGGCGGACGAACGCATCCGCTCGGTCGCTTTCGTCCGATCGGCGACACCGACAGCGAATACGCATTCTGCGCGTTGCTCCATCGACTCGATCGCACGTTTCCCGCGTACCCGAAGAAGCGCAGCGAGCTCTGGGACGCGGTCGCCGAGCACGGCGAGCGCATCGGCCGCGACGGGACGTTCAACTTCCTGCTCGGCGACGGCACGCACCTCTTCGCGCGCTGCGCGACGAAGCTCTGCTTCCTCGTGAGAAAAGCGCCGTTTCGCGAGGCGACGCTCGCGGACGACGACGTGCGGATCGACTTCGCCGACGTGACGACGCCGAAGGATCGCGTCGCCGTGATCGCGACGACGCCGCTGACGCGCGACGAGGAGTGGACGCACGGAGAGCCCGGGCGGCTGTGGGTGTTTCGCGGCGGAGCGCTGCGCGCCACGCTCTAGGAGCGTGCGGCGCGAGCCGAGACTCTCGTCGCCGCGACGTCCATCCGAGCATTTCGTAAGCGGCACACGCGCGACGGCGCCACTTACGTGCAGCTCTGCTTGAAAATGACGATTGTGACGTTTCCCAGTGTTTTAAAGGGTTTCAGGAGTTGAACCGGAGCGTGCGCGCGGTCATCTTCGCAAGAGCTCACTCCGCGAGGTTGCACCATGCACACGTCTCGATGGGTCGTATCGGCGATGATCTCGGTGGCGGTGACCGCGTGCGGCAACGCGGCGGATCCAGGGCTCGGTGGGAACGCCGACGGTGACGCGGGCGCGTCGGGCGACGCGCAGAGCGCCGACGCGACGCCGACGAGCGACGCCGGGACCGCGACGAACGACGCCGGCGCGGGCGGCAACGACGGCGGCGCGCCGATCGACGGCGGCAGCGGATCGCCGTGCTACTCGGAGACGTACCATCCGACGGCGGACGTCTCGACGCTGAAGAGCGCGTACACGAGCAGCGGTTGGCTCGCGACGTCGCTCGAAGTCATGAACCGCCGCTACGCCACGGGGCACTTCATTCTCGACACAGAGAAGGCCGACAACCAGCTCCCGGGCTTCGCCGACCCCGCGACGTGGCAGCGCCAGATGGAGGCGCTGATGACGATGGTTCACGAAGAGACGCACGGGTACGACTTCGAACATTCGACGTCGGGAAAGCACGCCTACGTTCTGCGCGACGATCTCGTCGTGTCGCCGCCCGAGCTGCCCAACATGTGGACGCGCAGCGAGCTCGTCGCGATGATCACGGACAACGCGACGCAGAGCTACGACAACGTCTACCTGACCGGGACGCAAGGGACGTACGACGTCGTCTTCCTGTGCGACGAGCTCAATGCGTACACGAACGGCCTCGCCGCGATCACGGCGGTCGCCGATCAGTGCAGCGATCAGATCTCGGCGCGCGACGGCGTGGCCGCGCACCTCTACTACCTCGAGCTCTACTTGAAGCGCGGGCGCACCGCGCACCCGACCGAGTACGCGGCGATGAAGGCGGATCCGGCGTGGCAGAAGCTCGTTCGTTACGCTTGGGCGCGCGGACATTTCTGGGACGCGCAGGCGAAGCCGTTCCCGGTGCTCGACATCGCGTCGACGCCGATTTGGGCGCACGTGAACGAGCCGGCGATGCTGGACGAGATCAAACGATTCACGGGTGACGACGCGGCGACCGTGGCCTGCCATCCCTGAGCTATCATGTGGCGACGATGCGACTCGCCCCGTTGGTCCTCACCGCGCTCACGCTGACGACGGCTTGCAAAGAGCAGAGCTCGTCCGGCGGCGTCGCGAACGATCCGAGCGCGAAGCCGCTCCCGAGCGCAACGATCGCCGCATTGCCGCCGCCGTCGACGCCTGACCCTTCCGCGATCCCGACGCCGACCGCAGCCGCGACCACGACCACGACCACGACCACGACCGCGACCGCGACCGCGACCATGCCCACGCCCACGCCCACGCCTTCGACCGCGCCCACGCCCACGCCTTCGACCGCGCCCACCCCCTCCGCCGCTCCCCCTCCCCCTCCCGCGAAGCCCGTCTTCGCCCACTTCGCCGGCTCCGCCTACGCCGTCGATCTCTCCAACCCCGGCAACTGCCAATCCGGCACCGAGTGCACCGTCGTCATCCGCCTCTCCGCGCAGGCGCCCTACCACATCAACAAAGAGTACCCGTACAAGTTCACGGCGAACGACGCGGGCGGCGTGCAGTTCGTCGCGGCCGATCGGGTCTTCTCTCGCGGCAGCGGCGCGTTCTCTCAGCAAGGCGAAACGGCGGCGACGATCACGGTTCGCTTCCGCGGAACCGCGGCAGGCTCCGCGACGATCGCAGGGCCGTTCCGCCTCAGCGTCTGCACCGACAAGGAATGCAAGATCGACGTCGCGAACGTGTCGCTCACCGTCCCCATTCTCTAGCGGCGACGCCGCGAATTGCACTCTACACGTGTCTTCGCGCTAGGCTTTTGTCGTGCCGAAAACCGTCCGACCTCCCAGCGATCGGAGCGTTCCGCCGGCGCCGAACGAGGCGACGCGCGGGCTCGACGAGGTGGAGCGCGCGCTGTCGGTGCTCGACGGCCGCCATCCGGAGCACCACCGCGTCGCACGCGAGACGCGCGCAGCGGCGGAAGGAAAGCGCGAGCAGACGCTCGCGGAGCAGGCGGACGATCGCGCGCGCTCGAGGCGGCGCGGGATCTTCATTGCGAGCGCGTCGGTGGCGGCGATTGCCGTGACCGTGGTCGTCGTCGGGATCGTTCGGCGATCGACGGCGACGAGCGCGCTGCTGACGGAAGCGTCGGCGCCATGGCAACGAGCTGGGTTCGCCGTTGTCGCGTCATCGGGCTTGTCGAACGGCGCGCGCCTCGAAGCGACCATCGATCCCGGCTGCGTCGTCGTGCTGAGCAGCGCTCCCGGCGCGCTCACGGTCGAGCGCGGAAGCGGAAGAACGCAAGGCAACGGATCCGTCGGATGGTGCGCGTGCACGCAAGAGCGGATCATCGCTACGAGCGATCTACCGTCGGGGACGCCGGGCGGCATTCGCGTTCTCCGGATCGAAGGGGGCGGTATCGGCGGCGCGAAGCTCTTCCCGCTCGCCGAGCTTCGGCCGGCGACGATCGCGGCCGGAGGCGAGGACTGCGCGGAGTCGATGCTCGACGAGTGGGTGACGTCGGGGCGGCACCCGCCGCATCCGTTCGACGATCGTTCGCTCGAAGGCGACGGCCCGCGCGCCGCGATTCGAAACGCAGGGCTTCACGTCGTCGCTGCGGCGCCCGCGACCGCACCGTTCGTGATCGCAACGCTCCCGCCCGCGAGCTGCGCGATCGCCGAGAGCACCGTGCCCTCCGATCGACTGGCGCTTCGTGCGAGCGGAGGCGCGCGCGTCGTGTCGGCGCAGGGTGCGCTCGCGTGGTGCGACACGCCGGGCGCGACGTACACCGTTTGGCGCGAAGGCGACGGCGAGCTTCGCATCCTCGCGGCGCCGTCGAAGCGCGTCGGTGGAATGCTCGGGCTTCGCGACGCGGCGAGCGCGGCGGGGATGAAGTCGCTCGCGACGTGGACGCGACCCGAAGATCGCGGAGCCGACGCGGCCGACGCGCTGCGCGCAGCCTTCGTCGCCGACGTCGTCGTCTCCCCCGACGGAAACGCCGCGTCGACGGGCGCGCAGGACAAGCGCGTCGTCTCGATCTCGCGCGAGCCCGACACCGAGATCGTCGTCACGTCGCCGCCAGGCGCGTACTACCTGTGCTTGCCGCCGCTCGATCCGGGCGTGACGCACGCGATCTGCATCGAGTCGTCGCCGCACACGTGGCGGCCGCGAACGGGAGCGAAGGTCGGGCTCGCCTACGCGCCCCTGCCGTTCTGGATGTCGTCGTTCGCGACGATGCACGAGCCCGATGCGCTGAGCGGTGCGCTCGCGCTCCTCGGTGTCGCGCGACGCCTCGGCGCGGCGGGGTTCGCTCCGACGATTCTCGGCGGTGCGACCGAGACCGCGAAGGGCGTCGACGTGCTCGGACGCGCGGGCGAGGACGCGATCGTCGCGGTCGGCACGCAACCGAAGCCGCCGTGGCTTCTCGCGTACACGAACGGCGCGCCGTGGGATCTCTCCGGTGATCCGCGGATCGTTCCGTTGAAGCCGTTCGAGCACGCGTCGCTCACGACCGCGCCGCCGCCGAGCGCGCCGAAAGAAACGCGACGCACCGTCGTGTTCCGTCGTACTGCAAAACCATGACCGCGAAGACGCGCACCGCGCTCACGCTCATGCACGGCGAGCTCGACGGATGCCGCGCCTGCCCGAACATGATCGGCCCCGTCGTGCACGGTCCGCCAATCGCGAGCCGCATCGTCCTCGTCGGACAAGCGCCGGGACCGAAGGAGGGATCGTTCGGACGACCGTTCGCGTGGACCGCCGGGCGGACGCTCTTCCGATGGTTTCACGAATCGGTCGGCGTCACCGAAGACGAGTTTCGCGCGAAGGTTTACATCGCCGCGGTCGCGCGCTGCTTTCCCGGGAAGGCGAAGGGCGGCGGCGATCGCAAACCGGATCGCGACGAGATCGCGCGCTGCCGTCCGTGGCTGGCGCGAGAGGTCGCCATCCTCGAGCCGCGCCTCGTTCTCGCGGTGGGCGGGCTCGCCATTCAGCAAGTGCTCGCGTACGACGGGAAGCTCGACGCGATCATCGGCACGTCGCGGCGCGCGCGTTGGCTCGACGCCGACGTCGACGTGATCGCTCTGCCGCATCCGAGCGGCGCGTCGCCGTGGCACAAGATGGAGCCGGGAAAGACGCTCCTTTTGCGGGCGCTCGCGCTCGTGGCAAAGCACGAAGAGGTACGCAAGGCGTTCGGGTGACGTGCTACGCCAGAGCGCCGATGCACTTCCGAACCCCTTCCCGCCTCGCTCTCGCCGCTCTCGTCCTCGCGCCGCTCGCCGCGCACTGCGCACCGAGCGCGCCACCGCCCGCGCGCCCGCGTCCGATCACTCCGCCGATCGCGTCGTCCGCCGTGCCCGACGCCGCGCCCGACCCCGCGTCGAAGGCTCCCGTCGCCGCGCGCGTGCCCGTCGTCGACGAGTACTTCGGCGTCAAGGTCACCGACGACTACCGCTGGCTCGAGAACGCGACCGATCCGCAAGTGCGCCTTTGGACGATGGCGCAGAACCAATACGCGCGCGCCCACCTCGATGGCTTGGCGGCGCGTCCGCAGGTGAAGGAGCGCGTCGCTGCGCTCCTCAACCATGCGTCCGTCGATCGCTTCTCGTTGCGCGCGCGCGGCAAGCTCCTCTTCGCGCTCAAGGACGAGCCACCGAAGCAGCACCCGTTCCTCGTGACGATGGCGTCTCCGGACGATCCGGCGAGCGAGCGGGTCGTGGTCGATC
>JAYVXB010000583.1:0-13376 GCA_043785585.1 Deltaproteobacteria bacterium | reverse complement strand
TCGGCGAGGAGGCGGTACTCGCGCCCATGCTGTTTGAGCAAGACGCCGCCGGCGTCGACGCGCGCGAGGTTCTGGAGCTTGCTGGCGTCGTACTTCTTCTTGTTGGCGAACGTCGCGTTCAGCGCCGGAGCGACGGTGACCGGGCGAAGCCTGGGTGGAAGCGGCGGCGCCGGCGCTTTGAGCGCAGCGCCGGTCGGCGGAGGCGGCGGAGCCGGCGTTCTCATCTGTCCGTTCGGCTGCGCGTTCGAAAGCGCGCTCACGAGCGCGATGGCAGCGGCGACCGACCCGACGACGCGGGCCCGGTGTGACGGGAGATTTCCCATGGCTTCCTCCTCGGAATGCGCGTTGCTTACCAGCTTTGACGAGCGAAGCTCTGATTCGATGCCGCCCACCGGCCAAAATGTTCTGGCTTGAACGCGCACGCGCGTGCGCGAAGTGATCCAACGTCGCTCGTCGGGGTCACGGAATTGACCATTGCCGCGGTGCACTCGAAAAACCACCCTAAGGCCATGTCGCCCAAGATCAGCGCAACGAAGAACGCCTCGTTGCAACGTGCTCTGCTGGCTCTCGGCATCGCCGCCTCGCTTGTCGGCTGCCCGCCGGGTGGAGGCGGACCCGTCGCGGACGGAGGAAGCGCTTGCGGCGTCGCCGGTAGCTGCAACGGCGGCGTCGAAAGCGGGTGCTCCGCGGACGTGTGCTGCCAGGACTACCAGGGCGGGTTCACCCCGGCCGAGGGGCAGAGCTCGTGCGCCGCCATCCACGGCACGTACTCGAGCATCCCTTGCCGCGCCACAGACCTCGTCGGAAGCTGCGTTCTCTACGGCGGAACTGTCGCGCAGCAGATCGTGAGGTACTACGCGGGATACGTCATCCCGATGAATTCGCCCGGCGCCGCCTCCTCGCAAGCGAACTGCGATGCCCTCCACGGCGATTGGATTCTGCCGAGCGCGCCTGGCCCAGGCAACGGGCCGTGCGTCCACGGCGGCTCGGATGGCGGCGGTGGAATCGATGCGGCGAGCGATGGCGGCAACACGACCTTCTCGTGCTTCGGGATGAACGGGAGCAACCTCCATTGCTACGAATGGAAGAACGTCTCCCCGGCGCAGCTCGGCCCGCTGATGTCCGCGTGCAACGGCACGCCGGGCACCGGCTGCACGACGGCCAACCTCGTCGGCTGTTGCACGCCTACGGAGATGGTGAACGGCATCACCACCGAGACTTGCTACTACACCCCGATCGATCCGATGCAAGCGCAGGCCGGATGCGCGATGCTGGGAACGTGGGCGGCGCTGCCCTGACGATGGCGCGCGCGCTCGGTTGTGGGCTCATGCGCGCTCGCGCGACACCGTGAGGTCCCGCCATCCGAGGGATGCGCACACCTCGCGCACCGCGCCGGCGATCCCCGCGGTGGCGTACGCCGCGACTTCGTGTGGCCCTCCGCGCGTCGTCGCGACCGGCCCGGTCGTTCCGGCCGGCGCGGTCGGCCACGGCGCCGCGGCGCTCCTCGAGTAGCGATACACGACGACGATGGCGACCGCGGAGCGGCTGCACATCGCGTCGAGCGCGGGCGCGATCTCCGACCAGAGAACCGCCGAGAGCGCGAACGGATCGACGTGGACGAGGAGCGCTCCCCCCGCCGGCACGCGCATGCCGTCGTCGACACGTGCGGCGCCCTCCGCGATGAGCACGTTCGCGATCCGCTCCGTCGCGATCTGCGCGGCGATCTCCGCGCGGCTCGCCGCGTTGGCCTCGCCGAGCACGGCGCACGCGCGCTTCTCGCCGAGCGTCTCGAGCACGAGCCCCGACGAGCAGCGGTAGTGGTTGTCCCGCGCGAGCGCCGCGCGCTCGAGCTCCGCGTATCTCGCGTACGCGACGTGGCGGCCGACGAGCGCGTCCACCTCGCGCACCCAACGCGCCCGGTCGGCCAGCGGCGCGTGGATCTGAAATGCGTGGGTGTCGACGAAGCTCACACGCTCGTAGGCCCGAGCGAGGAGCGCGGCCAGCTCCACGAGCGCGGCATGCTTGATGACGTCGCCGAGGTTGCCGACGTTGCCGAGCTGGCGATTGGTGACGCGCGCCATGATCGACGACGAATACCAGATGCGCGTCGATCGGCTTCGGCGGCGTCCTCAGTCCTGCGCTCGCCCGTCGACGAGGACGTTCTTCGGCGCGCTCGGCGCGTTCACCGACGACGTGCCGAGCGTGAGCGCGAACGTGCCGGCGCGGCTGTCGTACGCGAGCGTCGTGCCCTCGGCGAGCTTCGCGCGGAAGATCGCTTCGCCTTCGGTCGCGATCTGCAGAAGCGTCGCCGGCATCGCCAGCGTTCCTGGTGTCGGCGATGGGGGAGGAGCGAGGTGTCTCGCGACAGAAAGAAGAAAGCGAAGGGCGCCTGTAACGCTCGGTCTTGCTGCGCGCACATCCCTCCATCACCGAGCGCAGAACGCGCCACGGGAAGCCAACCATGGAGATGACGATGAGCAACCACGAGAACCTGGACACTGTGAAGCGCCTGTACGCCGCGTTCGGCACGGGGGACCTTTCGAGCCTGCTCGGCACGCTCGACACCGGCATCGAATGGGCGGTGCCCGGGGCCGCGCCCTGGTCGGGCGAGGGTCGCGGGCACGACCACGTCCAGCGCTTCTTCCAGGCATTCGGCACGGCGGCCTCGCTCAAGACGTTCGAGCCCAGGAGCTCCGTGGCCGACGGCGACACGGTCGTGGTGATGGGCTACGAGGAGGGCACGGCGCGCGAGACCGGCCGCGACTGGAAGGCCCACTTCACGCACGTGTTCACGATCGGAGACGGCAAGATCACCGCCCATCGCGAGTACGTGGACACCAAGGCGATCGCCGACGCATTCCGCGCCTGAGCACGAGTCAGCGGCCGCCGCGTCGCTGTCGTTCGGCGTCGTCGAGGAGATCCCACGGGCGGTGGTGGTAGTAGTACGGACCCGCCTCGCGGGATCCGCCCGCAACGTGCGCGGTGAGGCGGATCTCGATCTCGAGCGACGGAAAGCTGCGGTTCATGGCGCCCGGTGCGACCAGCACGAGATCGCCGGTGCGCTGATCGACGGGCGCGTCGGCGAGCTCCATCTCGATCACCTGGTCGGTGCCGAGGATCGTCCCGCGGAAGTGCACGTCGACCGACGTGATGCCCTCGAGTCCACCGTAGCGCGTGACCAGCAGATCGTCCGTGGGGCCGGCCGTGCAGTCGACGTGCTCGTGCGGGTCGGTGCGGTACTCGCGCACGATGATCCTCTGCGCGCGCGCGCGGTCGACCATCGCCATCGTGGTGCTCGTCATGAGATGGCCGCCACGGACCACGTCGCGGACGCCCTGGTCGAGTCGCGACACGACCTCGAGCTGTTCGGTGCAGTGCGCGCACGAGAAGTAGTGGGCCTCGACGCGCTCGGCTTCGTCCTCGGACAGCTCACGCGCGTGGTAGGCGAGCAGCGCCTCGAACGGGAGGGGGGCCTGGCACGGGAGGCTCATGAGATCACCTCCTCGGCGCCCAAGCCCATGCAGCTTCGCAGGCGCCCGAGCGCGCGGTGGCGCGTAATCCGCACGTTGCCAGCCTGCATCCCCAGCGCCTCGCCGACCTCCGTGGCGCTCTGCTCGTGGAAGAAGGTCAGCGACACGACCGTGCGCTCGCGCTCGGCGAGGCCTTTCAGGCACTCGGCGAGCCTCGCGACCTCGAGCGCGTCGGGGCGTGTCTCGGCGAGCAGGCAGGGCATCTCCGGGTCGAGCTCGGCGTGGTCGCGCGGGCGCGAGATCTCGCGCGTCACCATGCGCGCCGTCCCGAGGACGAAGGAGTCGATGCGATCGGGCTCGCGGACCTCACCGCCGCGAAGCTTCGAGAGCACGACGAGCATCACCCGCTGCACCAGATCATCCACGGCGCTCTCGTCGCGCAAGCGACTCCGCCCGTAGAGTCGGACGCGGCGCCCGAAGCGCCGGCACAGCTCCGCCTCCGCGGCCGGGCTACCTACCCCACCCGCGCCGATCACAGCGCTCGCGAGCTCCGCGTCGCTCGCCAGCGAGATCGATCCGGGAGCGACCATGCGAGGACCGATTCTATATGTCGCCGGCCGTCGAGGTCGAGGTCGAGGTCGAAGTCGACCTCATCGAGTAGGCTTCCTGAGCGCGCGCCAAATCGGCGCGCGGCCCGATGCCTGACGAAGACTTTTTCGCGGAGAGACTGGCTACCGAATGAGCAAGGACGAGTCGCTGCTTCACGACGTCATCGATCGCTGCAAGCGCGCAGGTTTCACGGGAGTCGTCTTCGTGCGCAGCGACGAAGGGCTCGGCCAGATATCGTTCGTGGCCGGCGTCCTGGACGAGTCGCGCATCGGAACGGTGACGGGAGACGCGGCGCTGGCGAAGCTCCGCGGCATGAAGGGCGTCACCATCGACGTTCACGTACGCCTCCCCGAGTCGAAGGGGCTCGCGGTCGCGTTCGAAGGCGGTCTCAACGAGCACGCGCCCGTCGAGATTCTTCGCTACTGCGAGGATCACGCGCTCACGTGCGTGGTCGAGCTTCGCTCGGGAGGCATCACCGGCGTCGCGAACTACGTGCTGGGCGAGCTTACCGACGTGAGCTGCGGCGGCGACTCGCGCGACATCGCCGTGACGAACATGATCGGCTGGAAGGACGGCACGTACCGCATCGTCTTGCCGGGCGTCGAGCTGCCCGCTGGCGTGACGTACCAGGCGCCGAAGCCGCGCGACGACGAGGCGCTTCGCAAAGCAGAGGAAGCGCGCAAGGCGGACGAGGCGCGCAAAGCCGAAGAGGCGCGTGTGGCGGAAGCCGCGCGCAAAGCCGAAGAGGAGCGCAAGCTCGCGGAGGCGCGCAAAGCGGCGGAAGCCCGACGGGCCGAGGACGCTCGGCGCGCCGACGAAGCGAAGCGCAAGGTCGAAGAAGTGCGACGGGCCGCCGAGGCAAAGCGGCAAGCGGAGGAGGCCGCGCGCGCGGAGGCCGAAAAGAAGAAGGCCGATGCGGCGAAGAAGGCAGCCGAGGAGGCCGCGAAGGCGGACGCGGCGAAGAGGGCGGCCGAGGAGGCTGCGAAGGCCGACGCGGCGAAGAAGGCAGCCGATGCGGCCGCGAAGGCCGATGCTGCGAAGAAGGCAGGCGAGGAGGCCGCGAAGGCCGATGCTGCGAAGAAGGCAGCCGATGCGCCGGCGAAGCTCGAAGAGCCGAAGAAATCCGAAGTGCCCAAGCGGGCCGACGTCGAGGCGGAGATCGCCGAAGAGGCTCGGAAGACGAAGGCGGCGAAGAAGGCGGCGAAGGCCGCGAAGGCCGAGGAAGAAAAGATCGCCGCGCGAGAAGCGGCCGCCGAGGAAGCGCGCGCCCGAGCGGAAGAACAAAAAGCCCTCGCGAAGAAGTCCGCGGGTAAGGTGAAGGCTGCGTCGTCCGAGGCGAAGCCGGCGGCGGAGGAGCCGAAGAAAAAAGCGTCGTCCGCTCCCCCCGCGCCGCCGAAGAAGAGCGCGCTGCCGCTGATTCTGTTCGTCATCATCGCGATCGCCGCGGCAGCGGTCGCGTACATGAAGTTCATGCGGAAGTAGGCGCGCGACCGCCGCGTCGTTCTTGCCCCCACCGCTTCGGCGCCTGGTGCACGGGATGAAACACCGGTCGTGGAACGGCTCTGAATACTTGAACGGCCAGCGCGTCTATCCTTGTCTGACGTTCGCGGTAGCGCGCACCCACCCACGGGGGACATCTCATGACCAAGCCGTCTTCGTCGCTGTCGCGTCGCAATTTCCTCGTCTCGGCGGGCGCGATCGCGGGCGCCGCGGGTCTCGGATCGCGGTTCGCGTGGGCGGCCAATCCGCCGACGATCGGAAAAATGGATCCGGGCGGTCACTTCGGATCTCTCCTCAGTCGCGCGGAGTTCGACGCGGCGCCGCAAGCGCTGAAGCCGCAGCTTCTCGCTTCGCTCACCACCACGCACCCCTCGCTGCGCGCGACTCTGACGCAGGCCAAGCCGCGTCACATCCTCTCCAACTTGCCGCCGGTGTCGCAGCAAGGAACGCCGGCGTCGCTCGGCTATCCGGGCACCTGCGAGGCGCAGTCGTTCGGATATTGCCTCGGCACGTACACCGCGGCGAACGGTCCGATCGGCGGCTTCGATCCGACTCCGGCGGCGAACCGCATCAGCGCGGCGTGGCTCTTCGCGTGGCTCACGAATCAAGAGGGCAAGATGGGATGCGGCGGCTCGATGGCGCTCGACTACCTCGATCTCCTCGTGCAAGGCGGCGCACCGAGCGAATTGCAAGTGCCCTACAAGCCGGACTGCGCGTCCGTATCGGCGAAGACCGCCTCCAACCCCAACGGCGTCGACATCAAGCTCGCCGACTACGCGGGCATCTCGAAGTTTCGCCTCGGATCGCTCTACGCGCTGCCGAACTTCTTGAACGGGAAGGCCGCGTTCCTCGAGCTCTTCAAGCACCACTTGCTCACCGGACATGCGATCGCGTTCTCGGGGCTCGTGCCCAACGATCTCAGCGATCCGAGCAAGGCGATGACGAAGGGCGCCTTCAATCCCAAACAGTTCATCGCCGGCTCGGGGCACGGCCAGGTGATCGTCGGCTTCGACGATGGGCTCGGCCCGAGCGGCGCGTTCCTCATTCAGAACAGCTTCGGAACCGATTGGCCGTATTTGCCCAACCCCACACCGCTCATGGCGGGGCGTCTCTTCTGGACATACGAGTCGTTCTTTGCGTCGCAGGGCTATGGCGCCATCGCGTTCCCGTACATCCCTCACGTGAGCACGAATGGCGTGATCATGGTCGCTCACCCCGCCGAGCCCGGCGATCCCGAGGCCGTCATCAAAGAGGTCGCGACGACGCAAGACGCAGCGACCGGAGAGCACGTCCTCATTCTGCAGCACTCGTTCTCGCGTCCGGTGAGGCTGCTGAGCGTGAGCGTGAGCGGCCCGGGCCGCGGTGCTCCGATCACGACGCGCTTCGGACGCACGATCTCGAACGGGCACAGCCACGTGAGGCAGGCGACGGCGTTCACGCCGGGAGTGCATCAGGTCACGGTTCAAGTCGAGACGTTCCCGTACGGCATGCGCGGGCGCGCGCTCACGTACACCGCGAACCTGCAGGTGCGTTGATCGTATCTCGCCCAGAGCATTTGCCTCGCGCCCGATCTCGGTTAACACACAACCCCGATGTCCCGCCGCACCGTCCCCTCCGTCCTCGTCCTCGCCGCGATCTCCGTCTTCTCGTCCGTCGTCACCGACGCCGGCGCCGCCAACGCGAAGGCGAAAGCCAAGCGGCCGCCGATCCTCGGCGTCATCACCGACGGCGTCGGGGAGAAGCTCTACGGAGCGCCGAAGCTCAACAAGGCCTTGCTCGTCGGTAAGACGCTCAGCGCGATCTGCGACGGCGGCGCGGCGACGTGGAAGCTCTCCGACGTCGGAGACAAAGGCGAGCTCACGGGGCGCTTCGTTTCGGGATCGAAGGCGAAGCACTGCCTCTTGCTGAGCGTGAATCGGGAGATCGCGCACGCCGCCGCGAAGGAAACCAAAGTGCGCCCGACGGCCACCGACAAGCAGCTCGCGGACGCGAAGGCCGCCGCGCTCGCGGCGCTCACGCCGAAGAAGGGCGACGCGCCGGAGAAGGTCGACGTCGTCGTCTTCCACGACGGCGAGAGCTTCATCGCGATCGCCCAGACGAAGCTCGCCGCGAGCGACAAAGGGAGCTGCACCGACAAAGGCGCGGTCGTGGTCCTCGTGGAGAAGGCCCAAGGCGTGTGGAAGCCGTTCTTTCGGCCGCAACCAAAACAGAAGAACGTGTGCGGCTACTCCTTCTTCACGCACGGCGACGTCGACGGGGACGGCAAAGACGAGATCGCGCTCCGCATCGACAAGGCAGACGAGGTCGGGTACCGCGTCCTCAAGCGCAGCAAAGGGAGCTACGACGTCATCGCGAGGTGACGAAAGAGCCGGCAGAGGATCGCGCGCTGCACGCAAGCCGACTTACATCGCCATCGCTCCGGCCGACGGGCAGCCGTTCGGGCAGTTCGGACCCATCGTGCGAAGCCAGACCTTGAAGATCTTTCCGGCGGGGACATCGAGGCAGCCGTCGCAGTAGAGCGCCGGGAATCCCAAGCTCGGCTTCGTCGCTTTGCGAACGGCCTCGGTGTCGGGGCAGTACGAGCCGTAGTAGACGGGGGACGAGTCGCCGCCGGTGGAGTACCGGATGGGCGGGTCGCAGCCGAGCTGCTGCGCCTGGGGGAACGCTTTGTCCGACGGCTCGATGGAGCAGCTCGCGCGGAACACCGGCACGTAGACGCGACCCGCGCGCTTCTTGAGGCAGCGATCGGAGAAGTCGGCGGGGAGCGCCTGGAATTGGCTGGCGACGGACGCGGGACAGCTGTAGCCGACCCATCCCGTTTCACCGCGCTGGAGACCACCGCCGTGCTTGAACGGCTTTTCGCAGCCGAGCTTCTCCATGCGGAGCTGCTCGAACGCCGGCGGCAGGAAGCCGGTGTACGGCGAGACCTCGCACGGCCAACCCGTGCACGCGGGCGGCGGCGGCTCGGGTGGCTTCGGCTTCGGCGGCTTCGGCGGCTTCGGCTTCGGCTCGGCCGGATCGGGAGGGCCGTCCGGCGGACGCGGAGGAAGCGAGGCGCTCGTGCTCGCGATCGCGACGAGCGCCGAGGCGGTGAGAACGGTGACGAGCTTTCGCATGGACACCTTCGCCATACGGCTTAGACGGACGCAGCGGGAGACAATTCGATTTGCGCGAGCGGGCGCGAGAACGATCGCGGGACGACGAGCTCGCACGGGTCAGAATATGGACGCTCGGGGGGAGGCGGCGAGGGCGCGTCAATCATCCCGTCGCGCGCGCGCCGGCGGTCTCGAGATCTTCGGGCGCAGTCGAGCTCTCACTCGGCGCAAGGAGCGTGCGGATCCACCCGACGAACGTGAGGACGAGGAACGGATAGCCCGCCGACGGGAGCGGCGCGGATGTCGCCACGATCGTGTCGCCAAGGGCGATCTTCACCGCGGTCACCGCGAAGAGCACGGCCGCCACGAGGCCGGTCACGCGGCTCCACTTCGGGAAGACGTTCGTCACGCTCGTCATGACGAGGCACGCGGCCCAGAGCGCGACGCCGCTGGCAAAGGACGCGCGGCTCGCCTCGAGCCCCGCGGCCGTGTTCGAGAGCAACAGGCTCTCGCCGGCAAGGAAGACGAGGAAGCTCGCCGCGAGCGTGTCATTGCCCTTCCGAAAGAACTTCACGGCGAGCAGCGCGGCCGCGACGATGATCCCCACGCCGTCGAACGTCCAGAAGAGCTGACGCAGCGGCGCATGCGGGACGAACGAACCGGCCATCCCGAAGATCCCGCCGATGGCGAGCCCCACAATGGTGACGCGATCGCGGCGCTTGTCGGCGAGCGTCACGAGACGCGCGGTGGTGGATTGAGCTTGGAGCATGGAGGGCCTCAGCGTTGGGATGGGTCCGGCCGGTCCCTCGAGGAACCTGCCCTGGATACCCCGTCGTGCCCGGTCGCTCGCGCGCGTTACACGAATTCGGAGGTTTCTCCGCCCCTCAGCCGACCCTGTGCAAAACCGTGTACGTATCGACGCTCTCGCGACCCGCGCGGTGCGTGCGGCGCACCACGATGTCGACGTCCGGCGGCAACCGCTCGACGAAGTGGCGCTGGCAGGCAATCAGCACGGCGCCTGCGGACGGCGTGCTCGGGATCGTCGATGCGTCCGGCGCGCACGGCGTCGAGCAGGATGATGAGCGCTTCGTGGACGAGATCGGCTGCGGCGGCTTCGTCGCGCAGGTGACGGAGGCCGTAGAGGCGGATGCGGGGCGCGAGTTGGACGCAGAGGGCGTGCTCGGCGGCGAGGCGGTCGCAGGTCGCTGCGCCGGCTGCGGCCGTGTCTACGAGTCCGCGAAGCGCGGGCATGAGGGCATTCTACGCTCGCTCGTAGCATCGGGACGGGCGCGCTGGTCGTCAATCCCTACGTCTTTCACGCGTTTTCACCAGAAGTCGGGCACCGGTCCGCGAAGAGGGCCGAAGCCTTCGAGCCGTCCGCCGTGCCGACCTCGACCACGTATCACCCGATTGCGGGGCGTCGAGGTTTGCCCTCGGCGGGTTATTTCCACGATTGGTGAGACATCGGAGGCTTCGACGTGTCTTCAGGATGTGGAACTCCGAAGGGACACACGGTGATGACAAAAGCTCTCCGCCACGCGTTCGCCGCATCGCTCCCGCTCTTCCTCTTCGCATGTTCCGTCGCGCCCGCAGAGGACGCGAGCGTCGCGTCGGGCCTCCGCACGTCGTCGCCGCACCGACCGCCCGAAGGCATGCGCCCGCCAGCACACGCCGATGCTCCCACGTGCCCTCCCGCCCCGCCCCCGACGCCGATGTCGAACCCGTCGAACGGCCCCGTCATCACGGGCACCGTCAACGTCTATTACATCTGGTACGGCAACTGGGATCCGATTGATCAGCATGCCCCAGAGAAGACGGTCCTCACGAATTTCGCGTCGGCGATCGGTGGCTCTCCCTACTTCATGATCAACACCACCTATCCCGGCAGCAACGGGCCGGTGAGCGGTCAGGTGCGCTACGCCGGTTCGGCGTCGACGGCCGAGCGAGCGCCCTACGGGACGAATCTGTCCTTCGGGGCCATTCAGCAAATCGTGAGGGACGCGGTCCATAGCGGCGGGCTACCGCTCGATGCCAATGGTGTCTATTTCGTATTGACGTCAGCCGAAATCGGTCAGACCAACGGAGTAAGCGGGCAATTCTGTGGCCAGGACTGCCATGGCTACTGCGGCTGGCACGACAACATGTCGCTCGACGGCACCGACATCAAGTTTTCGTTCGTCGGCAATCCGAATCACTGCCCGACAGTGTGCATTCCGAACGGTGGCAACTGGACGTCTCCGAACGGCAACGTCGCGGGCGACATCATGGCGACCATCGTCGCGCACGAGCTCGAAGAGTCGACGACGGATCCGGACATCGGCTCGTGGACGGACGCCAACGGCTGGGAGAACGCTGACAAGTGCGCTTGGCAGTGGGGCAGCACGTACACGGCCGCGAACGGCGCGATGGCGAACATGCGCCTCGGTCCGTACGACTACCTCATTCAACAGAATTGGGTAAATCACGGCGCCGGCTATTGCGCCCTGCAGCTCCCCGCGCCGCCGAGGTGCAGTGTCTATCCGGGGTGTTCGACGGAGGGCGTCGCCATCGATTGCTTCGCCGAGACGGGGCCGGGTGACATGGTGTTCGAGCGACAGAACGGCGACGGCTCGATCACGCCATTCGCGACGGTCCCCGCGGCCACCGCCACGTCGCAATATTTGGTCTACGAAACGGACCATCCGACGCAGGCGTCCGGGAGCGTGAGCTACCGCGTGTGCACGTCGGACGCGGGAGGGCGCTATTGCTCGGAGCTCACCGCGGTCCCGATGCCTCTGGCGCCTTGCCCGCCACCCCATCACTGCCCGCGGGGTACCAAAGATTGCGGCGATGGAGTTTGCATTCCCTTGAAGCAGTATTGCCAATGAGCAACCAGACAGGAGGCTTCAAAATGCGAAGGACGATGGCGTCAACACTTTGCTTCTCCCTCGGCGTCACGGTTGCCGCCTGCGCCGCCACACCGACCGACGAGGGCGCGGCAGCGTTGTCGGAGGCGATCCAGAGGAGCAACCTGTCGTACGCGTCCGTGTCGGCCATGGGCTACGGCCCCGACGTCGGCGCCCAGCATGCGACGGGCACGGTGTTCGCCGCGTCCCTCGATGCGAACGGCGCGCAGCAGTACACGGCCGACGGCACGGCCATCCGGTTCTCGTGCGGAATCACCTTCATCGCGCCGAGCTACGCGGTGACGGCGGGCCATTGTGTCGCTGGCGACTCCGTGATCGACACGAACCGCGATCGGGTGACCGTTCAGATGTACAAGCCGCAGCCGAACGGCGTTCCTTGGGGCGCCGCGGAGCAGCTCTCTGGCGCCTGGTCGACGACGTCGTGGGGAATCACGCACGGGCGTATTCCGGATTATGAATCGATGGTCGATCGCTTCACCTGCCGCGTCGTCGTTCGATGCGGTACGGCGAACGGAACGCAGATCAACTGCAATGATCCGACGGGCGACGTCGCGCTCGTGCGTTGCGACACGCCCGTGACCAGCAAAGGCTATGGTTACCTCGCTGTCGCCCAGAGCGACAACCCGAGCATCGAGCCTTTCATGCGGTGGACGCATGAGATCTACGCGGATCCGCCGGCGGGGACGCTCGCGACGGATTTCTTGAATCACTATTCGATCCGCGGCGCGTACGCCGGCAATCTGCACTATTTCGGCGCGAAGAATGGCATCGAGTACAACCAGCTCGTGCAGCTCGAATCCACGGTATGGCGCAACGGTGATCTGTTCACCCCGCACAAGAAGGTCACACCGGTTACGGGAGCCGACGTCGTGTGGACGGATGTGCCCGGCTGTCACGGCTCGAGCGGATCGGGAATGCTGCAGCTCAATCAGGCGACGCTCCAGTACGAGCTTCTCGGGCCGATCGCGCTCGGCAACGCGTTCGTCAACCAGTACTCCAACGATCTCCTTTGTCACGACGCGAGCCTCGTTCGGCCCGGACAGCAGCTCATCGCGTACGCGTCGCTCGCGCACGTCCAGGCGGTCGCGCCCATGGCGGACGACTGCAAGTACTACGGCAATTGGTTCCCGAACAACACCTGCCACGCCGCGTGCGGGACGCAAAACCCAGACGGTTGCCAGCCGGGCCTCAGCTGCGTGAGCGGCGCGTGCGTGTGCGTTCCGCTCACCTGCGCGGGGGGATCCGACTGCGGCCGCATGAGCGACGGATGCGGCGGCACGCTCGACTGCGGCGGGTGCAGCGCCCCGCTGAAGTGCATCGCGAACTCGTGTGAGCGGCCCCTGGTCTGCCCGCGCGGGACTGTGAACTGCGGCGACTACTGCGCAGCCCACGGGACGCAGTGTCAGTGAGATTCCGCGGGAAGGGCGAGCTTCGCTACGAGCGAAGTAGAGATACTTGCCGCCGAACGCCGCCCCCTGGAGCCGACCAGCTTGATTGCGTCACCCGTTCAGAGGGTGCGAGCGGCGTCCGCATCGAGTAGTCGAGTAGGCAGTGAGATCGCGAATGCAGAGAGCGCGGGTGATGCTCGTAGGGGCGCTGATCGTCGCGTCGACGCAGGCAGGCTGTCGCGTCAAACCGCGCGACGACTACACCGAAGCGCGGGCGCAGTTCAAAACGCGCCTCGCGCACGATGAGCCCGCACCGCAGGATTTCACGCCGAGCGCGCCGCCCGCGGGCGCACGCGAGATCCCGTACACGTCCGCCGGACTCGCGTTGAAGGCATGGGTGAGCGTGGC
>JAYVXB010000582.1:0-13386 GCA_043785585.1 Deltaproteobacteria bacterium | reverse complement strand
GGATCGAGAGCTGTTGGGCGAGCGCGGGCGCGGGGGCGAGCGCGAGCGCGAAGGCGAGCGCGACGGGCGTGAGCGTGTGTTTCACGCCCGGCACCGTAGCGCGCCGCCGTCGCGCCCGCATCGGTCTCGCGGCCCGCGGTGGGCGAAGGCGCGCGCGTGCGTCAGGCGTTCGGCTTCGTGCCGAGCGTCGCCTTCACGTCGAGCGTCGTCGTGCCGCTCGTCGTGTCCGCGGTCACCGTCGTCGTCGGCGCGACCACGGGCGCCGTCGTCGCTGCCGGCGCTTCCGGCGCCTTCCGGCTGCGGCGTCGCTGCTTCATGATCGACGACATCCGGCGGTGCGACTCGGCGATCGGCGCGCCCTCCGGACGATCGACGATCGCCTTCATCGCCGCGTAGACGGCCAGCGCCGCGCTCCCGGCCTCGGCTTGACCCTCCGCGATCGCGTGACGAATGCCACGCGCCAGCGCCTCTACCTCGGTGGCGACCGGCTCGTTGGTGAACGCATATGCGATCGCGCTGCGCGCCGCCGTGGTGTCGAACTGCACGTTGATGAGATGCGGATGCGCGTCCTTGACGGACGCAGCCTCCTCGATGAACGCGACCGGTACCGACTTGGTCATGTTGAGCGACGAGCCGACCGACGCTTTGCGGTCGATGCCGAGGTGCGCGAAGAGCGCGGCGATGATGGCCTTCGCGTCGAAGGCGCGCGCCGCTTCGGACGTGCGCGTCTCTGTCAGCGGAGGATTGACGAGGACGATGTCGCGGCTCGTCGCCGACTTGCTATGAACTTTCTTGGTTTTCTTGGTGAGCTTCGTAGACATGGCTGTTCCGTTGTTCGCTATGGGGAGAAGTTTCCTCGCCGAAGCGAGAAGAAGGACGACCTTCCGGCCTTCACTGCTTCTTGTCGGGACAAGCGATTCCGAGTTGCGAAGAATCGACATCGACGTTCGATGAACGGACGCCGCGCTTTGGGAAAGGGACGCCGCCGTCCGACCAACCGGCGCCGAAAGTCGGTCAACGCCGGCCACGACGCGGCGATCAATCACCGGCGCCCGGAGAACGCTCGGCGCGACGCGATGTTCGAAGCCGGGGCCCCTGACAATGGACGCGACCGGATGCGCTTGGCGCCCCGACGTTCAGTTGTCCACCCATGGGCATGTTTCAGGGACCGCCGCGATCTCGTGCCGCACCGAGAACGATCCGGAAAAGGGTGCGCCAACTTTTGGTGGAACGGTGACGTCGACGTCGAGCTTCTCCGCACACGCCGAATTGTCGCCATGACTTTGGCAAGTGCGGCCGACGTGAGTGATGACGGTGAGGGTCGCATCTAGCGTGTCGCAGATTTCTGGAACGGACTCGGGAGAGGCGTGAACATCGGTTGCCGAGCAATCCCCTCCCCCCTGGGCGAGGCTTGCTCTCATCAGAGGATGATCCGCGGGGCACGTGCACAGCTTGACGGTGCCGCCAGCAGTGGACGCAGCGTCCACTGCCACGAGAAGAACCGCCTGGATGTCGTAGGCGTTCCGGAAGAAGTCCACTTCGACCGCGTCCGCAGTCGCATCGAACGACGCGCTGAGGCCTTCCGGATGGAGGTCCGATGCGGCGTCGAGCCGATCGACGACAAAACTTCCCGAGCCCATCAGATTGGTCGTCGAGACGGCGATGGATCCGCTCAGGCGATTCGCCGTCTGCTGTTCGCGAGCACAGTTCTTCGCACAGCCCGTGGCGAGCACTCCGCTCACCGCGAGAAGAATCGCGACGCGCCAGCGGCGACGACACACCATCACGACGAGCGTAGCACCCGGTTTCGATCTCCCCCGGCGGCGCGGCAGCGAACGCTTCGCCTCAAGTGACAAGACTACCTCGCGGCGGACGAGCGACGTCTGCTCGTCCGCCGCGACCGCTTCACGCCGTCAGCCGGACGAGCCCGCCGATCACGAGGTCGAGCTTCTTTCGGAGCTCGACATCGACCCGGTGGAGATAGCCGAGCGCGATCGCGACATCGAGACAAGCGTTGGTCTCCCGCGCCGATCCGAGCGCCGTGCGATACCGCTGCGTCCGCACGCCGCCGCTGGACCCGCTCCCTTCGGCGATGTTCAGCGCCACGCTGGCGGCCGCGCGACGCAGCTGCCGCGCCAAGTCGTTGTCGAACCGCTCGACCCGCGGAAGCTCTCCACGAAGCATCGCAAGCACCTCAATCATCGTTTGATAGACCCGCAGCATCGGACTCTCCTCTGTTCACCCCGCGCGGAATCGCGAGAGGCGCCCCCGCCACGCCGTCGCGCGGAGGCAGCGTCAAGGCCGCGAGCGAAGCGAAGCGCCGCCGAAGGCGGCTTGGCCTTGATGCTGCCGAGCACGACGGCACGATGGGAAAGCCGAGCGAGCCCATGTCTTCCAGACGCGCACTCGCACTCGCTCGCCCACGCGCACTCGCTCGCCCACGAGCACGCGCTCGCCCACGCGCACGCGCTCGCCCACGAGGACGCGCTCGCGCACGCCCACACGCCCGCCCACGCCCGCGCGCCCCCAACTGTAAGCTCGCGCCCCTTCAGACGTTCTCCCCTAGGTGACCACCACGGCTTTCACTTGGTCGACTATGCTTCCCCGCGTGACCGGGGGGGACGACGCGCTCGAGCGCGAAAGAGAGCTCGTCGTCCGCGCACAAGCGGGCGACAGGGTCGCCGTCGGCGAGCTGCTGAGCGGTCACGGACCGAGCCTCTACCGCAACGTGCTCCTCCCGCGCCTCGGCTCCGAAG
Source organism: Deltaproteobacteria bacterium (assembly GCA_043785585.1). Classification (GTDB taxonomy): domain Bacteria; phylum Myxococcota_A; class Polyangia; order Polyangiales; family Polyangiaceae; genus JBBQXV01. The sequence continues at coordinate 10,630 of JAYVXB010000582.1, read as the reverse complement.
CCGCAGCGAAGGACGCGCTCTCCGAGACGTACGCCCGCGTCGTCGAGAAGATCGATCGCTTCACGTGGCAGAACGTCGGCTTCTACCCGTGGCTTCGCACGGTCGCGCTGCGCGTCGCGCTCGACGCCCTCCGCGCGCGAAAGCGCATGGTCATCTGGGACGCCGAGGACGTCGAGCGCGAGGTCGACGCGACCTCGACCGCGACGCCCGTCGACCAGCGCCTCAGCGACCATCGCGATCGCGACGCCGCACGCGCCAAGGTCGAGGCCGCGCTCGGCAAGATCAACCCGCGGTACGCGCGCGTCATTCGCATGCGCGTGCTCGAAGAGCGTCCCCGCGACGAGGTCGCGGCCGAGCTCGAGGTGTCCCCTGCTACCTTCGACGTGCTACTTCATCGGGCGATCGCCGCGCTGAAGAAGACGCTCGAGGCAATGTCCGAAGAGGCCCGAGATGGACGGTAAGAAACACCCCCCCGATCTGCACGACGATCCCGACGCGCCCGCGAGCGAAGAAGAGCTCACGGCGTCGGCGCGCCTCCGCGACGCGCTCGAGGATCCGTCGCGGGCTCTTGGCGAGAACGCGGAGGCGGACCTCGCGCGCGCGCTCGCGTTGGCGCACGCGCCGCGCGACATCGATCCGAAAGAGCACGAGGCGATCGTCGAGCGCGCGATCGTCGAAGGGACGCGCCGCGCGAAGAGGCAGCAGCGCGGCGTCCTGATTCGCGTGACGTTCGGCGTGAGCGCGATCGTCGCGGTCGCGGCGAGCATCCTCCTCTTCTTCAACATGCGCGTGCCGGCGCCGGCCGCGCTGGAGCTCGCAGTGACGCGCTCGACGCAGTCGCTCTTCCCGGAGCGCTTCCCGCAAGTCGGCGGAGAGAGCGCGCGGATCGATCGGATCGCGATGGCACGCAGCGCGGACCTCCGCGAGAACCGCTTCGCGCGGTGGGGTGTGCGATGAAGCGGACGCCGATCGCAGCAGCCATGGCGTCGCTCGTGCTCGCGATGGCGCTCGTCATCGCGGCCGCGACGGGCGCCTGCCGTCCGAGCGGCAACGACGGCGCAGGAATTCACGGCGAGGACGCGGGGACGCCGATCGACATCGACGTGATGGCGTTTCTCTCGGCCGCGCGCGCGCGTCACCACGAAGCGAACGTCCGCGAAGACTCGGGCGATCTCTCCGGCGCGATCGACGCGCTGCAAAAGCTCGTCACGATGAAGACGCCGCATCCGGGGACTCCGATCGCGGAGGTCGAAGAGGTGCTCGCGGACGCCTACGCGCGCCTCGCCGAGCTGCGCATTCGCGCGAAGGATCTCGAGCTTGCAGCGAAGGACGTCGACGCGGGCCTCGCGCACGCGAAGGACCCGACGTACTTTCGTGGGCATCTCCTCGAGGTGAAGGGGGTCGTCGAAGAGGAGCGCGCGAAGGTGCTCGATGCCGCGGGGAAGAAGGACGAAGCAAAGGAAGCGCGCGCTCGAGCCATCAAACTGTTCGACGAGGTCGTCGGGATTCAGATGAAGGTCATCGACAAGACGCTCGGGGACGGAGGCGCGAAGTGACGCGATCGGGGACGTGGAGGAATCGCGGGTGCGACAAGGCGATGGCTTGCGCGCTCGTCGCGGGCGCGTGGCTCGCGCTCGGCGCGGGGTGCGGCGGCGCGAAGGAAGCGTCGCCGTCCGCGATGACGCCATCGAATGCGGCGGGTGGCGCGCAGAAGAGCGAGATGGCGCCGTCGACGGGCTACCCTCCGCCGGCACCGACGTCGCAAGCCACGGCGCCGCCCGGCGTTCCGGGCCCCGGAGCGCAGCGTCGCGTCGAAGCGTCCGCGGACTTCGACCGCGCCGAGCGAGAGCTCTCGGCATCGAACAGCGACTGCGCGTCGGCGTGCCGCGCGCTCGCGTCGCTCGAACGCGCGACCGTGCGCCTTTGCGATCTCGCCGAGCAACCGGACGACGTCCAGCGGTGCGACGACGCGAAGAAGAAGCTACGCACGGCGCGGGAGCGCGTGAAGTCGACGTGCAGCTCGTGCCCGGGTGGGCCGAGCGTCGATCGCGACGCGCCGATCCCGTCGCGATGACCGCGACGACGCGCGGCGAATCGAACGATGTTCGCGAAGGCGGCGCATGGACGCGCTCGCAGTCGCTGAAGAACGATCTCGTCTGGGCGTCGGCGCGCGGCGCGCTCGCGACGATCGGCGTGCTTCCTGCTTCGTGGCTCCGGCCGTTCGGGCGCGGCATCGGCGCCGTGGCGTACGCCCTTTTCGGGAGCGCGCGCCGCACCGCGCGCGAGAACGTCGCCCTCGCCTTTCCGAATCTGTCGCTCACCGATCGCGCGGCGCTCGTTCGACGCGCGTACGACGAGCTCGGCGCGTGGCTCGGCGAAGCGCTCGGTCTCTTGCGTGGCGGCGCGCTTCCGCCGGTGCTGCCCCTCGATGCGCGCGCGCACGACGTGCTCGCCGAAGCGCGCGCGGAAGGACGCGGCGTCCTCTTCGCCTCCGCGCACCTCGGACCGTGGGAGCGCGTCGCGGGCGCGCTCGTCGCCGCGGGCGTGCCGCTCACGACGATCGCGCGCGCGGCCTACGATCCGCGCTTCTCGCGCATCTACGACACGATCCGCGCGCGCCAAGGCGTCCGCTCGATCTACCGCGGTGCTCCCGGCGCTGCCGCGCGCATCGTGCGAACGCTGAAGGACGGCGGCGTCCTCGGCGTCCCGATGGACCTGCGGTCGCGCGTCCCTTCGGTCGACGTGCCGTTCCTCGGTCGCCTCGCTGCGACCGCGGTCGGTCCCGCGCGCATCGCGCTCCGCACGGGCGCCGCGGTCGTCGTCGGCACCGCGGCGCGCGATTCGAACGGCGCGCTCTCGGTGACCGCGACGCGCATCGACGCGCGCGATCTCGATCGCAGCGCCGACGCCGAGCGCATGCTGACCTCGCGCATCAACGACGAGCTGTCGGCCCGTATCCGCGCGCTCCCCGAAGCGTGGGTCTGGATGCACCCGCGCTTCGGCTAATATCGCGCAGCTTGCGCGATAACGTTATGCTTCCGATTGCTTGGCCGACGATCGCGCACGAACCCCGAAGCCTGTCGCCCCTCCGGGCAGGCGTGATCCGCGCGCGGATGGACTCGCGCCGGCGGAGGCGTTCGTCCTGTCGCGCGTCGACGGCATCCTCGACGACGGCGAGCTGTCGATGGTGACCGGCGTCGCCGATCGCGATCTACGAACCATCCTCGACAAGCTCGCGGGCATGGGGCTGATCACGTTCGGCGCGCCGTCGCCGTCGCCCGCGCCGCGTCCGGTCGCCGCGCCACGGCGGATCGACACGCCGATGCCGCAGCAAGCGGTGGCCATCGCGCGTCCGAGCCTGCCGGCGAAGTACGATCCCGCCGAGCTCGAAGAAGACGTCGAGCTCGAGATGCCGGTGCGCCAGCGCGTCCTCGACCTCTTCTATCGTCTCGACCGGCTCGATCACTACGGCGTGCTCAACGTGCCGACGAGCGCCGACAAGAAGGCCGTGAAGCGCGCGTACTTCGAGTACGCCTCCGCGTTCCACCCGGATAAGTACTTCCGGAAGAAGCTCGGCGCGTTCAAGCTGAAGATGGAGACTATCTTCGGGCGCGCGACGCAGGCGCACGACATCCTCACGGACAAGGCGAAGCGCGCGGAGTACGACGCATACCTCGGCGACCAGCAGCGATCGCGCGGCATCGAGGACATGCTGAAGGACGTGCTGTCGCAGATGGCGGCGGCCGAGGAAGCGGTGCGAAAGGCGGTGCCCGAGTCGGTTCCGCCGCTCGACTTCACCGAGGCGGCGGCGCAGACGCGCATCCCAAAGGCGGACGCGCCGCCGATCGTCGTGACGCCCATGCCGCCGCAGCGCGCGAGCATTCCCGCGGCGGACATGCAGGCGCGACGCGACGCGCTCGCGCGGCGGTTGATGGGGAACCGGCCGATGCCCGCACGCACCGCCTCGGGGTCGATGGCGGCGGCCAACAAAGGCGCGACGCCGCATGCGACGACGGACGACGCGATGGCCGCGTTGCGCAGGCGCTACGAAGATCGCGTCGCGTCGGCGCGAGGCTTTCAGGCGAAAAAATACGCGGACAACGCGGCGGAGGCGCTCGCCGCCAACGATCCGATCGCCGCCACGAACGCGCTTCGCGTGGCCGTGACGATGTCGCCGAACGACACGCAGCTGAAGCGCCAATACGACGAGGCCAAAGCCGCGGCCGACAACATCCTGGCCGAGACCTACTCGCGGCAAGCAGGCTACGAAGAGAAGAACGAGAGCTGGGCCGACGCGGCGAGGTCCTGGTCCCGCGTCGTCGGCGCACGACCGGACGAGGCGCACTGCCACGAACGCGCGGCCAACTCGATCGTGCGCGCCGCGGGCGATCTCCACGAAGCCGCGCGCCTCGGACAGCGGGCTTGCGCGCTCGAACCAGCGAACGCGAAGCTCAAGGTGACCCTCGCGAACGTCTACCTCGCGGCCGGCCTCACGCTCAACGCAAAGCGCGAGCTCGAGGCGGCAGCGCAGCTTTCTCCTCAGGATGATACGATTCAGGCTCTACTGAAGCGCGTTGCCAAAGGCGGCACGTAGCAAAACCCTCACGGAGACTGCGGCCGATGGCCAACACAATGGAGCGGGTGATCGGGATCGACTTGGGGACCACGAATTCGTGCGTCGCCATCGTCGAGAACGGCGTCCCCACCGTGATCCCGAACCGCGGCGGCTACAAGACGACGCCGTCGATGGTCGCGGTCACCGAAGCAGGCAAGCGCCTCGTCGGTCACATCGCCAAACGCCAAGCCATCACGAACGCCGAGAACACGGTCTACGCGGCCAAGCGCCTCATCGGTCGAAAGTGGAACTCGCCTCAGGTGAAGAACGCCGTCGCGACGTCGAGCTACCGGATCGTCGAGGGTCCGCACCACGACGTGCGCATCCAGCTCCGCGACAAGGACTACAGCGTCCCCGAGATCAGCGCGATGGTCCTTCAAGAGATGAAGATCATCGCGGAGGACTACCTCGGCGAGTCGGTCACCAAGGCGGTCGTCACCGTGCCCGCGTACTTCAACGACAACCAGCGGCAAGCGACCAAAGACGCCGGTGAGATCGCCGGGCTCGACGTCATCCGCATCATCAACGAGCCGACGGCGGCCGCGCTCTCGTACGGCTTCGGCCGCAATATGGAGAAGACCGTCGCGGTCTACGACTTCGGCGGAGGCACGTTCGACATTTCGATCCTCGAGATCGGCGAGCACGGCGTCTTCAAGGTCATCGCGACCGCGGGCGACACGTTCCTCGGCGGCGAGGACGTGGACGCGCGGATCATCGACTGGCTCGTGCAGGGGTTCCGCGAAGAGCACTCCATCGATCTTCGGCAAGACCGCATGGCGCTCCAGCGATTGAAAGACGCGGCCGAGAAGGCCAAGTGCGAGCTGTCGAGCGTGCGCGAGACCGAGGTGAACTTGCCGTTCATCATCTCGAGCGGTCGCAACGAAGCGCTGCACCTTCAGCGCGCCATCTCGCGGCAGACGCTCGAAGAGCTGAGCGAAGATCTCATCGAGCGCACCGTCGACATCTGCCGGCAGACACTCGAGGACGCGCGGCTCGAGAAGGACGAGATCGAGGACGTCGTGCTCGTCGGAGGGATGACGCGCATGCCGCGCATCCAGCAGGCGGTGGGGACGTTCTTCGAGCGCGAGCCGAGCAAGGGCGTTCACCCGGACGAAGCGGTCGCGCTCGGCGCGGCGATCCAAGGCATCGCGCTCGTCGATCAAAAGCACGAGATGATCCTCCTCGACGTGACGCCACACGCGCTCGGCATCATGACGCAGGGCGGGTACTTCGAAGAGCTCATCCCGCAGAACACGACGGTGCCGACGCATCGGCAGAAGACATTCACGACGAGCCGCGAGAATCAGACCGCGGTGAAGATCATCGTCATGCAGGGCGAGCACGAGAAGGCGACGGACAACGAGCTCCTCGGCGAGTTCATTCTCCAGGGCCTGCGCCGCGCACCCAAGGGCGAGGTCGAGATCGAGGTCACGTTCGAGATCAACGCCGACGGCATCGTCAGCGTGCGCGCGAAGGATCTCGAGACGAACAAGGAGCAGTCGATCGAGGTCACCGCGTCGAGCGGTCTCACGCGCGACGAGATCTCCGCGATGATGGACGGCGCCAAGGACTTGATGGTCGAGCGCCGCACCTCCGAGGATTTCGAGGCGGCGAAGCAAGAGGCCGAGAAGCTCGTCGGTGAAATCGAGCGCCTCTTCCCGCAAGTCGAGACGATCGTCGCGTCGAGCGACTTCGGCCGCGACGCGATCGAGAAGGCGCGCACGATCGTCGACAAGGCGCGCACGGCGATCGGCAAGCGCGACGCCGCCGCGGTGAAAGAGCAAATCGAAGGGCTCTCCCGCACCCACCGAATGTTCAAAGGAGTGGTCGCGAAGACCCACTGAAGGGAACGCCCACTGAAGGGAACGCGCGTGACGCAGAGGAAACGGACGCCGCACAAAGGTCAGCAGGCCGCGAAGGCCGGCCCGGCGGCGCCCATTTCCGAGCGGAAGTCCGTTCCACCCGACGACGAATCCGATCGACTGACCGTCGAGGTCGACGTCTCGTTCGACGCGGCGCTCGACGAGCCGCTGCTCAGCCTGCCGCCGCCGGCGCGCGACAAGATGCAGACGCTGACGGACGAGAGCGAGATCGAACGCGCGCGGCTCCGCTCGCTCCAGATGAGCTCGTTCCCGCCGGCACGCGGATCGATGCCGCCGCTCGAGCCGATCCTGTCGATGGCGAACCGCGCCGCGCCGTCGTTTCCGCCGGACCATCCCGAGCCGCCCGACAACCCGACCGCGCCGCCTCCGCCCGACGCGGTGAAGGCGATGGAGCGCGAGCGCGGTGCCGATCCCCTCACCGAGATGCGCGACCGCCACGCGCTCGGCGACTACACGGGCGCGATGCAGATCGCGGACGAGATTCTCCAAGAGCAACCGACGAACGCCGCGGCGCTCGCGTGCGCCGAGAGCTGCCGCGAGGTCCTCGTCAAGATGTACACGGCGCGCATCGGCCAGCTCGACAAAGTGCCGGTCGTGCTGATCGCGCGAAACCAGCTGAGGTGGCTGTCGCTCGATCATCGCGCGGGGTTCGTGCTGTCGCACATCGACGGCGTGTCGAGCGTCGAGATGATCCTCGACGTGAGCGGAATGGCGCCGCTCGATTGCCTTCGCATCCTGTGCGAGCTCGTTCAGCAGCGCGTGATTTCGTTTCGCTGAGCGCGCGCGGCCTTACGACGAATTCATTCGAACGCAAGGGAAAAGGCTCTATTTCATCGCGCGAAACCTTGGTTGCGCGAGCCGATCCGCGCGGCTAAACCCTAAGCTCGATGGACTCGAAACAGCCGGAGGCGGAGCGTCTTCGCCAGGACGTCGAGTGGGCGCTTCGTCGAGCGCTCGACCCGACCGACGTGCTGCCGATGCTCCATCGCCTCGCGCGCACCGCGAAGGAAGGCACCGAAGAGAGCGTCTTCGCGCATCGCAACTTGTCCGAGCTCCTCGTCGAGCGCGATCCGTGGCGCGCCGCGCTTCACGCGCGCAAGGTGCTCGCGCATCGGGCCGAGGACGATCGCGGGTGGGCGCTGCTCGGACTTTGCCAGACGCTGCTCGGCAACTTTCGTTTCGCGGTCACCGCGTACCGCAACGCGCTCACGCGCGCTCCGTCGAATCCTTGGTACGCGCACAACCTCGGGCACCTGCTCGACGTCGCGCTCGGCAAGGCGAAGGACGCGATCCCGTGGCTGCGAAGCGCGTATGGCTCGGCGCAAGGCAACGCGGAGATCGCGACGTCGTTCGCGCACGCGCTCGCGCGTGGCGGAGATCTCGACGAGGCGAAGGAGGTCCTCGCGCGCTCCATCAAGGCGAACGCGAACGGAGCAGCGGCGTCGCGCGAGCAGTCTGCGCTCATGCGCTGGCTCGAAGACGGCGCGCCCCCGGGCAAGGATCAGCCGACACCGAGGCCCTCGCCGATCCCGCGACGCCTCGGTCACGGGCGCCGTCACGCAGGAGACGCGCGCGACGGCGGTGGCGACGCAGCGCCGCGGTCACGACGCGGTGCGGGCGCGGCGACCGGCGCGAAGGCGGCCGGCGAGCTCGAGAAGGTGCTCGGGCGCGGGCTGTCGAGCTTGCCGCTCGACGCGCGGCAGCGCGCGCGCGCCAAGGAGCTCGCACGCGACGCGCTCCTTCATTTCACGCCGCCGACACCACGCCTCAAGTCGGTCGCGACCGTGCCCAGCCTCGCCGCGGCGATCGCGTACGCCATCGTCTACGTCGACCACGTCCCGCTCACGCAGGCCGAGGTCGCCGCGTGCTTCCGCGTCAGCGTCGCGAGCTTGCGCGGCCGCTTCGGCGAGCTGCGCGCGCATCTCGATCTCACGCCGGGCGACGCGCGGTACGCGACACATGTCCGTCGTGGCTGACGGTTTTTGACCGGCTCGCAAGCGCAAATCTCCCGCACTCCGATCGTGGATCCCGCCGAGGGTTTCCCTCCACGAAATAAACTGCGCTCCGGATGCGAAGTGCGTGCATCCAATTCGGTGCACAGATACGGAGATCTCATGCGCAAAGCTGCTCTTCTGGTCCTCATCGCCGTCGCGTCCACGACCACCGCGCTCGCTCAGCCCGTCCCCACCGCACCGCCGCTACCCCCGCCGCTTGCGAGCGCGAGCAACCAACCGATCACGATCCCGCCGCCTCCGACGGTGAACGATCCGATGCTCGCTCCGGTTCCGCCGGCCAAGCGGATGATCTCGACGTGGGAGGAAGCGCTCGGGTACGTGCGATCGCGTTCGACTGATCTGCGGATCGCTTACGCGGAGGTGGCGCGCGCCGAGGCGCAGACGCGTAGCGCGCTCGCCCTGTACTTGCCGCAGTTGAACGGAACGGCGACGGGGACACATCAGCTGATCACGAACGTCAATCCCAACGCCTCGCTCACCGCGCAGCTCGGCGGCTCGGATCGAACGCCGGTTCCGAACACGCTCACCGGCAACCTCACGCTCGTGCAGCCGATCGTCAACATCGCGAACTGGGATCAACGCCACATCGCGAAGATGAACGAGGACTCGCTGCGCCTCTCGGTCGACGACGTGAAGCGCAACCTCGCGCTCAGCCTCGCCAACGCGCTCGTCGGCGTCGTCACGGCCGAGCGCGTCGCGGAGCTCAATCGCGTCGGCTTCCGGCAGTCGCTGGAGCGGCTCGAGCTCACGACGCGCAAGAAGGCCCTCGGCGCCGCGACGGGGCTCGACGTGGTGCGCGCGCAGCAAGACGTGGAGACCGCGCGCGGCAACCTCGTGACCGGCGACGAGTCGCTTCGTCAGTCGCGCGAAGCGCTCGGGCTCGCGCTCGGATTTCCGGAGCAGGTCGGCGTCGCGAAGGACGTGAACATCGACGGTCTCGAGCGGAGCGCGATGCGCATCTGCCAGGTCGCCGACTCCGTCGACACGCGCCCGGACGTGGCCGCCGCGCGGAAGAAGCTCGACATCGCCAAGCGCAACATCGACAACGTCTACTACCAATTCGCGCCGACGTTGAACGCGCAGAGCACGGTCAGCGCGACGACCGCGAACGTGGGCCTCGCCGCGCCGAACACGACGTGGAACATCGTCGCGGTGTTGTCGGTGCCGTTCTGGGACGGCGGCGCGCGCTACGGCGCGCTACGGCAAGCGCGCGCGCTCAGCTACGAAGCCGAGCAGAACCTCGAGTCGCTCCGGCGCACCGCGATCGTGCAGATCGAACAGGCGCGCCGCGGCGTCGAGGTCGCCGAGGCGTCGCGCAAGGTCGCGGCCGACGCGCGCGCGCTCGCTGCGGAGACCGATCGACTGACGCAGGTCGCGTACCGCGAAGGCCAAGGGACGAGCCTCGAGCTCGTCATCGCGGCGGCGTCGCTTCGGCAGGCGGAGATCACGCTCGCGCTTCGCGAGTTCGACGTCGTGAAGGCGCGCGTCCTCGCCGTCCTCGCGCTCGCGACGTGTCCTTGGTGAAGGCTACTTGCCGGTCGGCGCGGCGCTGTCCCAACCGCTGACGCGCGCGAGCTCGCTCATCGCGACGTTGAGATCCATCAGCGCGAGCAAGTGATTGAGCTGCGCGTTCGCGTAGAGTCGCGCGGGATCGAGGAGCTGACGCTCGTCGCTCGTCCCGATGTCGATCGAGTCCTGCACCGTGACGATCCACTGCTTCGCTTTTTGCTCGGCGCGCGCCCACGCCTCTTCGCGGCCCTTTGCTTCGACCGCGATGCCGTACGCCGCCTCGACTTCGACCATCGTGCCGCCGAGGGCGAGCCGCTCCCACGCGCGCGTCTCCTCGAGCTGCGCCTCGGCCTGCGCGACGCGCGCGGCGTTGGGCAGGATGTCGAGGTTCCAACGAACGCCGAAGCCCGCGTAGTAGAAGAAGCGGTTGAACGGATCGTTGGACCACGCGGTGATCTGCGTCGTCGCGCTCGGGCTCGTCGCGTACGACGCGCCCATGCCGAGGCCGATGTCGGGAAAGAACTTGGCGCGGTTGTAGTCGACCCACTTTTGTCGCGCGACGACGCCCGCGCGCGCCATGTTGATCTCGGGGCGAAAGAGGCGCGCCG
>JAYVXB010000581.1:0-4260 GCA_043785585.1 Deltaproteobacteria bacterium | reverse complement strand
CAAGGGGACCGGAGGAAATGCTCAGTTTAGGGGAGGGAGCGCGGCGATGGCGCAAGTATTTACTGGATAAGGTGATGCTTGACGCAAGAATTCGTGGGTTAGTGGCTCCATCATCGGGCAGAGCCAGAGCGCGGCGATGACCGATCAGCCCCCTTCGCGAGCGAGCTCGCGACCCGTGCTCGCGTCGACCACAACCTCGACCCAGCCGCCGGGCGGGTCCATCTCGGCGCTCAGCGTGATGCGATCATCGGCTGCCGCTTCGAAGCACAAGCCGTCGATGGCCAGATCGCGCGCTTCCCATCGCACGGCGAGTGAGGCGTCGACTGCGATGGCATCGGTGTAGGTGAGGACGAGCAAGAGCGGCGTGCCGTCGCGGAGCGTGGTCTCGCCGAAGTGGCCGAAAAGCGAGAAGCCGGAGGGATGGAGATCTTGGAGGCGCAGCTCTCCGCGAGGCGCGCCGCTCTTCAGATCGTAGAACCGCACGATTTCGCCGGCGCCGACGCAGGCAACGGCTGCCGGCACCCAGACGAAGGTCTCTCGGAAGCACGCGCGCTCCAGGAGAGCGGCGTCCAGCGGCATTTCCCAGCGCGTCGCTCCTTCGTCATCGCGAAGGGTGATGTTCGCGCGCGCGACATCCAGCTCGAGCTCCACGGCGCGACGCTACACGATCCTCGACGCGCCTCGCATTCGGGCCGCCGAGCCATGCCGCGCATCTCGCGCGTCTCGCGGCGAAACAGGCGCGCTCGCCACATAGGTAGAGGGGCACGAACGGCTCGAACCGGTTTTCGAACCATCGCCTCGAATTCTCGGTCGTCATCCATTCCCGATTGGCTTCAACCAATCCGGACTCGGTCGCGACCAATGCGAGATCGATCGCCATCGAGTTCGCATTGGTCGCGACCGATGTCGGATCCGTTCCGACCAATCGAAACCGGGTCGCGACCGAAGTCACATCCGCTGGCATCGACTTTGGCGCTTCGTGCGTCGTTGTCGACGTTCGTGCGGCGCTTGCTTGGTCTCGGGTCTTCAAACGCAGCGCACACCATGAGGAGGTCGATATGGCAGGTTCGAAGGGGAAGACGAAGGCAACGGTCGCAACCGACTCGGGGATCTCGAACGCGGGCACGCTGAGCACGCCCACGCTGAGCACGACCACGCCGAGCGCACCCGCGCCGAACACGGGCACGCCGCCCATGGTCGGTTCGGTGAAACCTCCGCCCACGGTGAAGGTGCCAAAGGCTCCGGTGGGATTCATTCCACCGAGCGCTGCGGACTACCGTGGCTTCCGTCCGAAGCGCGCGGAGCTCGCGGTCGTTCCGGATGTGGTGCTGGAGCTGCGTAGCTTCAGCGACTACGCGCACGTCTTCGGCATGACCGCGCCGCGCGCGGATCTCGTCGCGGTCGCGCTCGAGAGCGCATCCAAGTGGTCGGCGCTGCTCGCGGGCTCGACGTCGTGGATGGACTTCGTCAAAGCGGGCGAGGGGATGGCGTGGAAGGACACGCTGACGCTCACCGACCGTCTCAAGGCACCGTTCGCGCTCGCCAGCGCGAACGATCCTTCGATGGTCGCGCGCTATCCGGCCATCGCGCGGCTGCTCGGGGCTGCGCAGCAGATCGCGAAGAAGGCGGTCGCGACGAAGAAGCGCAACGCGGCGACGAAGGCGCAGGCGCCCGCGGCGGGCGCTGCTCCTCAGGCGCCGGTTGCGTCTGCGGCGGCTCCGGCGGCGCAGGCGCCGGGCGTGACCACGGTCACGGTCACGCAGTAGCGCGGTGACGTGCGGGGCGGCTGCCGTGATCCTCACCGAGATTGCGGCGGCCGCCCGCGCGCGTTCAGGACCGAACGGATGGCGGTGCGAGGATGGTGACGCGACGCCAGCTCACGAGCGTTCCCGCGTTCTTGTTCGCCAGTGGCCAGGTCGACGCCGCATATGCGTGAGCGCGACGATCAGAATGTGGTTGTCGGACGCCTGGATCGAGAAAACGATCCAATACGGAAAGGGAGGGACCGCCGCGCGCCGCGCGAGTCGAGTCTCGCGCGTGCGTGGGAACGAATGGGGTGCCTCGTCGATCGCGTCCAGAGCGCGCTCGACGGCCGCAACGAGATCGCTGCCGAGTCCGACGCGCTGAGCGTCGTACCAGTCTCGGCCGCGCTCGATCTCTGCGAGCGCGTCCGGATGAAACCGGATCATCCGCGCGGGCGACGACGGAGGCGTGCGAGCGCCTCGTCCGCGGGAATCGACTGCACGTCGCCCTGGCGCACCGCTTGGATGCGGCGCCGAATCTCGGCAGCCGTGCGCGGGTCGCCCTCCGCAAGAACGGCGGGCGCGGGACCGGCGCTCGCGAGCAGCTCTGCGGCGAGGTCGAGCCGCGCGTCTTCAGGCAGAGACAACGCCTGTTCGAAGACTTCGGCGCGCTTCATATCGCAATCGTGCGCCACGAAGCGCGCTGTGTCGAGCGTCGGACGGGTAGCACGTAGGTCGTCGTCATCGCGTTCCTCTGAGCGGAGGTTGGGATGCATGAGAGGCCCTTCGCACGCGGAGTGCCAAAGGGCGGGGCGCGGATTTCGAGGGGAATCCGAGCGCGAGGGGTGTCCCGGACAGTTTCGGACGCGTCCGGGGACAGGCGCGAGGGACGCGGCGTCCATCGCCGTCGTCGGCGTCGTCCTTGCCACCGCCGGCCCTGGTGTCATCACGTCCACACCTTTATCGTGCCCACCGACGCGATGATGACCCTCTACGCCTTCTTCCGCTCCGACGCTTTCCATCCGACGACGGGCCAAGATCTCTCGAACGCGTACGTCGAGCTCCACGCGGACAGCTTCGACGAAGCGGCGGCGAAGATGACTGCAGCATTCGGGGACAAGTGGGCTCGCGAATTCTTCGAGCATCGCGACGAATTCGCGGCGCACGTCCACGGCGACCTCCAAGTGCCGTGGCCCGATGCGGAGGAATGCGAGCGGGAGACGGTCACGCTCCTCGTCCGCATCGGCGAGCGCGCGGCGCAGGAGAGGAAGCTCGATCGCGGGGCGGTGCGTCGCGCATCGCGGCTTCGGGGTTGGTTTTCACGACGTCCTTCTCGGGGCGGCGTCTTTCTCGCGCGCTCCAAATGGCCCGACGAGTGGAAGCCGCGCGACGACGTGCACGCCATCCTCGGCGCCGGCACAGAGCTCTACGTGCGGTACGTCCCGAGAGACCACGCCGAGTTCGACGTCTCGCGCCAGGCCGCGGTGGAAGAAATGGATCCTCCCGGCGGCGCCTTCGTCTCGGCTACGACGACCATGGCGAGCCGGTGGCATGCGGCGGCATTCGCACATGGGAGCCCGTCGTCTGCGAGATCAAGCGGATGTTCATCGCGCCGGGCGCGCGCCGTCTCGGGTACGGCCCGGCAACTTCTCGATGCTCTCGAGCAGGCCGCGCGCGCCGCAACGAGAACCCGTACGCCAGCGCGTGGTTCGGGAAGGAGCTGTGATGGGAGAATCTCGCGAACGCCCGTCCGCGCGTCACGCCTTCGTGAGCACGTCGTCGACGCTCGTCGCTACGACGGCGCGCTTCAGCCATTCGCGAAGCTGGTCGAGCGATGTCTCCGCGAGGACGCGCGCACGGAGCGCATCGGAGATCGCGAAGCCGCGGGCGCCGAGCGCGTCGAGGACGCTACCTCGCGTAGCGTCGATCGCGCCTTTTTCGAGGCCGCGGGCTTCGCCGCGATCCTCGCCGAATTTCACGAGGTCTTCGATCACGATCGGCTGCATGCCTCTCTCCTCCATCGCGCTCACCATCGAATCGTAACGGCCGTTGAGCGCAGCGGCAATCACGGCCATGTGCTTTTGCTGCCAGGTCGCGTTGCCTACGACGAGCGCGGCGGCAACGTGATCGCAGAGCTCGGCGTCGCTCCACACGCCGCGGTCTGCGCCGGCGGCGAAGCACACGGTATCGGGCGAACCGAGGAGCAGGGTCGCCGGCAGCTCGGCGACGACGATGTGCTGGACGCGCACCACGATGCTCGCACCGAGGCGCAGCTCGTCGGCGCGCTGCGCCGCGGGGGGCACGACGAGCCATATCGCGAAGGTGTGGACGGAGAGCCCCCAGTAGCGAAGCGCGACGTGCAGGTGGTAGCGGAGCAGACGATCCGCGAAGCTCGTGTCGCGGTAACCCTGGCACTCGACGTGGACGACGGAGTCGCCGCCGACTCGCGCGATCCAGTCGGCGTCGATGACCGGCGTCAGCGCGCCGAGGTGCGGATCGTCGACGTCGGCGGGCGTGA
>JAYVXB010000580.1:0-13396 GCA_043785585.1 Deltaproteobacteria bacterium | reverse complement strand
GACCTCGCACTCGAGCTCGAGATCCTCGGACGCGGCTTTGCCGTCGGTGACTTGCTGCGTCCACCGCGCGGGCTCGGCGATGGGCAGTCGCTTGGCGTGGAACGACGGGCACTCGACCTTCGCGAACATCTTCTCGTCGTCGAAGTGAACGACCTTGATCGGGCTCAAGATCGCGCGAAGCAGCATGCGACCGAGGTGGAGGCGCGACTCGGACCACGCTTCGAGGAACGCCATCGCCTTCTCACGCGCGAGGAGCGAGAACGGGCGACCGGTGATCGGCACCGACGCGAGCTCGCCCGCCCACAGTAGGCCCTTGATCGTCCGCATCTGGAAGTCGTTCGCGCCGTCGAGCCACTCCTCGAGGCGGCGCACGGTCGCTTCGCCGCCGCCCTCGAACAGCCCTCCGGCGGGAATCGTCGCGGCCGCGAGCGCTGCGGCGATCCGCCGCTCGCGCGCCGACAGCTTCAGCGCGCGCTTCGCGGGCGCGGAGGACGCGGCTTCGGCGAGAGAGACGGGCGGCGGGTGCGCGACGGGGAGGTTCATCGAGGGGCCCTCAGGGCGGTGACTGAAGATTCTGTAACAATAGAATGATGCGCGCGCAAGGCCGAATTCCCCCCAAGTCGGCGTCCATCTGCGGGACGTGCGACGATGGTCGCGTGACCAAGCGCCTCCTCTCCGTCGTCGCGATCGCCGCGGGCCTCCTCAGGTGCGCGCCCGCCGTCGCGCCGCAAGAGGGTCACGTACCCGCGACGGTCGCCGCCGCGCCACCTTCGGCACCGGCGAAGTCCGACGTCGCGCCGCGCGAGGAGGCCGAGCCGCTCGATCCGAAGCGCACGCCCGCGGAGCGCGCGTACATGCAATGGGGCGTGCTGAGCGTGCCGTCGCATTTTCAGGTCGTCGACGGCGGCTACGATCTGGTCATTCACTTTCACGGCGGGCAGCAGCTCCAAGAAGAGAACTTCGATCGGACGCGGATCAACGCGATCGTCGTGAGCGTGAACCTCGGCATCGGCTCGGGGCCTTACAGCGCGATGTTCGGCGCGCCGGGATCGCTCGACACGGCGCTCGGGCGGATCCAAACGCACCTCGACAAGCTCGGACGCGCGCCGGGCGCGAAGGTGCGGAGGATCGCGCTCGCGGCATGGAGCGCGGGCTTCGGCGCGGTCGGGACGATGCTCGATCAGCCCGGCGTCGCGGATCGCGTCGACGCGGTGATCCTCGCCGACGCGCTCCACACGAATTTCATCGGCGACATCCGCGACAAGAAGATCAACCCGGCTGCCATCGAGCCGTACGAAGCGTATGCGCGGCGAGCGATGCGCGGCGAGAAGCTCTTCGCGATGACGCACTCGGCGATCGGCGTCGACGGCTACGCGAGCACGACCGAGACGGCGACGCAGCTCCTCCACGATCTCTCCGTCGAGAAGAAGCCTCCGACGTTCCACTGGCCCGACGGAATGCACGCGCTCTACGAAGCGCACTCGGGCGACATGCACGTCATCGGCTTCGACGGAACGCGCGAGCCGGATCACATGCTGCACGTGACGCAGATGTACGCGACGACCTTGCCGTGGCTGAAGGCGCGGTGGAAGCGCGCGCGCTGAGGACTACCGCGTCACTTCGCGCATCCACAGTTCCATGCGCGCCCACGCGCTCTTCGCGCGTTCGGTCGTGACGATCTCCATGTGGCCGGGTGGTGCGCCGCCATCGTCGGCGCGGCGAATGCGATCGATCTCTTTCTTGCCGCCGCAGCGGGCGTGGAAGAGCTCGGCGCAGATCGGGCGGCAGTTGAGGAGATCGCTGTCGCTCGCGATCGACATGACGGGTCGCGTGACCTTCGCGAGCGCGGCGAGGTAGTCCTCGGTGCCGTCGTCGCTCGTCCAACGGCCGGTCGCGACGCATCGCTGGAGCGCCGCGAAATAGGCGACCGCTTCGTCGTCGCTTCCGGCGCGGAGCACGCGCGCGGGGAAATATCCGCGACGCTCGCAGACCGCGCCGACGACGGCCATCGTCGCGCGCTTCAACGCCCATCGCGTACGCGACGGCTCGAGCTCCCGCAGCCAAACGTTCGACGCGACGCCGACGATCGCGTTCGCGTCGATGCGACCCGTGCCTTGCGCGGCGAGCGCGACGTGACCGCCCAGCGAGTGCCCGATGACCACGACCGGGAGCTTCTTCGCGCGCGCGCGCGCGCACGCGACCACCGCAGGAAGATCGCGCCGCACGAGATCGTCGTACGTCCACGATCCGCCGCTCGCGGCGTCCTGCCCGCTGTCGCCGTGACCACGGAAATCGAAGGCGATCGTCCGCCAACCGCGCGACGCGAGAAAGCGCGCGAGCCCGCCGCCGTGCGGCCGCTCGAACTCGGACCGCCTCGCCATCATCGCGTGCGCGAGCACCGCGACGCCCACGCGCTCGCGCGCAGGCGGCTCACGCACATCGCCGCGGAGAGCCACGCCGTCGTCGGTACGGATTTCTATGGGATCCAATGCATCGTCGGACGTCGCCGCCGCGCGCGACGGCCGCGACCCGCGTCTCTCAGGCGGCATGCGGCGGCGCGCCCCTGTCGTTTCGCCGTCCCCACTGCTCGAGCACGCTCGTCCGGCCAAGGAACATACGAGCCTCCACCTCCACTCTGCACTAGCGACACGACCCGCGGAAGGGAAGCGTCGCGCACCCCGCGACGTAGAATCCCGCATGAACGAGGGGGAGGCTCGATTCGCCTGCATGGATTGCGGTGCGCGGCAGCCGGTCGGCGGCACGTGCGGCGCGTGCACCTCCGATCCGACGCTCGATCTCCACGACGCGCAGGTGCGTCACATGCTCATCGAGGACGATCTCTCGCGCCGATCGCGCCGCGCGGATCGGGTGCGCTACGTCTCGGTGCCGATCGCGATCGTCGTCGTGATCTTCCTGGCGTTCGTCCCGGGGATCTCGCTGCTCATCCCGCAGCTCCCGTTCTTCTCGGGCTACATCCTGTCGATGATCGGCGTCGCGCTCCTCTGCATGAAGCTCTTCGACGTCGTCTTCCCGTTCCGTCCGCGGTTTCCGTATTTGTCGCGGTGATGGTCGACGGACCAGACCTTCAGGTGCCCCCACCCGCCGCCGCTGCGCGGCGTCGACCTCCCCCAAATCAGCGGCTTCGCCGCTTCAGGGGGAGGTAGCGCGTCGCCCTCTCCTCGCCTGCGCGCGCTGCCCTCTATCCTCACCCGACCCTCTCCTTTCTCCCGACTTCGGGAGAAAGGAGAGGGACTCGCACGGCGCGCGCGAAGCGATGCTCGTCTTCACCGGTGCGAGCGGGCATGCAGCGAAGGTCGTCGTGCACGTCACCGCTGGACGGGCATCCGTGGCTGTCGCGCGAGTCCCCTCTCCTCTCTCCCGAAGTCGGGAGAGAGGAGAGGGGTCGGGGTGAGGAGTGAGGGCGGAGCGAGATGGAGAGGAACGAGAGCGAGATAGAGGGCTCGCGATGGGACGCGGCACCTCCCCCTGAGCGGCGCGCAGCGCCGCGATTTGGGGGAGGTCGGCGCCGCGAAGCGGCGACGGGTGGGGGCATCAACGACGCTAGCTACTCCAGCGGCAACACCCAAACGTCCGCGCCGATCTCCACGCCGAGGCTCTTCGCCGAGTCCTCGCTCACGACCGCGCCTTCGCGCCCGTCCGCTTGCCACGGCGTCAGCACCGCGCGGAAATACGGAGGGGCCGCGAGCTCGACGGCGACGAGCGCGCGCGTCTTCGGTCCGTCTTTGTGCGCGACCGTGCGCGACACCTTTGCCTTGTGCGTGCGCTGCACGAGGAGCACCTCGTCGGTCGGCGCGGTGAAGTGCGGACCGCCGTCGAACGGATCGACGCGCTCGGCGTAACGGAAGCCGATGCGACGGAGCATCTTCTCGACACCCCTGGTCTGCGCGCCGACTTTGCCGATGACGTCCTGCGCCTGCTGCGCGAAGAGCGACGCGTAGAACGTTCCCTCGGGGAAGAGGCTGCGGATGAACTCTTTGTTCTGCTTCGAGAGGCGATCCGCTTCCGCGTACGTCATGTCGGTGAAGTGACGTCCGAGCGCGTCCCACAAATGCGACGTGCCGTCGGGCTCGAGCGGCGGAAGCAGCTCGGCGAGGAGCTCGTCCTTGAACTTGTCGCGGTTCATCTTGATGAAGAGAAACCGGATGTACGAGATGAGGAGGCCGAGGCGCTCCGGCTTCTTCCGATACTCCGGCCGCACGATGAGCCCGCCGATCTCCGTCGGCCCGTTGTACGAGTAGCCGATCGACAGCGTCGTGTGCTTGAAGTGCCGGTCGAGCGTCTGCGAGTAACGCTCCTCGTCGATGACGTCGAGGTAGATGTACGGCGCGTCGCGGCGACCGAGCTGACCGATGATCATCGACGTGCCGACGATGACGTCGGCTTCGCGATCGACGAGCACGAAGACGTACTCGCGCCGCTTCGGATCCTTGATCTGACCCGTGAAGCTCCTCTGCGACAGATCGAGGATGGTCTGGATCGCTCCGCGCTCTGCCGGGAGGTTCACCGTGTTGAGGTGGTGCGCGACGGCGAGGAGCTGTTCCTCGTCGGCGGGGCCTGCACCTCGGATCTCGTACGCGAGCATGCGGACGCGCTTCTACCACGTCGCCACGCGCGCGAAAAATCAGCCGAGCTTTGCGGCGTCCCCGTGTTGCGGCGGCTCGGAGTCGCGGCCGTTGAAGCGGATGCCGCTGCCTGCGTGCACTCTGCATAGACCGCGCGCGCGCGCCGTGGCGTCGAACGCGACGATGCGGCACGTCGTGCAAACGGCGAGCGATGACTCGTAGTCCTCGGGGCGCGTGAGGTAGTCGACCGCGACGAGCGAGAGTACGCGCTCGGCGAGGCGCATCCGCGTCGGTGACGCCGGAATCCAACCGGGATCGCCCGCGTCGTCACGGCAACGCGACACGAGCGCGCCGCCGAGCGCAGAGAACGCGAAGCCGACGCCGCCGTCCGGCTGCACGAGCGTCCGCAACGTCACCAGGATCTCGTCGTGCGCCTCGCGCATCACGCGCTCGATCGCGTACACCGCGATCGGTCGACGCGCCGCTTCGGGTGGACGCCGTCCCGCGAGGTCGAGCCCTTCGCGCGCGTGCCGCGTCACGTCGCGGTACGGCCCGCCGAGCCACGCCGCGAGCTCGGGTTTCCCCCACGCCGCGAGCACGCCGTTCAAGAACGAGATCGCTCCGTAGCGGCAACTGTCCGCGACGTCGCCGACGCTCACCCCTTTCGGCAGCGCCCTCGCGAGCGCTTCCATCCCGCGGCCTGGTGTCCTCTGGATCATCGGATCCATCGCCTGCTAGCCTCGGCGCCCGTGCGCCTGAAATATCGCGTGTTTGTCGTCTTCATGTTCCTGACCGTTTCGGCGTTCTCTGGATGCACATGCAACAAGAGGGCGAGCGATCGAACCCAGGTCGCCGTCTCGATCTTTCCGCTCTACGACCTCACGCGCACCGTCGCGGGGCCCGACGCGGACGTGTCGCTCTTGCTGCCTGCAGGCCGCAGCGAGCACACGTTCGATCCGACGCCGCGCGAGGTGGAGAGCGTCGCGGCGTCGAAGCTCGGCGTGATGGTCGGGCTCGGGCTCGATCCGTGGATGGCGAAGCTGATGAAAGAGGCCGCGCCGCACGCGCGCGTGCTGACGGTCGGTGAGCGCGTGAAGACGATGGCGATCGCGATGGATCCGATCGCCGACGAAGAGGCGCACGCGGGCGGCAAGAAGGACGACGACGATCACGACGAGAAGGGCTCGCCCGATCCGCACGTGTGGCTCGATCCGCAGAACGCGATCGCGATGGCGAAGGCGATCGGCGAGGAGCTCGCGACGGTTGATGCGCCGCATGCGGAGGGGTACCGCGCGCGCGCCGCCGCTCTCGTTCTTTCGCTCGAGACGCTCGACAAGACGACCGAGGCGCAGACGAAAGCCTGGAAAACGCGCGGCTTCGTGACGTTCCACGGGAGCTTTGGTTACTTCGCGAAGCGCTACGGTCTCACGATCGTCGCGGTCATCGAGCCGTTCCCCGGATCGACGCCGACGGGCGTCTACATCCAGAAGGTGCTCGAGGTCGTGAAGCAGAAAAAAATCGGCGCGCTCTTCCGTGAGCCGCAGCTCGATCCGAAGCCGGCGCAGATCATCGCCGACGAAGCGAAGATTCCGCTCGGCCTCCTCGATCCGGTCGGTGGCGGCGCGGAGACCGACTCGTACGAGAAGATGATCCGCTTCAACGTCGCGGCGCTCGCCAAAGTGCTCGAGTAGGTCGCGCGATGTTCCGCGGAACTCTGCCGCTCCCCGAGCAGCCGCACGTCCTCGACGTCGACGACGTCACGATCGAATTCGCGGGCAAGCGCGTGATTGATAGCGTTTCGTTTTGGGTGCCGGTCGGCGAGTTCTTGTGTTTGTGCGGACCGAACGGCGCGGGGAAGAGCACCCTCTTGAAGGCGATCCTCGGGCTGCTCGCGCCGTCGTCGGGATCGATCCGGATCGGCGGGCTCGATCCGAAGCGCGGGCGATCGAAGGTCGGGTACGTGCCGCAGCGAAAGAGCTTCGATCGCGATTTCCCGGCGTCGCCGCTCGAGGTCGTCGTCGCGGCGCTTCGCGGGACGTGGCCGCTCTTCGTGCGCGGCGAAGAGCACGATCGCGCGATGGCAGCGCTCGAGCGCACGGGCGCGGCGAAGCTCGCGAACGCGCAGATGCGCGATCTGTCGGGCGGCGAGACGCAGCGCGTGTTCCTCGCACGCGCGCTCGTGACGAGCCCCGAGCTCGTGATCCTCGACGAGCCGACCGCGGGCGTCGACGTCGGCGGACGCGCGGCGATCATCGAGCTGATGGCGGAGATCAGCGCCTCGGACACGATCGCGGCGGTGCTCGTGACGCACAACCTGCAGGCGATCGCGCGCTGCGCGGAGCGCGTCGTCTACCTCGACCGCGACGTGAAGGCGTGGGGGCTCTGGAGCGAGCTGAACGCCGAGCGCGCTTTGTCGGCGATTTACGTCGAAGCTGGCGATCACCCCGCGCATTTGGACGGCGATTAGGCGGGTTTCGGGGCTCGCCGCTACCCTAGCGGTCGGGGGGGCATCTGGTAGTCTGATCCCCCGTAAGCTCCGAGAGGCGGACCGTAGATGCCGCGAGACGTTCACATACCGCTATTCCTGTGGATCTGCGCGGCCGTCTGCGCGCACTTCCTGCTTGGCGGTGGTGGGCTCGTCGTCGGGAAGATCCACGACGATCACTCGGCGATCCTCAATCTCCTGGTCAACGCGCGCGACAAGACGCGGATGCAGGAGCAAACGTTCGAGCTCGCGCTCGACGATCCGAACGCGAAGCCGCCGGAGGTTCCACCCGAAGAAGAGGTGAAGCCGGAGGATCCGAAGCCCGAGGACGTCAAGAAAGACGAAGAGAAGAAAGACGAGCCGAAGGTCGAGCCGCCGAAGGTCGAGCCGAAGGTCGAGCCGCCGAAGCCACCGGATCCGAAGAAGCCCGAGCCGCCGAAGGTCGAGCCGCCCAAGAAGCCCGAGCCGAAGAAGCCCGAGCCTCCGAAGCCGCCGGAAGAAAAGAAAATCGTCGTCGTCCCTCCGAAGAAGGACGAGCCGCCGCCGCCGAAGCCGCCGGAGGATCCGCTGAAGGACAAGCGGATCGCGGTGCGCCAGCAGGTGAAGCCGGATCAGAAGGACAACCCGACCGCGAAGTACATCGGCGATCAGGCGAACAAGGTCGAAGAAGAGACGCGCGCGACGATCACGAACCGCGAGCGCGACGACAAGCTCCCGACGCCGGGTGGCAATCACACGGGGCCGGACAAAGCGCCGGGCGACAGCGATCGCACGAAGATCGCCGACGCCGACGAGCACAAGGGCGATCCGCGGCGCGCGCCGGGCGAGAAGGGGACGGAGTTCGACGTTCAGCGTTTGCCGCCGCCGCTCCCCGCGCCGGTCGCGATTCAAGGTCCGCCGACGAACAAGGTCGCGCCGGGGCAAGAGAACAAGGCGGCGCCGCCGACGCCGCCCCCGGCCGCGCCTCCTGCGCCCAATGGTCCGGCCAATCCGGCGCCAAAGGCCGCGCCCAGTCCCGTTTCGCCGCCGGGGAATCCCGCGCCGCCGCCGGGTGGTCAGCAGTCGCCGTCGGTGCAGAACTCGCCCGACGGATCGTGGACGTGGAAGCCGACGAACCCGAATCCGGGGACGGGGCCCGCGTCGTCGTCGGGACCGGGCATCGCGAAGCAGCCGCCGAAGGCCGCCGCGGCGCCGATCTTCGGACGCGGCGTGAAGCCGGCGGTCGGGAACGTGAACCCGAACTTGAGCCAGGGCGACGTGACGGCGATCGTCGGGCAGGGCGAAATCAAGCGCATGCGCGAGGCCGACGGCGAGCGACGCAAGAGCGAGCACAAAGGATCGTGGACGGCGTCGAGCTTCGAGCGGTGGCGTTCGTCGATCGAGAACTACGTCGCGAGCGTGAAGCCCGGAAACCAGACGTCGCTCAACACGGCGCAGTCGCCGTTCGCGACGTACCTGAACGGGATGCACAACCGCATTCACCCGTTCTTCGCGGATGCGTTCCTCGGATCGCTCGACGGCTTGCCGAAGGAGCACCCGCTCAACAACACCAAGATGATCACGCGCCTCGAGATCATCCTGACGAAGGACGGCCATCTGAAGAAGATGGGGATCGTCAAGACGAGCGGCGTCACGGCGTTCGACATCGCGGCGCTCGACGCGGTGAACCGCGCGGCGCCGTTCGGGCCTCCGCCGACGGCGATCGTTTCGAAGGACGGCAACGTCTACTTGTGGTGGGAGTTTCATCGCGACGAGGTCTATGCGTGCTCGACGATGAACGCGCGGCCGTTCCTCTTGAACATCGAGCCGACCGCGCCGCCCGTCGAGCCGCCGCCGCCGGGACCCGCGCCCACCACGCCCCAAGGCCCTCAGGAAAAGGGGCCTCCGCCGCCGAACACGCCCGACACGCGATCCGGGTGGTGGTTGCGTCCGCCGCAGACGACGCAGCAGATCCACACGTAGTAGGCTCCGTCGGACGTGATCGTTTCCCAATCGCCCGAGACACCGCCCACCGACGCCGTCGAACCGGCCGCGCCTCTCGATCCCGGCGCGCAGCCCGACGAGTCGCCGACCCTCGCCGCGTCGACGCTGCTTCGCGCGACGGCGTTTTGCGGCGTGCTCGCGGCGGCGATGGGGATCTTGATCGCTCCGGGGATGCGCGGGACGGCGACCGAGAAGATCGTGCAAGCGACCGATCGCATCGCGGGGACGCTCGCGTACGTGCTCTACGGGCTCGTGATCGCGCTGCTCATTCGCGGCGGCTACGAGCTCTTGCGAAGCAAGCGCGTGAACATCGTGGTGCGCACGCTCGTCGGCGTGGGAGCCGCGTCGGCGGCGGCGTTGGCGGCGCCTGCGCTTCACGGACGGCTGCAGTCGGGGGTGGCGGTGGCGCTCACGCTCGCGGCGGTGCTCGCGATCGTTCCCGCGGCGTGGACGGCCGTGCGCGCGCCGCACACGCGCGCGGTGAGCGTCGTGCTGATGCTCCTCGCGGTGTCGGCGCTCTTGCGGCTCGGCGCGTGGGAGCTCGCGCTCGGCGCGTGGGAACGCACGAGCACGACGTGGCTTCGCGCGGCGCGTGGGTTCGCGACGGGGGGCGTCGTCTTCGAAGGGCTCGCGCAGCTCGTCGCGGCGGCGTGGCTCGGGACGCGCGCGAAGCTGTGGGGGCAGCTCATGTCGTCGCTCGCGATCGTGACGGCGTTCGCGATCACGTGGCAGGGAATGCAGGAGCTTCACACCGATACGGCCAAGTGGCAGGCCGTGCTGCACACGGCGCTGGCCGACGCGGCGGCGCCGCCGATTCCGCATGGGCTCACGCCGATCGCGACGTTCCTCGCGTCGGCGTCGGTGCTCCTCGCGCTCGTCGCGGCGGCGCAGCCGGGGCAGGTCGCGGCGATCGTCTGCGCGATGGCGCTCGCGCTCATCTCGCGCGGCGCGCTCGACGCCCCGTTGCGCGCGCTGACGGGGATCGCGGCGGCGGTGTGGATCACGGTGGCCTGGAGCGACGACCGCGCGATGTGGCGCCAGCTCATCGACACGCGCAAGCTGCGCGTCGCCGAGGGGGCGACCGACCGCGAGGCGAACGGAGCGTAGCTCCCCCCAACTGGCCGCATCTTCAGGGGTCTGCCGTGGCTGCCGCTTGCCCGAAAGGGCTTCATCCCCTAAAGAGGAGGCCGCTACCTTGGCCAATCTCGAGTCGCTCAACATCCAGAGTGCGGCGCAGGCCGACTCCGCGCCGTCGCGGAGCCGCGCCGGGACGCTCGCGCGCGATCTCGTCGCGCTGACGAAGCCGCGGATCACGCTGCTCGTTCTGCTCACGGGCGCCGCGGGGATGGGGCTCGCGCCGGGGGGCGTATCGTCTGGTGTGAAGGGCTGGCCGATGTGGCTCTCGCTCCTCGGGACGGCGCTCATCGTCGGTTCGGCGAACGCGCTCAACATGTGGTGGGAGCGCGACGTCGACGGGCTGATGTCGCGGACAAAGTCGCGACCGCTTCCGGCGGGGCGCATGGCGCCGGATGTCGCGCTCGGGTTCGGGTTGTTGCTCGCGCTCGTGGCGACGCCGATGCTCTTCGCGGTCAACGTCGCGACCGGCGTGCTCGGGCTCGTCGCGCTCGTCAGCTACGTCGTCATCTACACGCCGATGAAGCGGTACACGTGGCTCGCGCTCCTCGTCGGCGCGATCCCGGGCGCGATGCCGCCGCTGATGGGCTGGACGACGGTGACAGGCAGCCTCGACGTCGGCGGCCTCCTCCTCTTCGGCGTCCTCTTCTTGTGGCAGGTCCCGCACTTCGCGGCGATCACCCTCTTTCGTCGCGACGACTACGCGAACGCGGGGCTCAAGGTCGTCTCGGTGGATCGCGGCGAGCGCGGCGCCAAGCACGTCGTCGTCGTTTACACGGTCCTCCTCGTCGCGACGACGCTGATGCTCTTCCCGTTCCACGTCGCGGGCGGTTACTACCTCGCCGTCGCGGCGGCGCTCGGCGCAGGCTTCCTCGCCCTCGGCGTGCGCGGGCTCTTCGCTGGCGCGGGCGCGCGTTGGGCCAAGCAGCTCTTCGCGTACTCGATCGTCTACCTCGTCGTGCTGCTCGCCGCGATGCTGCTCGACCACGCGGGCGCATGAGCGCCATCACATCCGACGCGACGCCGATCGCGTCCGCGCCGTCGCGCAAAAAGCGCATCGTCTTCGTGCTCGCGATGCTCACGATCGCGCTCGGGATCGCGCTCGTCGGGCGGAATTTCCGGCCGCTCCCGCCGCTCCCGGTCA
Organism: Deltaproteobacteria bacterium; assembly: GCA_043785585.1. GTDB lineage: Bacteria > Myxococcota_A > Polyangia > Polyangiales > Polyangiaceae > JBBQXV01. Next base: position 2,067 of record JAYVXB010000580.1, on the reverse strand, counting down.
TCGGGCAGATTCCGGCGTTCGCGCTGATCGATCAGCGTGGCGCCCGCTTCGACGCGACGAGCCTCGCGGGCAAGGCCTGGGTCGCGGACTTCATCTTCACGAGCTGCAAGCAGTCGTGCCCGCGCCTCACCGCCCGCATGACGCAGCTCCACGATCTCGTCGCGAAGAAGCGAGGCAGCAAAGATCTCGGCGTCCGCTTCGTCTCGTTCTCGGTCGATCCCGACAACGACACCCCCGAGGTGCTCTCCGCGTACGCCGCACGCATGAAGGCGGATCCTGCGAGCTGGTCGTTCGTCACCGGTCCGAGCGAGGACGTGCAGAGCACGATCGTGAAGGGCTTCAAGGTCACCGCGCAGCGGATCGACAAAGGCGCCGGCGAGTACGACGTGCTGCACGGCAACTGGTTCGTCCTCGGCGACGGCGCCGGGCTCATCCGCGGCTACTACTCGACGGACACCGACGCCGACATCGACGTCATCGCGCGCGACGTTCTCCGCATCGTGGAAGCAGGTGGCAAATGACACGCGAAGAGATCGGCGCGATGCTCGCGCTGACGAACGCGATCCTCAACGGCACGTCGGCGACGTTGATCCTCGCGGGCCGCGTCGCGATCGCGAAGAAGAAGCCGATGCTTCACCGCGCGCTGATGGTCGCCGCGTTCGTCACGTCCGCGGTCTTCCTCACGTCGTACCTGACGCGCGTCGCGCTGACGCATACGCACGCGGATCCGCACACGGGCTGGATTCACGTGACGTACATCGTCGTGCTCGTGACGCACATGATCCTCGCGGTCGCCGTCGTGCCGCTCGTGCTTCGTACGCTGTGGCTCGCGTACAAGAAGCGCTTCGACGCGCACCGCAAGATCGCGCGCGTGACGTTTCCGGTGTGGCTCTACGTGTCGGTCACGGGCGTGGTCGTCTACGTGATGCTGTACGTCGTTCCGGTCGGATAGGACGTCAGTCGGCGGGCTTCGGACCGAAGCCGAGGCGGGTGCGCGTCTCGGTCTCGAGCGCGCGGAGCTCGTCGCCGCAGCTCGTCGGCGCGCCGCTCTTGAAGTCCGCGCCTGCGAAGACGTCCTTCGTTCGCGCGGCGACGACGTACCAGTTGTCGCCCTTCTTCATCTGAAAGCTCACGTGCTCGCCTTGATCGAGGCCGCCGTAGCCCGCCTGCGCGCGCTTCGACGCGCCGGAGATCGCGAGCGCTTCGGGCGACGTGTTCGTGACTTGGACCATGAGGACCGCGCCGGCGTCTTCGATGTCGACGCGGACGCCCTCGTGAACGTCGCTGCACTTTGGAGAGACGACGAGCCCTTTTCCTGGCTCGAGCTTCGGCGCGACGCTCGCCGTCGATGCGGACGCGGAAGCGGCGGCGGGGAGGGGCGTTGGGGTCGCGCCGCAGCCGATGCCGACGAGCACGGTGCAGATGGCGAGCGCGACCGAACGCATGCGCGCACGGTACCACGCGGCGCGTGCGCGGAGCGTCAGCGTGGGAATGCCGCGGCGTTGCCGCCGTCGACGGTCACGACGCAGCCGGTCGTCGACGCGGCGGTCGCGAGGAAGGCGAACGCGTCGGCGACGTCGTTCGCGGTGACTTCTCGCTGGAGCAAGTTCGCGCGGAAGTAATCGTCGGCCGTGAGGCCGCGCGCCGCCGCGCGCGACTCGAGGACGCCGCCACCGAAGAGCGCGGTGCGGATTCGGTCCGCGTTCACCGCGTTCGCGCGGACGCCGTGCGCGCCGAGATCGACGGCGTATTGCTTCATGAGCGCGACGAGGCCCGCCTTCGCGACGGCGTACGGTCCGAAGCCCGGACCTTGGTTGAACGCGCTCTTGCTCGCGTTGAAGAGCAGGCAGCCGCCGCGCCCTTGCGCGATCATGACCGTGCTCGCCGCGCGCGCGACGTGGTTGTGCGCGAGGAGGTTCAGGTCGAGCGACGCGCGGAGGGCCGCGTCGCCGGCGGGCGTGTCGAGGCGTCCTTCGGGCGCGTTGCCTGCGTTCGAGACGACGACGTCGATGCCGCCGAACGTTCGCACGGCGAGCTCGACGGCGCGCGCGACGTCGCCTTCGTCCG
>JAYVXB010000579.1:0-13409 GCA_043785585.1 Deltaproteobacteria bacterium | reverse complement strand
AGCGCCCGAAGCGCGTGAAGTCCGGCATGTTGAGCGAGAGCGTCGCCCAGAAGCCGATCATCGCCGTCACGCTCGGGATGAACACCTTGATGAACGCCGCGCCGTGCAACGTCCCACGCTCGGTCATCAGCGCGCCGAGGCCGTTCGCCTTCCAAATCGCCCAGCCGACGAGCAAGAGCGTCATCACGAGGACGTACGGCGCCGCCCAGTTCTCGACCTTTCGCAGGAGCTCCATCCCGCGATAGACGATCAGAATGTTGAGACCCCAGAAGAGGAGAAAACACAGCCACTCGGTCGGATAGTGACCGTCCATCTTCACGTCGCCGAGCAACGTCGGCCAGCTCTCGCGAAGCGAGCGAAAGAAGACGTGGAGCGCCTGCCCGCCGATCCAACACTGAATGCCGAACCACCCGCACGCGACGATCGCGCGCATGACCGCCGGGACGTTCGCGCCGAACACGCCGTACGCCGCGCGCGCGAAGACGGGGAAGGGGATGCCGTACTTCGTGCCGGGGTGCGAGTTGAGGAGGATCGGGACGAGGACGATGACGTTGCCGAGCAAGATGGTGACGAGCGCCTGCCACCAGTTCATCCCGACTTGGATCAGCCCCGACGCCATCATGTACGTCGGGATGCAGTGGGCCATCGAGATCCACAGCGCCGCGTACGTGTAGGTCGTCCAGGTGCGCTGCGCGACGCTCGTCGGCGCGAGGTCCTCGTTGTAGAGGCGGTCGTCGTCGAGCGTCACGCCCGGCGCGAGCTCGACGCGGCCATCGGCGTGCTCGACTTGTTCGGCGGTCATGGGCGCGAGCCTCGGTCAGCGAAGCGGCGCACACTAGGCGTTGCTCAACTGCTCGTCGACCGTGTCGTGCGCTCCACGCGAGCGTCAGGCGAGTGAAGTCCGCAGAATTTTCCGCTTGGCGCGCGCAATGTTGATTTGGCGCAAGCCTGTGTCGGTTCGGCCGACGCTCCTCATGACGAATGGGCAACGAGGGCCGTAAGGTACCGCCCGCGGAAACGCCTTTTGCATAGACGCTGACCGAGTCCTCCCGGCTCGAATGCGTGAAGACAATTAGGAGTCGATGACCCGGGAGCCGAATAACACTTTCCCCGCTGAATCAGGCCGCGCGCGCGGCGCCGCTCGTCGTTCCAACTCACACGACCCCGGCGTTCTTCCCGTAACGGCCCGCCACCCGATGTCGATAGTTTCCTAACGGCTGAAGCATGCCAGCCGTTAGACGCCGTTGTCACACATGCGAAACAGGAGCGCTCAATGCGTAGGTCTTTCCTAACTGGAATTGTCGTTGTGGCGGCGCTGGCTCAGGCCAGTTGCGAAGATGGACCGAACCAGACGTTCGGTCCGGCACCTGCCGGCGCCAAAGATCGTTGGGGCGACAGCGACGGCGGCGGGTTCGCGGAGGACAAGTCGAAGGACTTTACGGCCGTCGGCGGCGTCAAGAACGCCAACGAGCTCTGCACCCCGGTCGAGAAGCACGCGAAGTGGTCCGACATGGTGAAGCAGCCCATCCTGCCGCCGGCGCTCGGCGGCATCAATATCCTGGGCGGCGACTCGAAGAACACGACGTTCGCGGGTCTGACCATCGACGAGGCCGAGAAGGTGCTCTGCCAGAGCACGCCCATCGGTGCCGAGTACACGGACAACAATCCCTACAACTGCTGGGGCGACAACTGCGAAGTGACGCTCGGCTACCTCGCGTCGAACCGCCGCGCGATTCAGATCGAGGTCCACGCGGGGTACAAGGGGACGCTCACGGCGAAGAGCCGCGACATGATGAACGCGTACGTGTTCAGCGCGGACAACCTGCCGATCACGAAGGACGGCACGCCGTTCCGCATCGACTGGAAGGATCCGGTCAAGCTCAAGGCGGAGATCAACGAGCTCTATGACGCGATCTCCGCGACATACACCACGTTCAACGCCGAGACCGACTGCCAGGCCACCGCGCACTGCCGCACGGCCGACTTCGACGACGGCGGCGGCTACTTCGTATTCACGACGCTCGGCTTCATCTTCCGCGTGAGCTCGACGATCGCGGCGCAGCCCGCGCCGAGCATTCCCGAGCGCATCATTTTGCGGCCCCAGAAGATCATGGGCTACTCGTTCGCCGACACGCTGCTCAAGTTCGACGCGGCGGGCGAGGGTCCGGTCGCCACGGATCCGAACGCCCTCGGCACCGGCAAGAACTGCCAAGTGAAGATGGGCATCGACTTCAAGACCTTCCGCGACAACTGCGTGCAGGTCTGGGGTGCGACCGAAAAGGTACCGAGCGGCGAGCTCAAGAACGACATCGAGCTGAAGAAGCTCTTTGGCGGCATCTCGCACAACGACGAGCGCTTCAGCTTCTCGATCGCCGGCCTGAACGCGAACTTCACCGACATCACGCTGAAGGACGACGACATCATCCGCGACATGGACCGTCCGACGGATGATGATCTCGCGACGACGTTCGACGTGTCGGCGAGCACGCTCGGTCGCATCGCGAACGACTACACGAACAACGACACGAGCAAGGCGAAGGACTACCACGGCATCGGGCTCGTGACGCTCGAGTGGGCGTACACCGTTCAGAACTACTTCCAAGACATCAAGTACCCGAATCCGGCCGACCCGCTCCGCAAGACGTTGGGCGATCCGCGCTGCATGGGCGCTTCGCCGGCCGACGGCTGCACGGGGCTCGAGGGCATCGCGACGACGGCTCCGGCGGTGTCGCTCGTTGGGCTGCCGGCGGCGGCGGCGGCGACCATGACGGTGAACGCGCTCGGCGCTCCGGCGGCGGGGAAGTTCGGCGGAATCAAGATCGGCCTCAAGCCCGGAGGGTGGCGGTCGTACTTCTGCACCGACGCGAACGGCGTCCTGTCCGGCGCTGGCGCCGGCTACAAGAGCTGCGTCGGCGCGGGCGCATTCGATAGCTACTTCACGACGGCCTACAACCAGATCAAAGCGGTCTGGGGGCAGGGCGACGAGACGAAGATCCCGATCGAAGCGCGCGACGTGCGCTTCATGTTCAAGCAGTGGGCGTTCGCGCTCATCAAGTATTTTCAAGTCGCAGGCAACGCCGCCTCGACGCTCGCTCAGGTGCACGCAGGCGTCATCGACCCGGACAACCTGTTCTTCGACGCCATCGGCGCCGGGCAGTACGAGTTCGCGGAGTACGTCGATCGTCACCTCGTCAACTCGACGGGACAAGACCCCACGGATCTCGTCATCACGGCGGACATCCTCCACGGCCTCGTGTCGAACTACGACTTCTCGCGCGATCTCTACCGCGGCGAGCAGTCGATTTACGACGCGATGCTCACGACCCGCACCGACAAGCTCGGGTCGGAGAACTCGGCACTGCTGATGAACATCGTCGGCAATCCGATCGTCGCGGCCAACTACCACGACGTGCCGGGCAAGTGGTCCGGCTACCAGTGCGCGTCGCAGAACTTCGGCGCGAACGACGCCAACTGCGACGGGCAGCAGGTGCTCACCGACGCGCAGGGCAACGTCATCTACAACGAGGACGTGCCGCCGACGCCGGTGCTCTCGAAGTACCCCGGAGCGTTCGCCTCCGCGCGCACGCCGTTCACGATGGGGCAGCCCTCGAAGATGAAGATCGTCGAGGTCAAGCAGTACATCCGCGCCGCGAAGGTGCAGATGCCCATCCACCAGAACCCCTTCGACATCGGGTCGATGGAGCTCGCGCCGCGCGTGTCGCTGATCCCGTACATCCCGAGAGGGAACGGCGCGGGCTTCCCGATCGCGCTCAATGGGTCGCAGGACAAGTTCATCAACACGCACGAGCTGGACTTCTCGGGCACGACGATCAGCTTGAACCTCAACATCCAGTTTCCGCCCAATCCGCGCACGGCTCAGGACGACTTGACCAAGGATCCGATCGTCCGCGCTGCGGAGACGACGGACTTTCTCGGCGAGGTCTTCGTTTGCCAGCACGCCGCGACCGGCGACATCCTGCGAATCCGCATGTACTCGTCGGTTCAAACTCTACTGAAGTGGTTCACCGATCACCCGGGCGCCAAGGACGACTGCGACATGGTCTTCCAGTACAGCCCGTACGGTAACTACCTCGACTTCGTCACTTCTAGGGCCAACGGCTTTCGCCTCGGCATCAACCCTGGCGCCGGCAACGGTCGCGTCATCGACATGACGGTCTACGACCCGTCTCTCAACTGAGGCGTCCGGAGGAAATCATGAATCCCAAACTAACTGCTTCGTTTTTGGCTGTCGCGCTCACCGCTTCGGCGGCAGCGCTCTCCGGTGGTTGCGTCTCGGACAGGCCGTCGCGTAACGGCGTGTTCAACGAGAGTCAGTACGTCAAGAAAGCGTTCCTGCTTCAGTCGGCAAGCGGCACGGACCAAGACAACGGCTGGCTCTTGAAGGCCACCGTGACCGAGGTCTCGAGCCCGAACCCGCTCGCCAACATCGGCATGTTCGGCATCTTTCCGGGATCGATGGCGGGTGGCACCATCGTGAAGTTCCGGGTGACGCAGGACAAGCTGGAGATGGTCAACACGCGCGAGATGGTCAGCGCGCGGTCGGCCGGTCGCACGGAGGAGATCGTCAACGCTTGGCCGGCCACCAACGTCGACCTCAAGTACCGCGTCAACCTCGATGGCGAGAAGACGAACTTCTACGAAGAGAACCAAGAGCTCGATTGGCAAGTTCGCCAGTGGGTGAAGCTCAATTTCGCGAAGAACGACATGAGCGACCTCGCGCCGTTCCCGACGTTCTATCAAGAGAACTTCTCGAAATGCGTGAGCACCATCGACGCGTCGGTGACGCTCGTTCCGGGGACGTTCCTCGTGGACGAGTCGAGCAAATACCTGCAGTGGATGGTCTCGGTCACCGCTCCCGTCCTGGTGACCGATGCGACGTGCGTCGCGGCGTACGGCCCGAACGGCGAGTCGGCGCTTCGTCTCGGCAAGAACAACGTCACGTTCCGCTTGCTCTACTCGATGACGCGCGCCAAGCCTCTCGCCGAGGTGACGTACGCGCCGCTCGAGGTCGACGAGCACGACCCGATCCTCCACAAGTACGGACCGATCTACCAGATCAACCCGGGCCGTGATCCCGTCACGGCGCAGGCGAACGCGCGCATCCTGGTCAATCGCTTCGACCCGAAGACGCCGTCCGACAAGCCGCACGTCTGGTACTTCGACGAGCAGTTCCCGGAGAAGTACAAAGACTTCTTCAACGCTCCGGGCGGCATCAAGGACTCGACGAACAAGCTTCTCACGGACTCGGGCGCCTCGCTCCGCGTCGACTTCAAGAACGCGAACGACGGCCTGCCCACCGGGCAGACGCGGCAGTTCGGCGACGTGCGCTACAGCTTCATTCGCTGGCTGTCCGACCGCGACTTCAGCGCGGGCTTCTCCGGCGTCGAGCAGCAGTTTGCCGACCCGCGTACGGGAGAGACGCTCTCGACGAGCATCGAGATCGCCGACGGTCTCATCACCGAGTACGCGCTTCGCTTCAATGCGTACCTCGAAGCGGTCGGCGCGAACCCCGCGTTCCTCACTGACCAGTGGCCCGCTCCTCCGAGCGGCGCCGCGTGCAAAGAGGGCGACGTCTCCGGATTCGTCTTCGAAGACGCGATGAACCCCCTTGCGAACACCGTTCGCAACCACAACAGCTCTTCACCTCTCTACGGGAAGATGCAGCAGTACCTCGGTAAGCCGGTCGCGCTCTGGGGCAACCTCGGGCCGAGCGACTTCATCCTTCGTCACGACGACGACCAGGGGGACTTTTACCGCGCGTACTACCCGCTCATCGCGTACTCGATCTTCTCCGACCCCGACGCGAACTCGTTCGTCACACGCGAAGGTGGCGGAGGCGTCTATGGGCCGCAAGCCGTCTGGAAGATGGTCGAGGCCGAGCGTGAGTACCATGCGATGGCCGCCAACATCGACCGCGGGAAGGCGCCTTACGACGACAGCGAGGGCCCCGAGGGCGTGAAGAACGCGACCGCGTTCGTCAACCGCTGGCGCGAGCTCACCGCGAACCATCGTCAGCTCGACATCGCGATGAAGGTCCAGCCGCTGGCCCGCACGCTCGACGAGCAGCCGCCGGTCTCCTTCGACAACGTCATCGCGCGCGACGCGCGTCACTGCATCAAGGGCAAGGACGGCAACGTGCACTGGGAGTCGCGCCAGGAGTGGCTCGACAACCTGACCGATTCGCTGTGGCGCAGCACCATCTGGCACGAGTTCGGCCACGCGATGGGGCTCGATCACAACTTCATGGGCTCGATCGACAAGCCCAACTTCCCGACGTACACGGACGCGCAGGGCAAGACCCAGGTCGGCATGTATTCGTCGTCGATCATGGAATACAACGGCGCGCCGGACGACATCTTCGCGCGCTTCGATTCGTGGCCGCCGTACGACGCGGGCGCCCTCGGGTGGATCTACGCGAACGACAAGCCGAACGGACCGCGGTCCGACAAGGCCATCAGCGGTCAGGTCTCCGCCGATGGTCCCTGGAAGGATCCGAAGGGCTTTGCCAACGGCAAAGAGACTCCGTTCCTCTACTGCAACGCCTCCCACCTCAAGTACACGCCGTTCTGCGCGCAGCAGGATCTCGGGACGACTCCGAGCGAGATCGTCGCGAACCAGATCGCGATGTACGAGTGGAACTACCAGTGGCGCAACTACCGCTCGTACCGCAAGTACTGGAACAACAGCGCGTACGTCGACGGCCCGACGAACATGGTGCTCGGGATGCGTAAGTGGCTGTCGCTCTGGGCGTTCGATTGGAGCGCCAGTGAGATCGCCGACACGCTCCGCCGCATCGGGATCGACGATCCGTCGCCGAACCCGTCGCGCCAGGATTACTTCGCGCAGCTCACGGCAAAGTTCACCCGCGAGATCTCGACGGCGGGCAGCATGATCGCCGCCTTCCACAAAGCGATCATCCAGCAGTCGGCGGGAGAGCGGCCGTACGCCTCGATCTACGACCGCTACTATGGTGACCAGCAGCAGCAGGGCATCATTCTCGACAAGCTGCTGGCGATGCAGGGCTGGGTCGGCTTGTGGCCGACTGACAACTACGATCCGAACCAGGCGGGCGGATACATCTCGTCGTACTCGACGTTCGGCGAGAGAAACTTCGAGACGCTGGCGGAAGACGTCGTCGCTTCGATGGTCGGCTCGCAATACGACGTCTATCCGTACTTCATTCCGGCCGCCGTCGCGTTGTTCGCGCAGGACACGCACCGCAACGAGTTCAGCGGGCGAATCGAAGTTCGCGAGTGGTTGGGCGGCTGGACGTTTTACCGCTCCGAGGACTTCGTGAACTACTTCAAGCGGCTCGCCGTGCAGGCCGGCGTGACGGGCTGTACGTCCGTGACGAACCTCGCGGCTTGTCCGTACGACGTCACCACCCAGGGCAGCACGATCAACGAGCTGGTTGGACCCGATGGCGTCGCGTACATCTGGACGTACGTCTACGATCGCAACACGTACGTCCTCGCGCGCAAAGACCGGAACATTTCGACCTACAAGATCCTCCTCAACTACAATGACGACATTCTTCGCCAGAAGGATGACGGCACGTATGGCGCTTACACGCTGTTGAAGCCGATCAAGTACATGCTCGACTCGTTCCACGCCTACAACTGAAGTCGACCGAAAGCGCACGGGGCCCCTCTCCGCCACAAGCGGGGCGGGGCCCACGTGTTAGAGGAATACGATGCAGAGCCGACGAGCCCGCACCATTGTCGCCGCATTCCTTGCGGCGCTCGCGTTCGGCACGCTCGCGCACTGCTCGAGCTCTGGGGATCCTCCGCACGGCGGACAGGACGCCGGGCCCGAGGGCGGCGGGGGCGACGACGGCGGCTCCTTTGACAGCGGTCAGTTTCACGTCCCCGATACGGGTGGCGGCGGGCGCGATTCGGCGACCGACGTCCACGTCGACGCGGTGCCCGCGCCCTGCTGAGCCGCGCGGGATGCGCGTGACCCTCGTCAGGGTACGGCGCGCGGCTCGACGACGACCGGCGCGCTCGGCGTGAGCTCGAGCGGCAGCATCACGACGTTCAGCGGAGCTTTCGACGGCGGGAACGGCGTGGCGCGGACGACGTTCGCGATGCAGGTGATCACCTCTTGGTCGGGCAACGTCGTTCCCGACTCGATGCTGGTCTTCGACACCTTGCCGCCGGCGACGATCGCGATGCGCATGAGGATCCGACCCGCGAGGTCGGCCTTCTTTGCGAGGCCGCTCTCGTAGCACTTCTGCATCGCGTCCACGTTTGCGACGAGCGAGGCGGCGAGGACCTCGGCCCGGAGGTCGCCATTGATCTGCGGCGATCCGAAGCGCACCCGCGGCTTGTCCGCGCGGACCGTCTGGGGCTTCTCGAGCGCGGCGGCGAGGCCGCACTGGTAGACGGTCCCTTCCTTGGCGACGGCCCGCAGGATGTCCCCGCGGTCGTTGGCGTCGGCGTTCGCGAGCTTGTCGCCGAGCGGCAGGATGCGCGGGCTCTTGGCGTAGGTCGAGATCCATTCTCGGACCTTCTCGAGGCGCTTTGCGTCGTCGAGGTCGTCTACGTTCGCCAGGTCGCTGCAGAGCGTGAAGAGATCGCGACGATACTCCGCGCGCGCGCGAAGCTCGTCGTAGGCGTCGACGAGCGGACAGCTCGCGATGCCGACCTTGCTCGACTCTTGGCGAAGTGCTGCACCCCGCTCGCCGATCCCCTTGCTCAGCAGGTCGGCGAACCACGCGCTCGCCTCGGGCGTGTCGAGCCGCTCCTTGGCCCATTTCTCGACGGCGGCGAGCTCGGTCTTCGCGTCGAGCCCCGCGTTCTTCTCGGCAAAGCATACCTTGCGGAGATCGCGCTCGTAGCTGCCCCAGCCGAGACGGAGCGCGACGACGCTCGCGACGAGTGCGACACCGCCAATCGCGATGATGCGGGCCTTTCCGTCCATTGCCAATGGTCTACCGCTTCTTACCCAGCATTCGCGCCATCGCCGCGAACATCCGCCGGAGACCGAGCCCCACGCGATCGAGCCTGCGTCGCAGCGCGCTCCGCCCCGCCGCCGCGTGCCCGCGCCGCGCGAGCTGCGTCGATCCCGCGCCCGGCTGAAATCCATACAGCGAATACAGATCGACCAAGTCCTGCACGAGATCGCTGATCCCGCGCGTCTCGGTCTCGTGCGGCTGGCAGTAGCTGTCGGGCTTGTTCCGGATCATGCACTTGGCGATGATCTTCATGACGTGTGGATTGATGAGCTCGCCGTTGCCGTCGAGGTAGTGCTTGTACGAGAAGAAGCGATCCGCCGGCGCGACGTTGACGCCCGCGCCTTCGGTCTTCGGCGCGCGGAGCGAGTCGATGACGGAGTACTCGTGCGCGAGGTACCCCTCGATCGTGTTGTTCTCGTCGCCGTGCTCGTACTCGATGAAGTTGTGGAACGCGTCGTAGAGGGTCTTCGGGTTCGCGTACGCGCCGCTGATCAAATAGTAGAAGAGCGCGCCGAGCGAGTAGATGTCCGCGGGGCGGCCGACGCTCTTTTGCACCTTCGCTCGCACGTTCGTCTCGCCCGGATCACGGTAAGGGCGATCGAGGACGAGGCGCTTCTTGGCGCGGTCGGAGTAGAGCACCTGGTACTGCTCGCCGCGGTTGAAGAGCGCGAACGTGTCGTTTTTTGCGATCGCGATGTAGAAGTCCTCGAAGAACTCGACCTCGGGTGAGCCCTGCTGGACGTTCACGAGGAGCTCGAGGACGTTCGTCTCCTGCTCGGGGCTCTGGAAGAAGAGCGTGCCCGGCACGCTCTTCAGCTGCGTCACGTGAAAGTTCACGTCGTCGTCGTGGAGCTTCGCGACGTTGAAGTCGGCGAGGCGCACTTCGAGTGTCGAGCCGCGGAGGTTCGTGTCGGGCAAGCCGACCAAGATGTTCGCCGGCTTGATGTCGCGGTGGCAGATGTTGCGAACGAGGTGCGCGTACTCGACGGCGCTCGCGACGGGGATCATGTAGTCGAGGACGCGGAAGAGGCGGTCCTTCATCTCGCACGCGAGGAGATCGTCCCGCTTGCCGCGCGCGCGCGAGCCCTTGAGGCGCTCTTCGAGCGACATGTCGAGGCGCTCGAGGATGACGAAGTCGTTCTCGACCTTGTCGCGGATCGATGCGGGGATGAACTCGGGATCGTCGCTCTCGCCGGACGCGTAGAGCGTGATGATGTTCGGGTGGCCTTGGACGCGCTCGAGGAGCTCTTTCTCGATTTGAAAACGCGTTCGATCGTCTTCGGTGACGCCGCGCTGGATGATCTTGATGACGACGTAGCGACGAAAATCGGTCTTCGATTCGAGCCAACGCTCTTCGCCGAGGAACGCCTTCGCGAACCGCCCCGAGCCGACTTCGATCGGCAGGCCGCGCGCGTCGAGGACGAAGGCGTACGCGCGCGAGCGGACGACGTGCGCCGCCGCCGGACGGACGTCGCGCGGCATGTCGGTGCGCAACGCGACTGAGCCGACGGAGTGAACGGCGGATGTCGCGACCGCCGCCGACTGCCCCGACGACGAGGGCCCCGGCGAGTATTGCACCGGTGCGGCCGACCCTTGCGCGTAGGGAAGGGGAGGCGGCGCGGGCGGAACCGAGGGCGCGCCCGGCGGCGCCGATGAGTTGGCGACCGGAAAACCGGAGCGCGGTGGGGCGAGCGGCGGGCTGCGCGGCATGAGGGGCATCGTCATCGGCATCGGCGGCGGCGCGGGCGGAACCGAGGGCGCGCGCGGCAAACCGAGCATCGTCTTGTGCGGCTGCACCGCCTTTTGCGCTGCGGAGCTCGAGAGCGCGGGGAGCGGCTCGGTCGGTGCGCCGGTCGACGCTTCGCCCGCGGACGACGCTGCGGCTGCGCGCGAGGTCGCCGCCGCCTCCTCGATCTCCGCCGTGGTGAACGCCGTGGTCGGCGTCGGAATCGACGCGAATGAGCGAGGCGCGGAGCCGCTTCCGGAATCCGGGGGCGATTGAGGGGGCGCCGGTGGGACGTTCCTTTGGCTCACTACCCAGGATCCTCGCGCGTTTCACCCTCTACGGCCAATCACAATCGCTTCTATGTCTCGGCCGACCTCGAGGGCGAGGGCGTGGGAGCCCAACGGAAGCGGGATGACGAGCTCGCCGTCGCCGATCCGAAACGAGCGCCCTGCGGCCGTGAGCGCGCCGAAAGACCAGGTCACGGCGCCGATCTTCTCCCGCGTCATCGACACGAGATCCGCGACGCCGTCGCCGTCCGCGACCATCGCCGGGCTGGGGCCGCCGCCGGGTCGCGCGACGAAACAGTTCAGCCCTTTGAGGTGCATTCGAAACGTCTGCCCGCGTCCGGGCAGGAGCGTGATGCGGAACCGCGCGCCGAATCCGACGGGCGTCGGCTCGGCGACGTCGATCTTCTCGTGGACCTCGACGACGCGAACGCGGCGCCCGCCGACGTCGAGGATCCGTTCGGCCGGCGTGAACGACTCCGTCGAGCGCGCGCCGCTCCCTTCGCCGGCTTCGATTCCGTCGAGCGTAATCGCCGATCGGTACTCTGCGCGTGGAGCTTCGACGGGCGGCGGCAGTGACGTTCGCGCACCACCGAGCGCGCGGTTGAGCGCGTCGAAGAAGTCGGTCGCCGTCGCGATGCGCGTCTTCGGGTTCGCGCGCATCGACGCCATGAGCACATCGCGCGCGTCGCCGGTGATCCCGAGGACGACGAGGCGTGACGCGAGCAAATCGTCGCCTCGCACGCGATCGGTGAACGTGCGCCGAACGTCGTCGACGTCGAACGGCGCCTTCCCCGCGAGCATGAACGCCGCGACGAGCCCGAGCGCGTAGACGTCGGTCGTCGGCCCTTCCTCGGTGCCCGCGAGCTGCTCCGGCGCCGCCCATCGCGGCGAGAAGAGCGGGACCGTGCTGAGGATCTCGGTGTCCTCTTCTTCGCCGGGCGCGGGCCGCTTTCGCAGATCCGAGCGCGCGATCCCGAAGTCGGCGAGCTTGGGCATGAGCACGCCGCCGACGCGCGAGAAGAGGATGTTCGACGGTTTGATGTCGCGATGGATGATCTCGTGCGCGTGCGCTTCGGCGACGGCGCCGCACACGCGATCGAGGATCGCGAGCGCCTCGGCGCGCTTGAGCGCTCCGCGCGCGCGGACGTGCTGCTCGAGGTTGCCTCCGTCGAGGAACTCGGAGATCTGAAACGGCCTGCCCGCGCCGTCGCCGCCGAGGTAGCCGAAGTCGTAGATGCGCAGCGTGTTCGGGTGCTGCAGCTTCGACAGCGCGAGCGCCTCTTTCTGAAAGTGCGAGTAGCTCGCCTGGTAGACGGCGCCGCCGTTCGTGCTCCCCGAGCCTTCGATCACGAGGCTGAGCAGCTTCACGCACACGACGCGATCGAGCCGTTCGTCGGTCGCGCGATAAATGGTCGCCATCCCGCCGGCCGCGATCCGATCGATGATCGTGTAGCGGTCGAGCAGCGTCATCCCCTCGGGAAGCTCGCCTTGCTCGGGATGCAGTGCCACTTCCCTTTAGGCTACAAGGTCCGGCGCTTTCGCTCCAGGAAAGCGCGCTATTTCACCAGCTCCGCCAGCAGCGCGTCGGCGCCGTAGACGTTCTTCAGCGCTTCGATCATCGCGGCCGAGTCGACACTGACCGCGCGCGCGGTGACCTCGTCGTACATGAACCGGTTCGGAAGGCTCGTGAGATTCCCGTCGAAGACGAGGCCGACGAGATCGCCGTTCGCGCCGACGACCGGGCTGCCGCTGTTGCCGCCGATGATGTCGTTGGTCGACACGAAGTTGAAGGGCGTGTCGAGCTTCACGGACGCCTTCTTGTCGAGCCAACGCTGGGGGAGCTTGAACGGCTCGTGGTCGGTCGCGTGCGCGTAGAGGCCGGCGTAGTCGGTCGCCCAGGGGATCGCTTTCTTCCCTTCGCCGACCCCTTTGACGACGCCGATCGACAACCTGAGCGTGAACGTCGCGTCGGGGAAGAGGCTCGTCCCTTTCATCTGAAAGAGCGCCTCGGCGATGCGTCGACCGTGCCGCCGCATCGGGCCTTCGACGAGGTCCTCGTAGCGCTTTCGGATCGCGCGGGCGTCGGCGTCGATCGCGCGCATGACGACGATCGCCGGATCGGTCGACGCATCGATCGCTGCCTTTCCGCCGTCGAACAGCGCGCGACGCGCGTAGACGTCGAAGAGGCGCGAGCCGGCGACGAGCGCCGCCGCCGCGTCCGCGGGCGTACGCCCCGCGAGCACCGTCTTCACGAGCGGCGAGCCCTCGCCGAGATCGCGCGCGAGCTGCTCGAGCCACACGCGAATCTGCGCCGCCTCGATGCCGCCGTACACCGCGGCCGGCGAGAAGAGCCGCAGCTTCAGCGACTCCATCCCCGCGTCGCCGTACTCGCTCATTCGCTTGTCGTTCGAGACGTCGC
>JAYVXB010000578.1:0-13410 GCA_043785585.1 Deltaproteobacteria bacterium | reverse complement strand
CCGATGTAACGTAGCGCGTCGGGGATCTCGTCTTTGAGGATCGCTTGCACGGCTTTCTCGATCGGCTCCGGCAAGGGCGCCGGGCGAAGCTTCTCCTCGAGGTCGCGGCAACTGCTCTGCAGCTCCTTTGAAAAGCCTTGGAGGTTGACCAGCGGTGCTCGAAGATCGTGCGACACGATGTGGACGAAGGCCTCGACCTCCTCGTTCTTCGCCGCAAGCTCCGACGTTCGGCGCTCGAGCACGTCGTTGACCTGCGAGAGGTCCACGTTCGCGATCGCGAGCTCCGCGGTGCGCTCACGCACGCGTGTCTCGAGCTCGCAATGCGCACGCTGAAGTTCCGCTTCGACCTCTCGGCGCTCCGCGGTCGCCGCCCCGAGGGCGAACGCCGTGAGCGCGGTGACGGCCATGAACATGTCGAGGAGGACGAGCCGTTCGTCGAGCGTGCCGGTGGCGAATGGGCCGCGGTCGTGAATCGCTCCCCAGATCGCCATCGAAGAGATGACCAAGACAGTCAATGCGGTCTCGCGCTGTCCAAAGCGTAACGCGGCCCAGATGATGAATGGAAAGACCACGTATCGGAGCTGGTACGGGCTCGAGAAGGCAAAATGGCTCACCACGAGGAGCCCGAGAAACAGGCACGCAAGCTCGGCCAAGCGCGGCCCTCTCCAGTGCACCCGAGGCATCGCAGCGCAGGTCAGGAGGAAGGGAGCGACAAGCACGACGCCCAACGTGTCGCCCACCCACCAGACCCACCACACGGAGGCGTATGCAGACCATGGAACGATTCCGCCGAGAGCGAGGTTCGCGACGCCGCTGGTCGCGGTCACCGTCATGCTGAGCATTCCGCCCAGGAAGACGAGCGCAAACACGTCTTGTAGCCGCGCGAATTTCGCGTCGAACCGCGTAAAGCGACGCAGGAGAAACGTACCGACGACGGGTCCGATCGTGTTTCCAACGGCGATGCCCGCCGCGGTCGTCATTGGCTCGTTCGCAGTCACGTTCGCGACGAACGCTCCGACGAACACGGCCGGCCACATTCGCGTGCCAAGGAGGAGAAGCGCGACGAGGGCTACGCCCGTAGGCGGCCAGACGGCCGTCACCTGCTTCGTCGCGAAAGCCAACGACAAGCCGAACTTCGCGGCGGCGTAGTAAGCGATGGCGACCGCCGTCAGTGTGCCGACGTAGCGCACGTCGATGCGTCTTTCGCGAAGCTCTCGGTCGTTCATCCCCGCGGCCCTAAAAGCTACCGATTCGGGCCGGTAGGTCGAACCAGAACGTCGAGCCGCCTCCGAGCGTCGACTCGACGCCGATGGTCCCGCCGTGCTGCTCCACCAGCGCCTTCGAGATCGCGAGCCCCAACCCGGTTCCCCCGCGTCGCCGTGCGTCCGATGCGTCGAGCTGGACGAACTTGTCGAAGATGCGCCCACGATCCGCCTCGCTGATGCCAGAGCCGCGATCGATGACGGAGAAGCGAACGCGGAGGCCGAACGCCGTGGCGCGCAGGATGACCGACGACCTCGGCGGCGAGAACTTGATGGCGTTCGCGGCGAGGTTCGTCAGTACCTGAACGGCACGGTCGGAGTCGGCGCGGACCGTGGGCGCCGCGGTCGGCTCCACCACCAGCTCGACCGACGCCTGCGTCGCGAGGATACGAATGGCGTCCGCCGTCGCCTCGAGCAGCGCGCTCGGCTCGACGTCGGCCAGCTGGAGTTGCAACCCGCCCGCCCCAAGCCTTTCGAGATCCAGGATGTCGTTGATTAGCCGAATGAGCCGGTCGGCGTTCGATCTCGCGATCTGGACGAGCTCCAGCACGTCCGGGGCGAGTGGTGTCGGGATGCCCGCTTCGAGTAGGCCGAGGGCGCCGCGCACGGACGTGAGCGGCGTTCGAAGCTCGTGCGAGACGGTGGAGACGAACTCGGTCTTCATCCGCTCGAGCGCCCTACGCTCCGTCACGTCGCGAAGGATCCCGGTAAAGAAGCGCTCGCCGTCGCCGCCCTCCCACGTTCCCACGGAGAGCTCGACCGGCAGCTCCGTCCCGTCTTTTCTCTTCGCTTCGAGGACCGTTGCCTTCCCAACGATGTTGGACGGGCGCCGTGAATCGAAATGCGCGAGCGCCTTCGCGTGCGCGTCGCGGTAGCGTTCCGGGATCACCAGCTCGGTGAGCAGCAAGCCGACCGCCTCGCTGGCGTCGTAGCCGAAGATCCGCCGGGCGCTATCGTTCCAGTACACGACGTGCCCGCCGCCATCGATGGATACGATCGCGTCCGACGCGGTCTCCGTGAGCGAGCGAAACCGCTGCTCGGACTCCCTCAGTTGGGACTCACGCTCCTCCGCCCTCGCGACGGCACACCGAAGCTCTTCCACCGCCCGCTTGTGCTCGGAGATGTCTCGCACGATCGCCGACACGCCGATGGTCTTGCCCGAGGCGTCGTTCATGGGAGAGAGGCTGAGAGCGACGTCGAGCTCGGAGCCGTCTTTGCGGAGACGCCTGGTCTCGACATGGAGAACGGGCTCGCCTCGCACGGCCCTCTCCATCAAGGCGGTCCGCTCGTCCGCACGATCGCGCGGGGCGAGCAATGACCCGTGCCTCCCGAGGATCTCTTCGGCGGAGTAGCCGAAGATCCGCTGCGCGCCCTGGTTCCAGGTCGTGATCGTCCCGTCCACCGTCGTAGCGAAGATCGCGTCTTGGGAGGACTCGATGATCGCCGCCAGGTGCGCGCTCGCTTGCTCCGCCTCCACGACGGCCTCTGCCTGCGCCAGAACCCCGGGCAATCGTTCCCAGAAGGAGTCCGCCTTCTTGATGTAGTCGTCCACGCCGCGATGAATCGCTTCGGAGGCGATGAGCTCGTTGCCGGCCGCCGTGACGAGAATGACCGGAATCCGAGGCACGTTCGCCTTGGCGAGCTCGACGATGGTCCACGGATCGCCGCCGGGCAGGTTGTAGTCGAGGAGGATCGCAGAGAACGACTCTTCTTTTAGCAGCAGAGCGGCGGTGTCGACGCGGCGTGCGACGCGGACCTCGATACCGGCCCTCGTCAGCGCCCTGCGCACGAGCTCGGCGGTAGCGTCGTCGTCCTCGACGATCAACACCGGCTTCCGTTGCCCGCCGCGTGCGCTCATTTCGGCGAGCTCCTTCGCCACTTCGCCGTTGCCTGCTCGATGCGTTCGGATCCCGGACGCGCAGAGTGACAATAGTGCTTCTCGTCTATGGCAAAAGCAATGAAGCAATCGATGGTTACGAATGCGTTGGCTCGCGCGATGACGCGCAGACGCAAGGTGTCCTCCTCGTCGAGGATGAACCCGACATCCGCCAGAGCACAAAGCCGACGTCGAACGAATCGGCGAATGGGAGGTCGTCGTCGCGTCGTCGGACAGCGAAGCCGTCGCGACCGCCGCGCGCGAGCTGCCCTCGTCACCCGTCCCGCGTTCGGCTCAAGGAGGATCACCCGCTCGTCGCGGTCGTCGGCCTCGCCTTCGCCCATCCATCGCGCTCGGCGATCGCCATGAGCGTGCCGACGAGATCCGCGAGCTGCACCGGCTTGTCGACGAAGTCCTGCACGCCGAGCATCCCGAATCGCCACCGCTCCTCCGCCTTCGTCCGCCCGCTCACGACGACGACACGCGCGTCGGCGCCGCTCGGGAGCGCACGCAACGCGGAGAGCGTCGCGAGACCGTCGAGGTCGGGCATGTCGTAGTCGAGGATCACGAGCTGCGGTGGCCTTCGACGTGCGCTCGCGATCGCTTCGTGGCCCGAGGCGACCGCCGAAACGCTGAGGTACACGCCGAGCATGGATAGCTGCGCGGCTCGCTTGGCGAAGCGACGGAAGTCTTCGTCGTCGTCGACGACGAGAATGCGAATCGCGCCCTCCACCTCGATGTGGTCCGAAGGTCGCGGCGTGAGGGAGAGGCTGGGAGGCGGTGAAGAGGTCGTGAGCCACCGCTCTCCCACCGCCTCTAGCGCGTCGCGGAAGGCTTCGCACGTCGCGTAGCGCGACTCGGGAGTCTTCGCGAGCGCGCGCGCGAGCACCGCGTCCAGCGGCGCGAGCTCCGGACGAAGAGACGACAGCGTGGGGGCCGGCTCGAGCGCGTGCATCCGAAGGAGCTCGGCCGCCGTCTCACCGAGAAACGGCGGGCGGCCCGTCAAGAGCTCGAACACCGTGCACCCGAGACCGTACACGTCTGCAGGCGGACCGATGGGACGCGCGAGCGATTGCTCGGGCGCCATGTACGTGGGGGTTCCGACGATCTCGCTCGAGTCGCCGAGCGCGAGGCGATGCGCGAGACCGAAGTCGACGAGCACCGGCCGGCCGCTCCGCTGCTCGATGACGACGTTCGACGGTTTCACGTCGCGGTGGACGATTCCCGCGGCGTGCGCGGCGCCGAGCCCGCCCGCGGTCTGCAGCGCGATCGTCAGCGCGCGGTGGACGGGCACGAACGCGCGGTGCGCTCGAAAATCGGCGAGGAGCTCGTCGACCGGACGCCCATGCACGTACTCCATGGCGAAAAAAAACGAGTCCCCGTGCGCTCCGAAGTCGAACACTTGCACCACGTGCGGATGACGAATCGCCGCGAGCGCCGCTGCCTCTCGACGAATCGCGTCGCGTCGCGTCGCGTCGCCGGATTTCGCGACGAGCTTCAGCGCGACCGTTCTCCCGAGGTCGACGTCGTGCGCGAGGTACACGACGCCCATCGCGCCTTCGCCGAGCCGGTAGTCCAGCGCGTAGCGATCGTCGACCACGTCGGCGGTCGTCGGCACGAGGCGCGTTCCGTTGCAGCGCACGCAGGATTCCGCATCGTCGCGCGTCATGGCCTTGCACGAGACGCAGCGCTTCATGGAGGGTGAGGGTACCATCGGCGATCCCTCGAAGGGCATGAACGCAGGTCACGGCTTCTCGGAGGCCCAGGACAGCACGGTGACGCCCGTGTGCACGCTCCCCTCGCGCACCTCGCGCGTGACGCGCAGCTCGTCGGGTCGCGCGGCGAGCGCGTCGTCCTCCGCGACCGAAAGCGAACGCCCATCGTCGCCGATCTCGAGCCGGCCGAACGAGACCCACGTCGCGTCTCGCCGCGCCCACCCGACGTAGCGATCGTCACCCTCGAGTCTGGGCAGCGCACTCGTCGTCAGGACCGCGATGCCCGTGCCCGGCCGCGCGCGGAAGCTGCCGTGTGCGGCCTCGGGCACCCCGGACTGCGCGACGAGCCGCAGCGGCACGACGTCGCTCGCCGTCACCATGCGGAGTGCGCGCTCGTCGCGCGCGCGCCGCGCTCCGTCGCGTCGCCACCGCCAGCCGACGACGAGCAGCGCGACGACGAGCGTCGCCGCCAGAGCCGGTACCAGCCGTTGCAGCGCGAGACGGATGCGAGTCTTTACCGTGCCGAGCGGCGCGCCGAGCACCGACGCGACCTCCGCGTGGGCGAGCTCGTCGAAGAACGCCAAGGACACCGCGCGCCGCTGCGCCGCCGGCAACGCTTCCACGGCTCTGCGCAACACGTCGCGACGATGGGCGATCCAGCTCGCCTCGTCGGGCGTCGGCGCGGCGTCGGCGACGTCGACGAGCGCTTCCTCCGACTCGTGCCCGCGCGCCGCGCGTCGCCGCCGCTCGTTGAGCGCCCGGTTCTTTGCGATGCGCGCGAGCCACGACCTGAACGGTCCGCGCTGCGCGTCGAACGTCTCGTGCTTGCGCCAGAGCGTGAGGAAGACCTCTTGCACCACGTCCTCCGCCGCTTCGGGGGCCACGCGCGCGGCCACGGAGAAGACGAGCCCGGCATAGCGCGCATAGAGCACGCGCAGCGCCTCCTCGTCTCCCTCGCCCATGCGCCCGAGCAGAGCCTCGTCCGAAAGCGTGTCGCTCGCCATGGTTCACGCCGCCGGCGGCTCGGCGCGCGCGCGATCGACGAGCCGACTGGCTACTCGTCTTTTTGCCATCCACGCGTCGAGCGACCACAGCCCCGCGCCGACCGCCACGACGTACGCGCACGCGAGGAGCATGGCGACGTCCAGCCGCGCCTGGTACGCGAAGGCGAGAAACCCCGTCTTCGGTGCCGCCCCGACCGGCTCGGGCCCGGCTCCGGTGAGCAGCGGCAGCTTGGTCGTCACGATGGCCACGACCATGTCGACCACGAGCGGCAGCGCCGCGAGCCGCGCGAAGAGCCCGAGCAAGACGAGCGCTCCCCCGACGATCTCCACCGCGCCCACGAAGTACGCGAGGTTCGGCGGCACGCCAATCTTGGCGAAGCGCCCAGGTCCCTGGTTGTCGAAGAGGAATTTCAGCGCCCCCGACGTCACGAAGACGAAGCCGATGGCCCCGCGAAGCAGCGCGCGCGCGCGCGGCGCGTCGCCGAGGGAGGGACGGAGGAAGAACGCCATCGCGGGGTGCATCGTGGGCTCGCTCATGCCTACGTTACACGCGAGGCCCATGCCTTGGATTTCAGTGTCTGCGAGAAATCGACCAGGACAGATGACATACGTCTGCGAAGTCCGTCACTCACGTGACGTGGTTCTGCAGGAACGTCGACCAGCGACGCGATGCTTCAGTCAAACGAAGCGTCTATGGAGGACTTCGTCGTCTTCGAGCCGAAGCCAGAGAAGGAAGAGTTAGACGTCTCGCGCGCCGACCGGCCTCACATCCCTCGTCACGTCGAACCAGAATTTGCTCCCGCGGCCTACCGCGCTGTCCACGCCAATCGTGCCTCCGTGTTGCTCGACGATGGCCTTACTGATCGCGAGACCCAGACCCGTTCCGCCGCGCGTCGACGTCCCACCCTCGAGCTGTTGATAGGGTCGAAAGAGAAGGCGTTGCTCCTCCGCGCCGATCCCCGCGCCGCTGTCGGCGACCGAGAATCGCACGCGGCCCTCGCTGGGCGAACGCGCGTCGATGCTAACTTCGGAATCGGCGGGCGCGAATTTCAGCGCGTTGGAGACGAGGTTCGTAAGGACCTGAACGATGCGATCGCCATCGAGCCAGAGCTCGTCGCCGCACGCCACGTCTAGGCGAAGACTCACGCGCGACGCGCGCGCGCTCGGCCCGAACGGCGCGATGGTCGTCTCGATCAATTCGCGAGCCGTCGTGCGCGCGATACGGAGCGAGAACTTTCCGGCTTGAATGCGTTCGAGATCGAGCATGTCACTCACCAACCGGACGAGGCGATCGCAGTTCGAACGCGCGACGTCGATCATCGTCACGGCCTCGGCCGGCAGCGCGCCCATCACGCCCGTCGCCACGAGGCCGAGCGCGCCTTGGATGGCGGTGAGCGGGGTGCGAAGCTCGTGGGACACCGTCGCGACGAGCTGGTTTTTCTGGGCCTCGATTTCGCGACGCGCGTCCTCGGCGGCGCGGCGCGCGGTGACATCGCGGGCTGAGGCGTGAATCTCGATCACCGCTCCGTTCCCATCGCGAACGAAGCTCCGCGTCGACTCGGTCCATACGTAGCGCCCGTCACGCGCGCGGAGTCTGCGTTCGAGCGTCGGTGCCGGCATCTCTCCGCGCGCGACCGCGGCGCGTCCCGCCGCGACGTCCGCGAGATCGTCCGGGTGCACGAACTCGTCGAACGATCTCCCCACGAGCTCCGCCGGCTCGTAGCCGAGCATTCGGCGAATGGCGGGCGAGACGTAAATGATCTTTCCGTTCGGCTCAAGACGACCGATCACGTCGTGCGACTGCTCGGTCAGGAGACGGAAACGCTGCTCGCTCTGGGCGATTGCCGCCGACGCTCGAGTCAGCTCGGACGTCGCGGCGTAGGCCTCGTCGGTCTTTCGCCGCAGGCAAATGAGCAGCATCACTTGGCGCGCAAGTGCTTCAAGCGTACGCAGTTGCTCCGATGCGAGCGCGCGCGGAACGCGATCGAGAACACACAGAGTTCCGAGCGAATGACCCTCCGGCGTCAGGAGGGGTGCGCCCGCGTAGAACCGAACGTGAGGCTCGCCGACGACGAGCGGATTGTCGGCGAAGCGCACGTCGTCGAGCGCATCGGGCACGACGAGGAGCCCACGGTCCACTATCGCGTGTGCGCAGAACGCGACGTCGCGCGGCGTTTGCGTCGTCCCGAGGCCGACCCGCGCCTTGAACCATTGGCGATGGTCGTCGACGAGGGAAATGAGAGCGATGGGCGTACCGCAGATATGCGACGCGATCTGCGCGATGTCGTCGAACTCGATGTCCGGCTCGGTGTCGAGCAGTCGAGTGCTGCGAAGCGCCTCGAGGCGCGCCGATTCGTCAGGAGGTGTGGGGGGCTTCTTCATGGCGTGGCCAATTGCAATCGTGCGCTCAAGCCCACTGAACGCGATAGCCCAGCGTGGTACGCGCACACAGCGACGCGACCTCATGCACCCATGCCGCGCTACAGAACGCTGCGACCACGCCGCGCAGGATCCCGCGCGTGGCCACGCGGTTGTATCGAATGTGCGCTACTGGAAAGCCGAAGATCTCGACGCGCGCCTCTTTCGGCCCGAGTTTCGCCACGGCAATCCCGCCGCCGACCGCGCCGCGCGTCCACAATTTGTCCATCCGCGTGAGGATCGTCCACGGCGTGACGCTGGCGGCCGTTGCAATACTGCGCCCTAGCGCGAGGGACGGCGCCTGCGCCCGCCTCGTCACATCGGCGCCGATGTCGAGAACGGTCTCCGTCGAGAGCTGAAGGCGGTCGCACGCTTCGTAGTGGCGAACGACGAGCGCCGCATCCAACCAACTCGCCGGCGAGCAATACAAGATCGCATCGCGATCGGCAGCGGAGATGAGCGACGTGTACTGGTCGTACACGCCGCGCTTCTTGAGCGCTTGGATGGAGCTCGTGATCCAGGTGCTACGGAAAAGGGACACGAGCGGAATGCTTTCGCGAGGGGCGGTAAGCGCCAAGACGTATTCGCCACCTGGCGCTGACACGACGCACATCGTAACGCCAACCGCTGCAGACGTCTCGAAATGCAGGGCTAAACCTCGACCCTACGGTTCGCTCCGGTGGGGTCCGCGCGCTTCGGAGCGGACGCGGACCAGCTCCTCGAACGCGTCATCGCACGGACCGAAGGTTCCCGCGCCGGCTCGGTACGCAGCGAGCGCGAGCTCGAGCCTCTCGGCGACCTTGCTGATCGCATCAAAGCCGAAGGAGCCCGCGGTCCCGCGAAGGCGGTGCGCCTCGCGCTCCGCGACCTCGAGCGCGTCGTTCGACGCGCCGCGCGCGCGGGTGATCGCGGCGCCAATGCGCGCGACACGCTCGTCGAGAGTGGCTGCGTACTCCGCGCTGAGCTCGGCGAGGGCCTTCGCAATGTCGTCCTCGGTAGCCGTCATCCCGTGGCTCCCGGCAGCGCGACGAAGAACGTCGTCCCCGATCCTTCGACGGAATCGAACCAGATCTCGCCTCCAAGGCGATCGACGATCGCTTTCGTGATGCTCAGGCCGAGTCCAGTGCCTCCCTTCTGCCGAACGTCGGACGCGTCGGCCTGGCTGAACTTCTGAAAGACGCGCGGGCGGAACGACTCGGCGATCCCGATTCCGTAGTCGCGAACGGCAAGGACCGCGCGACCGTCCCGCTTCGTTGCCGAGATCTCTACGGTGCCGCCGCGACGCGAGAACTTTGCTGCGTTCGAAAGTAGATTCAGCAAGACTTGCGAGAGTCGGTCCGGATCCGTGTCCACGCGTAGCGTGCTGTCGATGTCCCGGCGAACGAGCATGACGTCGTACTGGAGCGCGTAGTGACGACTCGCCTTGATCGCTTCAATGACGAGCGCGTCGACCTCGACGAGCCGCGTTTCGAATGCGACGCTGCCGGTCGCGAGGCGATCGAAATCGAGGAGATCGTCGATGAGGCGCGACAGTCGGATGCTGTTCGCTTCCGCGATGTCGACGAGCTCCTTTCCGTCGACGCCGATTGGACCCGCTGCGCCTTCCGCGATGAGCGCGAGCGCGCCGCGAATCGCCGTGAGGGGCGTACGGAGCTCGTGGCTCACGGTCGAGACGAATTCTCGTTTCATTCGATCGACGACTTCGCGCTCGGTGACGTCGTGGGCCATCGAAGCGACGCCGAGCAGGCGGCCGTCGGGCTCGACGAGCGCGGTGTGGAACCAATCGCATACGACGCGAGCGCCGTCTTTCCGCATTTGCTCCGTCGTCGAGAGCACACTTCCCTTCTCGTTCACGATTTGGCGCCAGAGTGCGTCCATTCGATCGACGTTCGCGCCCTCGATGAGCTGATTCGCTGTCTTCCCGAGCGCCTCGTCGCGTGTCCAACCGAAAATGCGCTCGGCGGCCGAGTTCCATTCGGAGACGACGAACCCTTCCTGCCACTGGATGACTGCGACGGGCGTCTGCGCGACGTGCATCGACAGCGCGCGCTGCGAACGGCGCACCGCTTCGAGCAGGTCGACGTTTTCTGAGCGGAGCATCAGCGATTCGACGAACGCAAGGTGCATGCGCCGCGACGAAACCATCAGCCCCGTGAAGAAGACGAGAACGAGCACGCCGGTCGTCGTGTAGAGCGTCCCGCCACGCACGAAATTCGTGGCGATGAACGGCCCGAGCGTGAACACCGCGTAGAGGGGGAAGACTCCCCGCGTGAACGAGAGATACGCGACCGCGCCGCCCGTCATCCCCGCGAGGGCAAAGACGACCATCGCTTGGTGCGGCAAGCTATCGATCGCGTAGAACAACGTCCCCGCGACTCCCCAGCCGAGCCCCGTCGCCGCGACGCCGACGTTGAAACGGAGCGCCCACACCTTCGAGCGGGCGTCACGCCGAGGGTCCGCAAAGAAGCGCCGCGTCGCCACGAAACGAATCGCCGCGATCATGGTCATCGCGCCGAGCCAACCGAACGCGATCCGGTACGGGAGCACCTGCGACACAAACGCGGAGAGCAGGATCGCGACGACGAGCGTGATCGCGAAGCCGGGACGCCCGTGACGGTACTCGAGCTCCACGAGCTGGGGGTGGATGCGGTCGAGTTGCGCCCGAGAGATCGCGCTCGCGTCGCGGGGCGCAGCGCTCGACGTCATCTCAGGCTTTATCCGCTCTCCCAACGAGTCCAGGATACTGCGTGGCGCGTATCGCAAAAGCAAACGATGATGGGGGAATGCGTTGGGGCCAATGGTGATACGCAAGGTACTCCTCGTCGATGATGAGCCGGACATCCGCAAGGTTGCCAAGCTCACGCTCGAACGTATCGGCGGATGGGAGGTCGTCGTCGCGACGTCCGGCGCCGAAGCGGTGGCGACGGCCGCGCGCGAGCTGCCGGACGTCATCCTCCTCGACGTCATGATGCCCGACATGGATGGTCCGACGACGCTCGCCGCGCTTCGCGCACAACCCGCGACGGCAACGATTCCCGTGATCTTCATGACCGCGAAGGTGCAGGCGAGCGAGCGTGCGTCGTACGCGAATCTCGACATCGGCGTCATCGCGAAACCGTTCGAACCACGCGCGCTTCCCGACCTCGTGCGACGACTCTGCGGTGAGGAGAAATGACGCTCGCGCCGGGCACGATCATCGACGAGCGGTACGTCGTCACGTCGGTGCTCGGGCGCGGCGGCATGGGGTGCGTCTACGTCGCGCAAGACAAGTGGTTGAAGCGTTCCGTCGCTCTCAAGATGCTCGATCCGCTTTTCGGGGGCTCCGATCCTGTCGAGCGTCTCCGCGGAGAGGCCGCTTCCCTCGCTGCGATTCGAAGCGAAAACGTCGTTCAGATTTACGCCTTCGGCATTCACGAAGCAGCTTGCTACTTCGCGATGGAGCTCGTGCGCGGCTCGTCGCTCGAGGATGTGATTCACGACTACAAGCGACGGGGCGCCGCGGTGCCGCTCTTCCGCGCGATCACGGTTCTGACGAGCGTCGCGAGCGGCCTCGCGCGTGTGCACAAGGCGGGCGTCGTGCACCGCGACGTCAAGCCCGCCAACATCGTGATCGAGGAAGACAGCGGCAGACCCGTGCTGATCGATTTCGGACTCGCCGTGCCGAGCGAGCCCGCCGACGATGCACGAACCGCGTTCGGCGGGACACCGAGCTACATGGCGCCCGAGCAGTGCGTCGGGTCCGCAGACTGTTCCGCGCAAACGGACGTGTACGCGCTCGGCTGCACGGCGTTCGAGCTACTGACGGGCCGCGTGCCGTTCACGGGCGAACGAGTCGCCGACGTGCTCGTGGCGCACTGCACGACGCCGGTGCCCGCAGTCTCGTCCGTCGCGGCGGACCTCGACATGTTCGACGCCGCGATTGCGCGCGCGCTCGCGAAGGATCCTGCCGAGCGCTATCGCTCCGTGGATCAGTTCGCGGTGGCGCTCGAGGATGCGCGATCCGTGTGGCGAAGCCGCCGCGCCCCGTCCGTGCGCGTTCTGGCGGTCGAGGCAGCGCCCGAGTCCGCTGACTCCGCAAGCGACACGGCGCCGAACTCCGGTCCACCGATCAACGTTCTCGTCGTCGACGATGACGACGAGTTTCGAAAGTTCGCGGGACGCGCCGCACAGCTCGGAATGTACCGCTCGCGCATTACGCTACGCCTCGCATCGTCGGGCGCGGCAGCGCTTGCCGCTGCAGAGCGTGAAATGCCGCACCTCGTGCTGCTCGATTACGACATGCCGCATTTGAATGGCGTGGAAACGCTCTCCCAGCTTCGCGCGCGCCCCGACGGCGGTCGCGCGCGCGTCGTCGTCATCAGCGCGCGCACGGGAGACGAGCAGAACGGTGCGTTCGCGATGTTGGGCGTGCGTGACTTCTTGGTGAAACCGGTCCAGCTGAAGGACTTGGTCGAGAAGGTCGCGGACATCGCGCGTCGGAGCGGTTGGGTCGACGACCAGCGCTCGTCCACGGAGCGGTGAGCCGGCGACGCGATGGCGGCTGCGAAGCGGCCGACTATCGCGATTCGACGCCACCGACCGTCGGCAGCGCGACGAGAAACGTCGTCCCGACGCCCATCTCGGACTCGTACGAGAGCTCTCCTCCGAGCTTGTCGACGATGGCTTTCGAGATACTCAGTCCGAGGCCCGTTCCACCTTTCGCGCGCGCGTCCGACGAATCCACCTGCGAGAATTTCTTGAACACGCGATCGCGGAACGACTCCGGGATGCCCATGCCGTGATCGCGGACACGAATGACGGCGCGGGCGTTTTCGAAGCGCACGCTCGCCTCCACGATCCCGCCTTCGTGCGAAAATTTCGCAGCGTTCGAGAGCAGGTTCGTAATCACTTGCGCGAGCCGATCGGGATCAGTCTCGACCTCCACGTCGTCGCTCGCCACCCGCATGATCCGAACGTTGTGTTTCTCCGCAAACGGCGCCGCGCACGCAACCGCCTCTTCGAGAAGCGGCAAGAGGCGGACGGGGCGCGGCTCGAGATGGAGCATGTCGGCGCCGAGTCTCTCGAAATCGAGCAAGTCGTCCACGAGCTTTCTAAGTCGCACCGCGTTCGCCGCGGCGGTCTCGACGAGATCCCTG
>JAYVXB010000577.1:0-4275 GCA_043785585.1 Deltaproteobacteria bacterium | reverse complement strand
CGAACGGCGCCGACGGGACGAGGCGCTTCGTGCCGTCAACGTCGTCGAGGATGTAGACCCATGGATCCGTGTAGACGGCGCGCACGGAGCGGTAGTTCGCGACATCGCTCTTCACGTCGGCGAGCGCTTGCCCTGGCGAGCCGTTCAGGAAGGCGACGCGATCGCCGAGACTCTCGGCGTGCGCGCGAAGCGCACCATTGACGGCGGGCCGCATCGCGGCGCCTGGATCGTCGGAGAAGACCTTGCGGATCGCGCCGTCGCTCTCGAAGAGCGCGAGGCCGCGATCGTTGGCGCCTTGCGTGCCAGTGTAGGCGCCGGCATTCACCGCGCCGTCGGTGGCGTTCGCGAACGCGTACGTTCCGTTCGGCGGGCGTCCCGCGGCGGTGCGGCGCACGCTGCCGACGAGGAGCGCCTTCTTCGTGTCGACGATGCTGTCGGGAGCGGTGCCGGAGAAGTTGATGCTCTTCAGCGAGTCGGTCGTGATGCCGGAGGCGCCCGCGACGCTGACGGCGAGGTCGAAGTGGTTCGGATCGCCGTCGCTCGCGTTCGACACCGTGCCGAGCAGCGAGTTGCCCGCCGTGCCTTTGCACTTCGCCGCGACGACAGCGATGCCCGTCCCGAGCGTGCAGGTGGCGGGCGTTGCCGTCGGTCCGAGCACGCGGACGAACTTGATCGTCGGCCACGCCTTGCGAATGAGCGAGAGGTAGCCGGACCAGGTGCGGTCCATTCCGGCGGGCGCGACGGTGTCGTAGAGGTCCTTCAGCCCCGACGGCGTCGTGAGCGCTTGGTCCGGTCCCCACGGACTCTGGAGGACCATCGCGCAAACGCCGGTGCCGATCGCACGAATGGAAGGCGGTGGCGTGCGCTCGATGGCGTACACGCCGTGTCGGCGTGCGGCCGACACGCTCGATACGTAGACGGGACCGGGCATTCGTTCCTCGGGTCAGGGATCGCTGTCGCGAAGCTGCTGGCGCAGCGTTACGGCGACGAGGCGCGGGCTTTCGGCCCGCATCGTGAGGTCCATCCATGCGTGCCCGCGGTAGGTCGCGCGGTACTCGCACCGCTGCGCGGCGTCGGGCGTGTCGAACGCCTCGGGCGCGTCGAAGAGGAAATCGGCGAAGCCGTCCCATCCGTCGCCGACGCGCAAGAGCACACCGTTGCGGACGGGATCGGCGCGCGTCGCACCGACGGAGTCGCTCTCGCTCGCGTTGAGCGCGCGATCGAGACGCGCGACGAGATCGTCGCGGGCGATGTCCGAGCGCGCCCACGCGTCGAGCTGCATCGGCTGCTTGCACAGCCGCATGCGCCATGTGTACTCGGCGCGCGTTGGCGAGAGATGGCGTCGCGCGACAACGATCGGATCGAGCTCTTCGTCGACACGAGGACCGGCGAGCAGCACGGAGACCACCCGAAGCGGGAGCTTCACGGTAGGCTCGGGCCAGCGCGCGAACACGGTCGCGTCGGTGATGCGCGCACGGAGCCACGCGGCGAGCGCATTGGCTGCCGCCTGCTGCAACGAGACGAGCTGCATCACACCCGGAGCGCTTGCCGGATGAAGGCGTGAAGCTCCGCGCGAATCGCAGGCAGCGACATGCGCGCGAACCAGTGCGGTCGCGTGCCTTTCTTCGCGATCGCTTGTTGAATCGCGCGCGCCACACGGATCGGCGCGTCGGCGCCGAGCGCTCCGCCCTTCTCCATGGCGCGGAGCTGAGACGCGATGCCCTCAGCGTGCCCACGCGTCGTCGTGCCGGGCAGGCGCCCGCGCTCGCGACGCGAGAGCAGGCCCTGCGCTCCGCGGAGCTTCACCCATTTGATGAGGGGCGCGAGCGGCATCCAGTGCGGACGGCTGCCGACTTCGACGGGTGCGGCGTGCGGCGCGTCTACAACGATCTTCGTTCCCTCGCGATGCACCGACTCGCGGAGCTCGCCGAAGGCGACAGGCGCCGCACGCTTCACGATCGAGACACCCGACCGGGCCGTCCTCTCGATCGCGCCGCGAATGCGCTTCTCCCGTTCGGCCTGGTGCGCGGCGAAGAGCCGCGCGAACGCGCCGAGACCGCTGACGGTGTAGGTCGCCATCTATGGTGTCGTCTCCCGCCGTCGGCTCACGCGCTCGTGATCACGAGCTCGTACCCAAACGGCCTGAGCGATCGGAGCTCGACGAGCTGGTACTCGCCGGCATGCGCGCCGACGAGCATGTAGATGATCTCGGTTCCATTCGCCGACGGTGTCGGCTTCAGCTCGGTCTCGGTGAAACCGCCCGTCGTTCCGTCCGCGCGCGTGAAGCGCGGTGTGATCGGGCCGACCTTGATGTCGCCCGTCTCGTAGCGGCCTCCGCTCGACGCGATCTCGCGCGTCGTGACCTGCTGCACGTCGTAGATCGGCGGGAGCTCAAGCAGCGCATCGACGTAGCGCGGCGTCGCGGGCGTCGGTGGGTCCGCGTCGCGGAAGCCACCGGCCCACGTCCGCGTCACGATCACGAGTCGCGCGGTTCGAATGTCGAAGCGGTCCGGCCCCGCGAGTGCGCGGAGCCGTTCGAAGACTGGAAGCACCCGGGTGCGCAGACTCATGGCGCCGCCGCCGGTGCGAGCACGATTCGCGCGGGAGTGCCGAGGGCGATGACGAGCGTCGACCGGCACTGCGCGCACCGCGGCGCGCCGAGCGCAACGCTCTCCCAGCCGCAGGCGCTGCACGACAGCGGCGTGAGCAGATCTTGCGCAAAGCGCACCGGCTCGAGCGGCGCGCGAACGTAGACGAAGCAGCGCGCGCACCAGAGCTCGCGCGGGGAGCCGCCCGCGGTGTCGTCGACGTGCACGGGCGCACGCTTCGCCGCGTCGCCCAGCGGCGAATGGCAGTTCACGCATTCGATCGTCATGGGGTCAGTCGGCACCGTTGATGTCCGGGAAGGGCGAGCCATCGGGGTTGGGTGTGGCCTCGGAGAAGACGTCGTGACGGGGAGACGTGCTGAGCGCGCGCGCGATGTTGCCGACGACTCGGCGTCCTTCGGAGCGCAGCATCACGAGCGCGCGGTACGGATCGACGCCGAGGCTGTCGAGCTTCAGCGCCTCGGCCTCGTCCCACAGCTCTTCGAAGCGCCGCTCGAGCCGCGCGAGCTGCGCGAGCCAGCCGCGAATGAGGAGCTCGGTCGAATTGTCCGGACGCACGCCGCCGTCGGGCTTTGACTGCACGGACGTGATTGCGAGTTCGAGGCGCGGATCCGCTTGGTGGAAGAGCGCGGCGAAGCCCAGGTAGTGGCGGAGCGTCGCGCGATCGGATTCGGTCCAGGCCATCGCATTTTGTGCACGGGCGCACTCCACGTCCTTGACGCTTCGTCGCGGTGCCGCCTATCCATCTGTCCTATGGGTGGCCATCCGTACTGGTACTTCGTTCCCTACGAAAGCGACGCGCAACACGCGCTCGACTCGCTGCGCGACCGGGAGTTCAAGGCGGGACGCTACAACCCGGTTGTCCCTTTCCTGGAGTTCGGCGGCCCTGCCTTTCTCGAGACGCAGCCCGGACCAAAGCACCGCAGCATCGACTCCGCTGTGCGTGCCGCGCAGGAAGACGGAACGAGGTCGATCCTGGACATCTCGCGCGTTGGACGCGACCCCGGCTACGGAGTCGCGGCTCCGGTTCCCGCGGACCAGCTGCGCGACTGGTTCGGCACCGATCGACCAACACACGCGATGCTCACGGAAGCCGACGACCTCTTCGATTCGATCCAGCGAGGGCAGGGCGTGTACGTGATCGTCTACGAAGGCGAAGAGCCGACCGAACTCTTCTTCGCCGGCTACTCGTACGACTGACGGGGACGCCCGGACCGTGGCTTACCGCTTCGTCGGCGCCTTGGTCTGCGCGAGCACCTCGTCCGCCGCCTTCTTCGCGATGACGGTCCTCTCGGCCTGTTCGAGCGCGATCTTCTCCGCCGCGGCTTCGGGATCGAGCGCGGGGTGCAACACGCCGTCGCTCACGACACGCTCGAGCAGCGGCGCGTAGCCTCCGACGATCACGCCGTCGCGCACGTCGTGGATCCCGCGATCGTACTCGCTCGGGATCTGCACCTCCTTGCCCGCCGGAACGAGGAAGCGCTTCTTGCGCCCCGGCGTCTCGTGCAGATCGATCTTGATGTCGTGGCGCGTGGGGTTGCGCCAGGTCGTGAGTCGCTGCTCTTCGGGCGCGTCGTCGTAGCGGTTCATGC
Organism: Deltaproteobacteria bacterium; assembly: GCA_043785585.1. Classification (GTDB taxonomy): domain Bacteria; phylum Myxococcota_A; class Polyangia; order Polyangiales; family Polyangiaceae; genus JBBQXV01. The sequence continues at coordinate 77 of JAYVXB010000577.1, read as the reverse complement.
GGAGTCCTTCATGCGCTGATGAGCTCTACGAACACGCCGGGGAGCGCGTTCTGGATGTGCGTCGCGTAGACGACGCG
>JAYVXB010000576.1:0-4277 GCA_043785585.1 Deltaproteobacteria bacterium | reverse complement strand
CCGCGCACCCCGACGCGTCCCGCTCGTATTTTCGCGCCGTGCGCCTCGACGACGGGGCGTCGTGCAACGACGTCATCACGCTCGCGAGCACCATGGGGACCTGGATCGCGTTCACGCCGCACCTCGACCCCGCGCAAGGCGCGCAATAACGCCGCTCGAGCCGTTGCGAGGCGTCGGACGCCGTAGTAGAACGTGTTTCACTTTCGATGGCGACCGACGACGACGGGAAGCGCGGCGATCTCGAATTCGGGACGATCGCGCGCCTCGTGACGATCGCGGCCGAGCGCTACGGCGAGCACGACGCGATCGTCGACGGCGACACGACGCTGACGTTCGTCGCGCTCGCGGCGCGCGTCCGCCTCGCGGCGCGCGCGCTCGTCGCAGCGCGCATCGCGCCCGGCGATCGCGTCGCGATCTGGGGACCGAACTCGTGGGAGTGGGAGGTCGCGGCCCTCGGCGTGCACTCCGTCGGCGGCGTGCTCGTGCCGATCAACACGCGCTACAAGGGCAGCGAGGCGGGCTACGTCCTCGAAAAGAGCGGCGCGCGCGTCCTCTTCACGACCTGCGACTTTCTCGGCACGGATCTCCACGCGATGCTGCGCGCCGCCGACCAGAGTCTGCCGCGCCTCGAGCGGGTGGTGGCACTGCGCGGGCATGCGACGGGTGACGTCGCCCTGTGGAGCGCGTTCGTCGCGACGGGCGAGCGAGTCCCCGACGAAGAAGTCGAGCGTCGCTCGCTCGCGGTCCAGCCCGAGGATCTCTGCGACGTCATCTTTACCTCCGGCACCACCGGACATCCGAAGGGCGTGCTCGCGACACACGCGCAGTCGCTCCGAGCGTTCCGCGACTGGAGCGACGTCGTGGGCCTCTGCGAGGGCGATCGGTACCTCGTCGCGCTGCCGTACTTTCACACGTTCGGATACAAAGCCGGCTTCCTCGCGTCGCTGATGATGGGCGCGACGGTGTTTCCGCAGCCGGTGTTCGACGTCGACGACATCCTCGTGCGCGTCGCGCGCGATCGCATCACGGTGCTCCCTGGTCCACCCGCGCTCTACCAATCGATCCTCGCGAAGCCCGGGCTCGCCGAGCGTGACCTGTCGTCGCTCCGCCTCGCGGTCACCGGCGCCGCCGCGATCCCCGTCGAGCTGATCCATCGGATGCGACGCGAGCTCGCGTTCGACACCATTGTTACCGGCTACGGCCTCACCGAGGCGACCGGTGTCTCCACGATGTGCCGCGCGGGCGACGATCCCGAGACGATCGCGACGACGTCGGGTCGCGCGATCCCCGGCGTCGAGGTGCGCGTTGTCGACGACGCCGGCGCAGACGTCGCGTCCGGCAACGCGGGAGAGATCGTCGTGCGCGGATACACCGTCATGCGCGGTTACTTCGAGGATCCCGAGGAGACGTCGGCGGCGATCGACACGGATGGGTGGCTCCACACCGGCGATGTCGGCGTCATGGACGTGCGCGGCTACATCAAGATCACCGATCGCAAGAAGGACATGTTCATCGTCGGCGGGTTCAACGCGTACCCGGCCGAGATCGAGCGCGTGCTCTTGCAACATGCGTCGGTCGCGCTGGCCGCCGTCGTCGGCGCGCCGGACGAGCGTCTCGGTGAGGTCGGCGTCGCGTACGTCGTGCCGCGCGACGGAGCCGCCGTCGCGTCGGACGAGCTCATTGCGTTTTGCCGCGAGCGGATGGCGAACTTCAAGGTACCGAGGCGCGTCGAAGTGCTCGACGCGCTGCCGATGAACGCGACGGGGAAGGTGCTCAAGTACGTCTTGCGACAAAGGGCTCGCGGCGAATGAGCGATCTCACGGCCATCGAGCGCGAGCTCCTCGCGGCGGGCGGGCCGTTCGAGATCGAAGAGGCGCTCGTGCGTGGCGTTCGGCTTTGCGTCTTCAAGCATCGCGCGCGGACTCTGCGCGAGATCCTCGTGGCGTCCGTGGCGTACGGCGACGCGGAGCATCTCGTGTTCACCGACGGGGAGCGCGAGCGTCGGATCGGTTTTCGCGAGCATGCGCGACTCGTCGCGAGCGTCGCCGATGCGATGCGCACGACGTACGGGATTGGACGGGGCGATCGCGTCGCGATCCTCGCCGCAAACTGCCCGGAGTGGATCCTCGCGTTCTGGGCGACGATCAGCCTCGGCGCGATCGCCGTCGGGCTCAACGCATGGTGGACCGGCCCCGAGATCTTCGCGGCGCTCGACGACGCGTCCCCGAAGCTCCTGGTCGTCGATCGCAAACGACTCGCGCGCCTCGACGGTCGCGAATCCGGTGTGCCGACGGTCGTCATCGACGACGGCTTCGGCGCGCTCGCACGCCACGCTCCCGACGCCACGTTTGCCGACGTCGCGATCCACGAGGACGACGACGCGATCCTCCTCTACACGAGCGGAACCACCGCGCGCCCAAAGGGCGTCGTCCATACGCATCGTAACGTCACGTCGTACGTGATGCTCGCGTTCTTCCACGGCGCGCGTATGGCCCGCGTGCGCGAGTCGGCTGAAGGCCCTCCGCCGGCAAGCGCGCGATCGACGCTCGTCACGAGCCCCCTCTTCCACGTCTCGGGGCTTCACAGCGCAGCGGTGACGGGGCTCGCGGGCGGCGTGCGCACGGTGTGGCTCTCGGGGCGCTTCGACGCGCGCACCGCGATGCGCGTCATCGAGCGCGAACGGATCACCGCGTGGTCGTATACGCGCACGCTGCTCCATCGCGTCGTCCGTCATCCCGAGATCGGCGCGTTCGATCTGTCGAGCGTGACGCACATCGGCGGCGGCGGCTCGCCCATCCCGCCTGCGTTGCAATCGCGCGCGCGCGAAGTCTTCACCGGTGCGCGCGCGACGTTCGGCGTCGGCTACGGGCTCACTGAGTGCACCGCGCTCGCGACACTCAACGCAGGCGACGAGCTCGCCGCGTTTCCCTCGTCGGTCGGCCGCCCGCTTCCGACCGTCGAGATCGAAATCCGCGACGAGCGCGGCGCTGCGGTCGGCGACGGCGTCGAAGGCGAGGTGCACGTTCGCAGCCCGCTCGTGATGCGAGCGTACTGGCGCAACCCCGCCGCGACCTCGGCGTCGATCCTCCCCGACGGATGGCTTCGCACCGGCGACGTGGGCTCGCTGGACGGCGGACGTTTGTCGCTCTCGTCGCGCCGGCGAGATCTCGTCTTGCGCGGCGGGGAGAACATCTCGCCCGAAGAAATCGAAGAACGCATCGAGCGTCATCCGGGCGTCGCGGAGGCCGCGGCGATCGGCGTCGCGCACGACGAGCTCGGGCAGGAGCTGAAGGCGATCGTCGTCCCGAAGCCCGACGTAGCGCTCGACGTCGCCGAGCTGCGCGCTTGGGTCGCGTCCGAGCTCGCGTACTTCAAGGTCCCCGCGCACTGGGAAATTCGGCACGATCCGTTGCCGCGCAACGCGACCGGCAAGCTGCTGCGGAGCGTCCTTCGCGAGGGGGGCGAGAGCGCCTTCGTGGACGAATGACGATGAGCTCGCTCCTCCAGCGCGTCGGCTTCTTGCCGATGCACGTGCGCGTCTTCCCCGCGGCCGAGGTCACGAGCACGAACACCGACGGCGAAAGGGATCCGCGCGAAGGCGGCCTCACGCGTGAGAACGTCGACGCGATGTGGGCGTCGGTGGAGCGCCTCTACGCGACGGGTCTCCACCCCGCGATCGCGCTCTGCGTGCGGCGACGCGGCAAGGTCGTCCTCGACCGCGCGATCGGTCACCTTCGCGGCAACGCACCCGACGACGTGCTCTCGGCGCCGAAGACGGTCATCCGTCACGACTCGCTCTTCGATCTCTACTCCGCGTCGAAGGCGGTGACCGCGATGGTCGTGCATCTCCTCGACGAGCGCGGCCTCGTGCACCTCGACGACGCGGTCACCGAGTACATCCCGGAGTTCGGCCGGCACGGCAAAGAGGCGATCACGTTGCGCCAGATCCTCACGCACCGCGCCGGAATTCCGACGGTCCCGGGGACGAAGATCGATCTCGATCTCCTCGCCGACTCCGAGCGCATCGTTCAGATCCTCTGCGACGCGAAGCCGCTGAGCGTGCCTGGGCGGCGCATCGCGTACCACGCGCTCACGGGGGGCTTCGTGATCGGCGAGGTCGTCCGGCGCGTCACGGGACGCGACATCCGGCGCTTCTTGCGCGACGAAGTCCTTGCGCCGCTCGGTTTCGATGCGTTCGACTACGGGGTACCCGCCGCGCGAATCCCCGAGGTCGCCGAGAACGCATACACGGGCGCGCCGACGATGCCCCCGTACAA
>JAYVXB010000575.1:0-4286 GCA_043785585.1 Deltaproteobacteria bacterium | reverse complement strand
GCGCCGGCATCGAGATCATCCTCGTGAGCGCGTCGCCGCGCGCGGTCGTCGAAGCCGCGGCCGACCTCGTCGGAATCGACGTCGCGAACGTCGTCGCTGCGACGCCGCGCTACGACGGAAATACGCTACTCGCCGATGTCGCACGCCCCATCCCGTACGGCGCGGGCAAAGTCGACGGGCTTCGCGATCGGGTGGGGGAGCGCGCCGTGTACGCCGCGTTCGGCGACAACGTGTTCGACCTCGCGATGCTCGCGCACGCCGATTTGGCCTTCGCCGTGCGGCCAAAACCAAAGCTGCGCGCCCGGGCAGGGGAGCTTCCAACGCTGCGCGAGCTTGCTCGAATCGCTGTATGATCCATCGAGATGTCGGACAGCGGAGACAGGTGGGAGGACACGCTGACGCACGCCGTCGGCCCCGCCGAGCCGTCCACGGGCGACAAGCTCCAGCTCATCGTCAGCGTCGAAGGCGCGTTCACGACGCATCGATTGCCGAACTCGGGCGCCGTGACGATTGGCCGCGCTGCGGGCAACTTCGTGCGGATCGATCACCCGTCGATCTCGCGTTCGCACGCCGTGATCTCGATCGGCCCGCCGCTGCGCGTGCTCGATCTCGGGAGCTCGAACGGGACGCGCGTCGCCGGGCACCGCATCGAAGCGAACACGCCCGCCGAAGTCTCCGCGGGCGACGCTCTCGAGCTCGGCGCGGTGATGGTGATGATTCAGCGCGTGGCGGCCGCGTTGCCGCCGAGGCGCGTGCTGAGCCACGACTACTTCGAGGCGCGCGTCGAAGAGGAATGCGCGCGCCGCGCGCGTTCGGGCGGAGCGTTCACGGTCGTGCGCATCAACGCGCCGAGCGACGCCGACTCCGGCGACATCGAGGACGCGTTCCAAGAGACGCTCCGCGCTCACGACGTCCTCGCGCTCTATGCGCCGAACGAATACGAGATCCTCCTCGACACCGCGCCCGAGCAGGCGCTCGAGGTGGTCGGCCGGTTGAAGACGAAGCTCGCGCTCCACGGGATCACGGTGGAGTCGGGGAACGCGTGCTACCCGAGTGACGGCGCGACGCCGGGGGCGCTCATCGCGCGCGCGAACGCCGCCGTGCGTGGCATCGAGCCCGAGCCGCCTGCCGAGGACGAAGACGACGAGCTGCCGGAGTCCGCGATGGACGGCCTCCGGCGCTTGGTCGAGCGCGTCGCCGCGAGCACCATCAGCGTCCTCATCCTCGGTGAGACCGGCGTCGGCAAAGAGGTCCTCGCCGAGACGCTCCATCGCCTTTCGCCGCGCGGGAAAAATACTTTCCTCCGCCTCAACTGCGCGGCGCTCTCCGAGACGCTTCTCGAGAGCGAGCTCTTCGGGCACGAGCGCGGCTCGTTCACCGGAGCACACGCGCAGAAGCGCGGGCTCCTCGAGACCGCCGATCGCGGCACCGTCTTCCTCGACGAGGTTGGCGAGCTCCCGATGGCGACGCAGGTGAAGCTGCTCCGCGTGATCGAGGAGCGCAAGGTGATGCGCGTCGGCGGGCTGCACACGTTCGACATCGACGTGCGCTTCGTCGCCGCGACGAACCGCGATCTCGAGGCCGAGGTCGCGCGCGGTGCATTCCGCCAGGATCTCTTCTTCCGGCTCAACGGCGTCACCGTCGTCGTGCCGCCGCTCCGCGAGCGCCCCGCCGAGATCGAGAAGCTCGCGCACATTTTTCTCGCGCAATCGAGCCGCGATCGCGGGCGCACACCGCAGCTCACGCCGGAGGCGCTCGCGATGCTCCTCAAGTACAGCTGGCCGGGGAACATTCGCGAGCTCCGCAACGTCATCGAACGCGCGGTGCTCCTCTCGGGGTCGGGCCCGATCACCGCGCGTCACCTCCCCGTCGAGAAGATGTCGGGGACGATCGCCGCGCGTCACGCGAAGCCGAACGCGGCGTCGCCCGGGACGCCGACCGTTCTGCCGCCGCCGGCGCCTGCATTCCTCCATGGGGGCTCCGAGTTCGCGACCGACGCTTGGCCCGTGTTTCGCGATCCGTCGCCGCCGACGATGAACAACCTGAAGGTGGAGCTCGAGACGGTCGAGCACCAGCGGATCCTCGACGCGCTCGAGCGGTGCGCGTGGAACCAGACCAAGGCCGCACAGATGCTCGGCATCTCGCGCGGGACGCTCGTGTCGCGCCTCGATCAATACGGGATCGCGCGGCCGCGCAAAGGGAACGGGTAGGGAAGAAAAGTGACATTCGTGTCACGTCGAGATTCGCTTCACGGTCTTTTCCCGCGTCACCGCGCGGTGGAACGCGAGGATCTCTTTCGGGGCCTGGCGGTCGCCGCGGGGACTACGGCGAAGAGGTAGCGTTCGATGATGTCGCACGCGGACCGCATGACGTCCGCGTCGGAGATCTGCGCACCGATTCGCGGACGAACGCCGGTTCGCTCGCACGCGATCTCGAGGCCGAGCATCTGCAGGAGAAGCGCCGCCGCCTCCGCGTGCGGCACGATCGCGCTCGGGATCACCGCGGCGATGAGGTGACCGAGCGTCGCGCGCTCTTCCGCCTCCTGCGCCGCGCGGAGCGCCGCGACCGCGGGATCCGTCAGTGACATCGTCAAATACACGCGCGCAAGCCCCACGTTTGCGCCGACGCGATCGATGAGCACGCCGAGCACGACCGCGATGGCCTCGCGCCGCTCGGTCCCCGCGAACCGCTCCGGCCGTAGCTGCGCGTCGACGGCCGCGCGCCCCTCGACGAGATGCCGCCGGAGGACCTCCATCAAGAGGACGTGCTTGTCGTCGAAGTACCGGTAGAGCGCGCCGGGCGAGACGCCCGCAGTCTTCGCGATGTCGTGCGTCTGCGTCTGCTCGTAGCCCCGCGCCGCGTAGAGCTTGGCCGCCGCCTCGATGATGGCCTCGTACGTGTCCGCGGCGCGCTGCTGCTTGAAGCGAATCTTCTCGACCATGATGCAAAGCGAAGCCTATCGGACCGAAAGCGAAGCCGGCGTCGCTTTCGAGCGGTACGCGGCGACTTCGTCGTGATCCCCGACGCTCGACGACCACAGCGTCGCCGCCCGCGCACATGCAAAGTGGTTCGAACTGTGTAACTCGGTTGCGTAACACCGTAACCGCCGCGACCTCCCGCATGCGCCAAACGCTCGTATTTCCTAGCGGTCGGCGAGCGTGAATGGCTGGCGCGGCAGTTGCTCCAGAGGTTGGTACCGAAGCTTACGTTCCCCTCGGAGCCCCATGATCCCGACGCCCGTCCGTGACAGCCAAACGATCCTCTGCGCGAATACGCGCAACCTGCTCACCAGCGGTCTTCTCGACGCGCTGCACGAGCTCGAGGCGCGCCAAGAAGAGAATCAATGGCGCGAGGCCGATGCGCTCGCGATCGAGCTTCTCGAGCGCTGGCCCGACGTCGCCGTCGTTCTCGTCGAGGTCGCGCGGTTGCGCGCGCGTCAGGGGCGGCACGACGAGGCGATGGATCTGCTCTACAGCGAGCACGTCGGGCAAAACGTGCGGCTGGTCAACACGAAGGTGTGCGCGCGGCTCGAGGACGAGCGATACGGTGCGATCGCGAACGCGTAGAGCGAACGTCCAGGCGTAGCGATCGCCGAGCGCATGCCGCGACCGCGACGGACGCGACGCGGAGGGGAAAGGACGCCGCCGATGTCGCGCGTATTCAGTGCCGAGACGCTCGTGCATGATGTGCGCCCCCATGCCCTTTGGATGGCTCGTCCTGACGGTGCTCACAGCGCTCGCTGCGGTCGCCGTCGCGGTGCGCGCGTCGCCATCGGGGCGCGCAGAGCTCGCGATCCTCTCCGCGCTCGGCTTTTTCGCGCTCATCGAAGCGCCGGTGCTCGTTCTCGGCTACACGCGGCAGCTTCTGGCGCGCCGTCGGGCGACGTCGGCGACATCATCCAGCGCGACTACGGCATCGCCGTGCCGTGGATCGTCGTGCCGCTCGGGCTCGTCGCGCCTCGTGATCGCGACGCTCGCGGCCGTGCGCGACGCGCCCGAAGTGGGTCGTCGTCGGCGGCGCGGGCGGCGCGCGATCCGTGCTCGAGCAGCGGCCGCTCGAGTGGGAGTACCTCGGCGCCGCGACGCCGAACGACGGAACGGTCGTCTTTCAGCGACGCGGGGGCGACGTGAAGCGCTGAGGCGTCGCCGTCACGCGCGCGTGTTGCTCCGCAGGTTGTACTTGAGGATGCACCGGAGGGCGCTGACGCCGTCCTTCCAGGTGATCTTCTTCCCCTCTTCGTACGTGCGCCCGCTGTACGAGATGCCGACCTCGTAGACGCGGTACCC
>JAYVXB010000574.1:0-4305 GCA_043785585.1 Deltaproteobacteria bacterium | reverse complement strand
GCTACTAGCGCGCGTCCTTCGCGCAGCGGAATCCGAGGACGGGGATTCGAAAGTTCGCTGCATGATGCACGCGATTGGTCGCGCGCAATCCCGCCGCGCCGTAGTTGTACGCGCCGCCGCGGATCGATCGCTCGCATTCGACGGGGATCGGGTTGGTTCCCGTGAAGCCTTGCTTCTGTTCTTTGCGGAGCTTGTCTTGTGCCGCGAGGATCTCGTCGCATGTCCCGACGCGGCCTTCGCTCGCCGTCGCGCGGGCGTACGCGAACGGATCGTAGAAGTCGTCCATCCACTCCCAGACGTTGCCGGCGAGATCGTCGTGGCCGAACGGTCCGCGGCCCGCGGGCTTCGAGCCGACGTCGTTCGGCATCGGCCGCGCGAAGACCGCGCGCTCGGCGCTCGGCGGCTCGTTGCCCCACGGATAGTTGCGCGCGTCGTCGCCGCGAATCGCGCGCTCGAACTCGGCCTCGCGAGGCAGCCGCCTGCCGCGCCACCCGCAATACGCGCGCGCGTCTTCCCAGCCGACGAACGTCGCGGGTTGTTGCGGGCGAGGGAAGTCGCGTGACGCGCGAGGCCGGCATTGCTTCGCGTCGACGCACTCGGCGTAGGCGGCGTTGGTGACTTCGGTCTTGTCGAGGAGGAAGGCGGGGAGGGTGACTCTGTGCGCGGGGCGCTCGTCGCCTTCGCCGCCGGTGTCGGCGCCCATGGTGAAGGTGCCGGCGGGGACGGGGAGCATGTCGGGAGGGGGAGGGGGAGGCGGAGGAGGTTCGGTCGGGGTCGGGGTCGGGGTCGTGGTCGCGGTCGTGAGCGCGGGCGTGGGCGTGGGCGTGGGCGTGAGCGTGGGCGCGGGCGTGGGCGTGAGCGTGAGCGTGCGCGCGGGCGTGCGCGCGGGCGTGCCCGTGCTCGCGCACGCGATCGGCATCAGCCCAATCCACACCCAGCTCCGCACGCCCGGATGGTAGCGCCCTTCGCGCCGACTCCACGCAACGTCAATAGCTGTCGCTCGACCCGCCGCCGCCCGACGATCCACCGCCGCCGGAGAACCCGCCGCCTCCCCCACCGCCTCCTCCGCCACCGCCACCGCCCCAGCCGCCGCCGAGGAATCCGCCACCCCCGTACCCGAACAGCCGCCGCGCGAAGAAACCGCGAAGCAGGATGATCAAAATGAAAAAGAAGATCGCCCCACCCGAGACGAAGTGCCCGGTCGAGAGCGTCGGCATCGCGTCGTCGGTCGTCGGCGCGGGAGCGTTGGTCGCGCCGAGATCGCCAGCGAGTACGGCGGCGCCGTTCGCGATTGCTTGGCGGAAGTGACCGAGCTTCAGCTCCGGGCCGATCTGTTTGCGAATGACGTCGTTCGCTTGGAGATCGGTGATGCGTCCGCCGGCGCCCTTGCCCGTCTCGATTCGGACGCGCCGCTCGCCGGTCGCGATGACGACGAGCACGCCGTCGTCGTCGCCCTTTTGCCCGAGGTGCCACGCGTTGAACGTCGCGTACGCCACGTCCTCGATCGTCTCGTCGCCGAGCGTCGGCACGATCAAGACCGCGATCTGCGCGCTCTTCGCCCCGAGGCGGTAGCCCTCCATCTGCTCTTCAAGCGCCGCGCGATCCTCCGGTGTGAGGACGTTGGCGACGTCGGTGACGTGTCCGGCGATCGGCGGTGGCGTGTACGCGAGCGCTCCGCTCGTCACGAGCGTGACGAAGAACGCGACGAGCGCCGCGACGGCGATCTGCGCGCGGCTTCGCGCGTTCGACGCGATCATCAGAACTGAACCTGCGGGTTCGCGTGCGACGCTGCCGACGCTTCGAAGAAGACGCGCGGGCGGAACGGCTTGCCGGTCATCTTGTTCGTCACCGCGCCGCGAATGCGCGCGAGCTCCGCGTTGTAGTCCGCGACCGACGCGTTGTACTGCTGCCGCGCGCGAAGAAGGCGATTCTCGGTCCCCTCGAGCTGCACTTGGAGATCGTGGAACGCGGCGTTCGCTTTCAGATCCGGGTACGCCTCTTGGACCATCATCAGGCGCGAGAGCGCGCCCTTCAAGTTGTCCTGCGCCTTCTGAAACGCGGCCATCTTCTCCGGGTCCTGGAGATCGTCCGCGCTGAGCTTGATGCTCGTGGCGTCCGCGCGCGCCTGTGTCACTTTCGCGAGCGTGTCCTCTTCGTGCTTCGCCGAGCCCTTCACGGTCGCGACGAGGTTCGGTACGAGATCGGCGCGGCGTTGCAGCTCCGCCTCGATGTCCGCCCACCTCTGATTGCAGACCTGGTCCTTGTTGACGAGCGTGTCGTACTGCTGGCAACCCGCGAGCATCGCGAGGAGGACGACGAACAGGGAGAGAATCGATCGGCTCATGCCCGGTCCGTGTGCACGATCCGATCCTGCGCGGTCGCGCGCGTCAGCTCGCTTGATCGATTTCGTAGTAGAGCGGCGCGCGCGCTTTGCAGAACGCATGCACGACGTTCTTCTCGTCCGTCGAGAGATCGTCGAACGCGATCCCGATGCCGGGCGGCGACGAGTCGGAGGCGTCGCGATGCCAGCGCACGGAGCCCTGCGTCGTCACAGTTCCGTTCGGCAGCGAGAACTCGAGCGCGACCGCGCTGCCGATTGGGAGCTCACGGTACGTCTCGACGAACACGCCGCCCTCCGAGAGATCGCCGGACAGGCCCGCGTAGAAATGCGACTCGCTCGCGAAGTTGATCTCGACGGCGAGTGAGACGCGAGGGCACGCGCGCTTCTCTTCTGCCACACCCTCGTCGCCCGTCACCGCCGCCACGATTTGCTCGACGACCGCAGCGACGACATCGATCGCGACCGCTTCGGGCGTGGGCGCCTTCGGCTTCGGAGCTTCGGTCGCGCTCGTCGCTTCGACGATCTCGCGCTTCGCGCTCCCGTTCTGATTCTTCCGCGCGTGACTGGCCTTCTTCGTCTTTCGCTTCGCCATGCGACACGAGTTTGCAAAAAGCGCGCGCGCGCGAATCGTCAGGGCTGGGATGCGAACGTGTCGCACTCTTTCGGATCGCCGCTGTTCATTCCGCGCCCGAACCAGCGCTGACGGTCCGCCGCCGATCCGTGCGTGAACGTCTCGGGCGTGATGCGACCGCGCGCCTCTTTTTGGATTCGATCGTCGCCGACCGACGCGGCGGCGTCGAGCGCTTGCGCGATCTCGTCCGACGCGACTTTGCCCTTTTCGTACGCGGAGTGTCCCCACACGCCCGCGAAGCAATCGGCTTGGAGCTCGAGCTGCACCGACAACGCGTTGCGATCGCCCGGCCGCGCGCGCTGCGCACTGCGCATTCGCTCTTCGATCCCGAGGAGCTTCTGCACGTGGTGCCCGTACTCGTGCGCGACGATGTACGCCTCGGCGAAGTCGCCACCCTTCGCGTGAAAGCGACGGTGCAGCTCCTCGAAGAAGCCGAGATCCAAATAGACCTTCTCGTCCGGCGGACAATAAAACGGTCCCGACTGGGCGCTCGCCGTGCCGCAGCCGCTGCGCGTCGCGTCCGTGAAGAGAACGAGCTTCGCGATCCGGTACGGCGCGGCGCCGCTCGAGAGCGTACGCGCCCAAAACGCTTGGACGTTCGTCTCGACGCAGGCGATGAACTTTCCTTGGTCGGTCGCGGACGTCACGCCCGCGCAACTTCCGCCGAGCGTCGCGCCGCCTTGTCCCGCGTGCGGCTGCGCTTGCCCGACCGGTCCGGGCTGCTGCTGCGGCGATGGCTGCTGCGGCGATGGTTGCTGCGGTTGCCCTTGTGGCGGAGCGTCGCCGACGACGACGTCCCCGCCGAGGAGTCGCACGAGGCCGACGACGATGAGGCCGATGATGCCGAGCCCCCCCGCACCGGCGCCGATTCCGCCGCCGGGAAAGCGAAAGCCTCCGCCGCGACGATCTTCGATTTCGGAACCGTTGGCCTGGTCGCCCGCGTCGAATCTCATGGGGAGCGCGTAGAGCAAGATCGCGTCCACCTCGCGAAGCGCGCTTCCAGGGCGCGCGTTGGACCTCGACGCCTCATGCGAGGCGGAAGGCCGCGGTCACCGAGTTCGTTCGTGGCGACCCATGCAATCGGCGATGTCGAATCGAAGTGCGAAGAATCCGACGCACCGGTTGACGCAATAAGTTAGAAATTCCGACATTATAGAATCATCTGTGCGGCGTTGACCGATGGCGCCGCTGTACGTAAGAACGCGGTGCTTTGGCAGCCAGCTATTTCGATGTCGATGGGACGCTCGTCCGCACGAACCTCATCCATCCGACGCTCTACTATTTGATGAACCAGCAGACACCGGTTCAGAGCCTCGGCAAGCTGCTGCGCGCC
>JAYVXB010000573.1:0-13518 GCA_043785585.1 Deltaproteobacteria bacterium | reverse complement strand
CGAGCTGCGCCTTCATGACGGAGGGGATCATCCCGTCGACTTGCGTCGGCGGCTCGAGATTCGTGACGGCGTCGTCTTCGGACAGCACGCTTGCGATCACGAACATGTCGGGGAGGCTCTTCCGTTTCATCGCACCGTCACCTCTGCATGGAGACTTTGCACGCACCGGGCCACTCGACCCTCACGCGCCACGCGCCTGAAAACCTTACCGATGCGCTCGCGGAGCGGGGGTACCGGTCCCACGATTTGGGGGGGAGCGCCCCGCGTGGATCCTCGATTCGTCGCGTTGCGCGCGTTGGGAGATCGTGGCCCGGTGGTACGAGCCGTGCTCTGATGAGACTGCATGATGTCTCGACGCGCACGACGCACCGTGGCGGTCCTCGCGGCCGTCGCCTCACTCGCCGCCGTCATCATCGGCGCCGCCTCGTGCAGCTCCGAGCCCGCCACCAAGTACGGCACGCCCGGCAACTTGAAGAAGGACAACCTCCCCGGCGAAGCGGGCATCGAGCCTCTCGTCTGCGGCGCCGAAGCGGGCGCGGCTCCCAGCGGTCCCGACGCTTGCGCGGTCTCCTGGTCGAAGGATCTCTTCCCGAACATGGTCGATCCCAAGGGATGGCAGTGCGCGACGGCCGCGTGCCACGCGCCGGGCAACACCGCTCCGCCGATCGATCCGGCCAATGCGGGCGCCGCGCTCACCAGCCTCAAAGGCCACAAGCTCGCGTCCAAGCCCGCGCTCAACTACATCGACCCGAGCGGCGATCCCGCCAAGTCGACGATCGAATGCAACCTCAGCGGCCAGTGCAGCCCCGGGATGCCGATCGGCGCCGGCCGCCAGCTCACCGACGTCGAACGCTGCAAGCTCCACGCATGGCTCGTCTGCGGTGCACCGAACAACTGACGACCTCGTCGTCGTCCTGAGTTCGCAACGCCAACCGGAGGAGCCCCTCGCCTCAGTCGGGGATCGCTCGGTACTGCTCGCGGACGACGAGCCCGCCTTCGCCCATGTTCGTCGCGCTGACGTCGGCCGAGTAATCGCGGAAGCGGAACTCGATGGCGCGGCTCGCGTACGTGTCGCGTTCGAGCGCTGCGCCCGACGTCTCGCCGCGCGTCGCGCTCGGCTCGCCTGCTTCGCGCGCGATCGTCTTTGCGATTGCATCGACGAGCGCGATCGCCGCGCCGCCGCTCGTCGCGTCGCGGATCGCATCGACGCCGACGAGCGCGCCGCTCGGCTCGAAGCGCACGTAGAGATCGCGAAGGGTGCCGCCGTCGACCGGGACTTCGCGGCAACGAAGCGCGGTCTTCGCGAGCTCTTCGGTGCACGTGACGCCGCGCGCGCTCGCCCACGCGGTGACGTCCGCCTTCGTCGATTGCGTCAGCACGAAACCTCGGCGGAGGCCGAGGTCGCCGTCTGGCCACGAGAGCGCCGGGCGCGATTTCGCGCGCTCGGCCCCCCGCTGCGCCTTCATCGTCGCGGCGCGCTGATCCTCGATCTGCTGCGGCGAAGCGTTCGCCGTCGACACGGGGCACCCCACGCGCGATCCGCCGAAGACCGACAGCAGCGGCCTCCCGACGCGCGTGTGCGCGATCCCCATGAACGCGACCGCAGCGACCGGAACGGCCAACGCGATCGCGACTTTCTTCGACGTCTTCACCTAGCCTCCGGTCGCGTCCGCAGGCGGCGCGGAGTCCATTGCGCCGCCACCCGTGTCCGGCGCCGCGTCCATTCCGCCGCCGCCGCCCTCGGCGTCTTTGCCCGCGTCGATGTACGGAACGTAGACGCACCCGGCGTCGTTCGCGCACGTGCACTCGTGGTTGCCCTTCTTGTTCGGCGAGTAGACGCCGGCGACGCCGGTGAGGAGACTGAGCACGCTCGTCTTGTCGGCGGCCGTCATGTTGTGCGCGGTCATGACCGCGACGACGTCCTCGCGAAACGCGGTGAAGTCGTCGTTGCTGATGCCGAGATTCTGGTGCGCGTTCCCCATGGTCCGGCAGTCTTGACCCTTGGAGTCTTTGGCCCCCGTGTATGTGACACCCGCGCAATCGAACGTCGCGCCGAGATACGTCACGAAGCAGTCGTTCATGTGCGCCATCTGATCGGCGGACAGCGTCGCGAAGTAGCCGCCGATGCGGCAGTCCGCTTGGAGCTTGGCGTTGGTGTCCGTCGCGATCTTCGCGACCTCTGCGGCGCCACCGATCTTCACGCAGAGACCGAGGATGCTCGTCTCTTGCCCGAGCCCTCCATCGTCGAGCGTTCCATCGAGGCTCGCATCGGCCGCACGGTACGGATGCGCCGCGTCCGTCGTGTCGTCGAACGCGCACCCTTGCACGGCGGCGTTGAGGGCCAGCGCGGCCCCGGCGATCACCAGCAAGCGCTTCTTCAACGTCGCATTCGGTTTCATACGCGGGCCTCCTCGAAAGAACATGGCAGGCGATCCATCTGCAAACGATGCGCCTTCGCCAACGTGGCGGTGAGCTCATGTCGGAGTGACAGCGCGGCGCGCGGGATGTGACAGCGCGCAAACCGTGCGGCACACGCTTCGCACTCGTGCTGCCCACGATGAATTCGCGGCTCGTTGGTATCGGTGTCGTCGCTGCGGTTGGAGCGCTGTTTCTCGGCTCCAGCGAGCAGGCGCGCACGACCGCGAACGCGGCGCTGATTCCGGCTTCAATCAGGCCGAATCCCCCAACGACGGGGGAACCTGCCCCCGTGATGAAGCGAGGGCGCTTCCGCGAGGCGACGGTGTACGTCGATGGAGACCCGCGCGGCATCCTGCGCGCTCTCGAGATGCCGCCGTCGCTCAAGACGCACGCGATGACGTCGAACGTCGGAACGATCGATCGCTACTACGTCACCGAGTACCTGCAGGTGCTCGGTGTCGACATCGCGAAGGTGAAGACGCTCCACTTCTACGGAGGCCGTCGCATCGCGGTCGTCGCAGGCAGCGAGCTTCGTCGCTTCCCGACGACGCTGAGCTTCGAGTTCGCGGGCGGCGATCGCGGCAAGCCGCGGATGCATTTTCCCGGCGGCGATTTCGAAGTGAACACCAGCGTCGACATGATTTCGGGGATCGCGGTCTACGTCGAGAAAGAGGCGCCGCGCTTCATCAACGGTGCGGGCGGCGAAGGCTACCTCGCGTTCGCCGACGGCAAGGTGATTCAAGGCGTTCCGTACGCGCCCGAAGAGCAGCTCAAAGGAACGCGCGTCTACGTCGACGGCGTCCTCGTCTCGACGCTCAAGCGAAAGCTCCTGCCGAACGAGCTCGCGTTCGACGACGCCGCGGCGGGCGCGTTGCAGTTCTCGCTCGCGAAGTACCTCGACTCGGTCGGCGCGAGCACCAAGGGCGTCCGCGCGATCGACTTGATTACGGGCGACGACGTCGTTGAGCGCATCGACGGAAAAGACTGGGACTCGCAGAAGAAGACTTTCGCATTCACCATCCCGACGCGCAGTCAGGGGCAGCTCGTCATCGACGTTCCGAATACGAACGCTTGGAAGGCGAAGATCTCCACGATTCAGATCTTCGCTCGCATGGAACCGCCGAAGCGGTGGATTGCGCCCCCGGAGTTCGTCGCGATGGCCGATGCCCCGAATGGCAGCGGCGATGGCGACGGCGTCGAGGACGCTTTGTAACGACAGAGGGACGTCGGCGCGCAACGTGCAACCCGATGAGATTGACTTGCTGGGGGACGGACTCGACCCACGACCTGTAAGGAGGCTGCCGTGAAATCAATTCGTCATCTGGGTGCGCTCGCAGGCGTCCTCGTTCTCTCGCAAGTCGGCACCGCGTCGGCTGACCAACTGCAGCCGGTCCAACGATCGGCGGCGCTCATCCTGATTGGTCGCGGCAACGAGCAGATGCTCGGGCGTCCCGCGATCGACGACCCCGCCGATCCGAACACGAACCGTCGCGTTGGTCCTGGCTTCGAGCAGGCCACGCTGACGTACATGATCGGCGCCGACAAGCAGCCGTACGTCGTCGTGCTCGTCATGGAGTCCGTCTACATCAAGGACATCGGCCCGTACCAAGTGTCGTGCTCGGCGTACAAGCTGAACGACAAGGCCGCGCCGACGCAGATGGTCGCGCGTCAGATGCTGACCAACAACCGCGGCGATCGATCGGCGAACCATCCGAAGGCCGCGCTCGCGCAGGTCGGCGGGCAGAACGTCATCGTCTGGGGCTACGGCTCGCAGATGGATCACAACCGCACGGCGACGTACATGAGCGTCACCAACGAGAAGTGCGAAAAGCTTCTCCCCGATCAGCTCGTGAGCCCGGAAGCCGAGCTCAACAGCCAAGACAACGGCGCGTTCGACATCGCGATCAACGGGAGCACCGACGGCGGCCAGTCGAGCGTCGTGTCGGCCGCGTACCTCAGCACGGGCGGCAACAACGACGCGACGTACTTCATGGGCTTCACGCTCACGTCGGTGTCGGGCCTCATCAAGTTGAACCAGACGTACGCGCCGAAGATGGTCGTCGCGCCGTCGAACATCGGGCGTCCGGCGCTCTTGGCCGACGGGATCGATCGCGCGGTGCTCTGCGCATCGAAGGACGGCAACGGTAGCCGTCGTCCGGCCGGTGGCGGCGTCGACTGCGCGCGCATGGTGACGTCGACGGGCGACATCCTCTGGAAGGGGACGGTCGTCGCCGCGAAGATGGATCCGGATCCGTACAAGCGCGAGTACATGGCGCAGCCGACGATCGCCAAGCTCGGCGACGGCACCTTCGCGCTCCAGGTCCTCGGATCGAACGGCGCGTCGAAGAACGGCAACACGCGCAACATCAAAGGCTCGAACCTCGCGCACCTCTTCCACCTCAAGCTCAATCAGGGCACCGAGGCGCTCGAGGTGAAGCAGAGCATCGACGCGGCGGCGCCGTACCAGACGCACGCGGCGATCTGCAGCGGCAACTTCGGCGTCGACAGCAAGCCGACCATCGCGGTCGTCGGCGCTTCGCCGATCGGCATCGGTCGCGCGGCGCTCCTCACGGTGCACTTCGACGCGACGGCGCAGCAGCCGTTCTCGTTCGATGCGAAGCAGGACTGGTGGCCGGTCAACTGGGTCGGCGACTCGGGCTACCTCGCGAACCGACTCGGTGAGAACCCCGGCCGTCAAGGTCGCGACTTTCTCCGCTGCATCGGCGACGTGCCCAACCCGGGTCACGGCGTGAAGGGCGGATACATGCCGGACGTGAAGAGCTTCTTCGTGACCGCGATCCCGGGCCGCATCCCGGGCGATCCGAAGAACAGCCTCTTCGTGTCGTTCCTCCCCGCGGAGACCGACACGCCAGGCACGCCGTCCAATCCGATCAACGCGCAAGACGTTCCGGTCGCGGGCGATCCGCCGGTGCCGACGGGCGCGCCGAAGGACAGCACCGGTTGCGCGTGCACGACGACGCCGGGTCATTCGACGAACGGTCTGCTCGCGGGCGGCCTCGCGCTCATCGGGCTCGTGTTCGCCGGCGCACGTTCGCGTCGCCGCTCTTCGTAACGACAGGTGAGGAGAAATCCCGGACCATGAGATCACGACCGACTCCGACCGCCTTGCTCGCCGCGACGATCCTCGTCGCGGCGGGTCTCGCGCTCGCGAGCTGCCACAAGGCGCAAGATCCGGCGCCGGCAGGGCAGCTCACCGAGCAAGAGATCACGCCGAAGGACTACTTCCTCGCGAGCGTGTATCCGCGCATCGCGTCGCCGTCGGCGTGCGGCGGTTGCCACGCGGGCACGCCGAACAGCCTGTGCAGTGGCTCGTCGTGCGTCTTCATCGGGATCGACGGTCCGACCACGTACACGCTCATCGAGAAGACACCCGAGCTCATCGGCACGCCGCAAAAAAGCCCGTTCATCAACTACCAACACAAAGATCACGGCATCAAGCTCACGGCCGACGAGGCGAACGTCCTCGGCATTTGGCTCGGCATGGAGGCCAATGCTCGCCACTTGCCGGGCGCGGTGCTCAAAGCGAAAAATCTCGCGGACGCGTACCAGCAGTTCGGCGACTGCATGAACTTCGACGTCTTCACGTCGACGGGCATGGCCGACCTTCCGTACACGGACACCGACTTCGACGGTCCGTGCCTCGGTTGCCACTCGGGCGGCCAGGGGAGCATCTGGCTCGCCGCGGATCCGCGCTCGACGTTCGAGCAGATGAGGCGCTTCCCGTACATCCAGAAGTTCGTCGTCGGTCGCGTCGACGGTCAAGGCAACTTCAAAGACCTCGTACCTTCGGGACGCATCATCGAAAAGGCGAACGAGGCGTGCCCTCCGGGCGCAGACGGTTGCCATCCGCAGTTCGGTTTGTCGTCGTTCAGCGCGAACGCGGTGGAAGAGTTCGTCAACCTGACGCTTCAGAACCTGGCCGCGGCGAGCTGCAACAACGGCATCGTCACCGATACCGATGCGGGACTCCCCATCGCGGACGGAGGTGGCCAATGAGCTCTCTTCGCACGATGCTCGGCATGGCTGCCGCGACGATCGCGATCGCGTCGTCGGCGATGAGCTGCGCCGCCAAAGACACGGGCGGCAGCGACGCCAAGCAGTTTTTCACCGAGAAGGTCTATCCGCAGATCGAGCCGACGTGCGCGGGCTGTCACGCGAGCGGCAAGCGGGGCGCGCCGATCTTCCTCGCGGGCAACGCCGACGGCTCGTACACCGCGATCACCGAGACGACGGGCTTCATCGCGCCGCCGACGCAGAGTCCGATCCTGCAGAAGGGGATCCACAGCGGTCCCGCGCTCGACGACTTGCAGACGCAGCTCGTGACCGATTGGCTCACCAAAGAGGTCGGCACCGCCGGCGACAACACGCGCCCGACGAACCTGCGCGCCGCGTTCAAAAAGTTCGGCCAGTGCATGGACTACAACGAGTGGAAGGCGGGCGGGCTCGACAAGATCCCGACGACCGCGAGCGGCGGCGGCCAATGCATCTCGTGCCACAACAAAGGCACGGCGAGCGTTTGGCTCAGCGCGGATCCGGCCGAGACGTTCATGAAGTTCACGCAGTTCCCGTACGTGCAGCGGCTCGTGACGGGATCGGTGAACGAGAAGGGGCAGTTCGACAAGATCGTCGACGCGCGTCGCCTCATCGACAAGGGCAACGATCGCCGGCAGCTCAACGCGAACCATCACCCGGCGTTCAACCTCGGCGACGGCACCGGCATCACGCCGCTCATGCTGCAGGACGCGCTGACGAAGTTCGTCTCGAACACGATCAACAAGATGAACCGGATCAACGGCTGCGACGGCACCGTGCGGCCGGACGCTGGGGTGGACTCGGGGATGTAGGCCTCGTCCCGCCGTCCTACGGCGCGGTCGAGCCCTTCGCGCACAGCGCCTGATCGGCCTTCCCCGTGAGCCACGTGACGATGCACTGCTCCGCGGGCTCTCCTTTGCTGAGCGCGGCGCCGCCCTTGTGCCGCTCGATCTGCAGCGGCTTCGTGAGGAGCAGGAGCTGGTACGCGTCGTCGGCGGTGCGCGGCGACTTCGCGAGGAAGGCGTTCATCTGCTCGGGTTGGAGCCCGACGATCGCCGCGTAGTTCGAGTTGATCTCGTCGCTCGTCGTCGCCCCGATGCCCGGCGCGTTGCCCACCGTGTTCGGTATGCGGAGGCCGTTCGCGCTGTAGATGCGCAGCCCACGCGCCGTCGTGCCGTGGCAGTCGAGCGAGCCGCAGCGTCGCTCGAAGACCGCTTCGACGCCGAGGCGAAACGCCGCCGGATCCGCCGACTCGACGACGAGCCGCGGCTCCTTCGAGTCGTCCGGAGACGACGCGCATGACGCCGTCGTGATCGAGACGAGACCCGACAGAGCACCGATCGCGAGGATGGAGAGGATCGGTTTCAATGTGCACCTAGGTCGGGATCGTTCGCGCACGACTTTGCCTTGCCCGCGGGATCTTGATCCGAGAAGAGATAGACGTGCGGCACCGTGCCGAACGGATCGGCGGGCGGGAGCTCGGCCTTGTGGCACTCCGAGCACGACGACGCGCGACTGATCTGGCTGCGCATCGTGCGCGTGACGCTGCCCTTCGAGATGCGCACCGCGACCGGGAACGCGGGATCCCAGTCGGTGCGACGCACGAAGAAGTTTCCGACGCAGTTCGTGAGCACGGGCCGGCTGATGGGCGGGCTCGTGCCGTTGGCGTCGACGAGATCGACGCGCGCGCCCTCGACGCCGATGAGGTTGTCGGGGCCCGCGAAGATCGTCCCCGCGATCGAGAAGTCGGAGCTCGCGTTGCCGCCGTCTTGGTGGCACGTCCCGCACGGCTGTCCGGCGCGGTGAAACTCGTTGGGGCCGCCGGCGGTCTCTTTGCCGAGCGCCTTCACCGCGTCGTGCTGCACCGGATCGGGGGTGCACGAGAGACCGAGCACACCCGCGCTCAGCACGATCGCGATCGCGATCCGCGAGGCCATCCGCGAACGTGCGCGCGTCATTCGAACACCGCCTCGAAGCCGAACGTGCCGTACGTCGCCAAGCGGTTCGTGATGTAGACCGCGTTGAAGTAGCGCGTGTACATGACGTCCGCCTGAACCACGAGTGCATACTGAATTTGCGCGGTGGGCGGCGCAAGCTCGATCCTCGTTCCGCCGCCTCCGGTGAGGCCGATCAGAGGGCTGAGCTCGCGATCGGTCGTGCGGAAGATCGGCAGGCGCACCTCGGGGGCGAGCTCGGCGTGGTAGACGCGCTGGTAGAAGTTGGCGCCGTTCTGGACGTGCACGTGGAGGTGCGGCCAGACCGTGACCTTCTTCGAGAGGTCCTGGATCCACCGAACGTCGGTCGTGCTCCCGAGGATCGCCCACGAGTCGCGGTAGACGCGCTGCTCGAGGCGGATCGTGGACGTCCCGAAGCGCCTCGCGTAGCGCGCCGCGAGCGAATAGCGGTCGCGGTCGAGCGGGAGCTGCTCGTACGGGCGCACCGGGAGTCGATCGCGGTTCACCTGCGCGATGCTCGCGCCCGCCGGGACCGACACGCTCGCGTCGAACATCGGGATCAAGCGGTACGGCTTCGACTGATCGCCGCGCTCGAACGCCGCCTGCCCGCCGAGCACGAGGATCGACGTCGGCCCGAGGACGAAGGTCGCGCCCGCGTCGATGTCGTTGATCGAGAGCGAGTTGGAGAAGACGCTGTACGGCGTTCCGGCGCGACCGATCGTGTCTTGCGTGTGCCCGGCGCCGATGCGCGGCGTGATGTGCTTGTCGCTGAAATCGCCGGACAGCCCGAGGTGCGCCGAGCGCGAGACGTAGTCGTTCTCGAGCGACAACGACGCGCTCGCGTCGCCGCCGAAGCGACCCGGCTTGAAGCCGCCGCCGACGTTCACCGCGTGACGCACGTCGTGAAAGTTGCGCGACGCGGTCGAGACGACGTCGGGCGACGCGGCGCTCACGACGTCGACGATGTAGCGCGCGCCGACGTTCCATCCCGCGGTCGGCGAGACGATCGATCCGCTGACGCCCGGCGTGAGCACGCGCACCGCCGTCGTGTCCGAGTACCCGGCGACGTCGATGCCGGCGCGGATGACGAGCGGCTTGTCCTTGGCCGGAAGGCACTTCGCGACCTCCTCCTGATTCTGCGCGGAGCGCATGCACGCGATCTGCCCCGGCGTCAGAAACTTCGGATCGATCGATTTGAGCGTGATGCGGACGGTGGTGAGGCTGCCCTCTTGGACGTCGTACTCCTGCTCGAAGCCCATCTCGACGCCGTTGATCGTCCCCTCGGCGCGCGCCTTGTGCGTGCCCGGGTCGATCGAGAACTGCTTCGTGAGCGCGTCGCTCGGAACCTGGCGTTGGTCGAAGTAGACCTTGAGGGTCGGCACGTCGGCCGGCGCCGCGAACGTGACGTGCGGGACGCGCGCGACGAGCTCTTCGACGCGCTTGCGCGCGCTGTTCATCGACTCGACGTCGCGCTTGGTGACGGCGACGTCGAGCGCCTTGCGCGCGTCGACGAGCGCGTCGAGCAACTTGCCAGCGCGGTACTCGCAGAACGAGAGCTGCAAGCGCGTCTTCGGTTGCTCTTCGAGGAGCAGCGACGCGCGCGCCTTCTCGATGCACTCTTTGAGATTCTCGGCGGTCGCCGCGCCGGCCGCTGCGACCGAGAGCTCGTACGCTTCGCGGCTCTCCCAGCCGGGCACCTTGTCCGGGATCGCCTTCTTCGCCAGCTTCTTCGCGTCCTCCCAGAGCGCCTTCATCGCGGGCGTCGCGTTCGGCGGGAGCCCCGATGACGGGTCCGCGGTGAGCGCATCGGTGAACGCTTGGCGCGCCTCGTCGGGCTGGTTGATCTGCGCGTTGACGACGCCGATCGCGACGTAGAGCTGCGCCATCGTCGCGCTGGTGCAAGCGTTCTTCTTGCACCGCTCGACGAGCTGCCTGAGCTTCTGCTTCGCCGCGCCGAAGTTCGCGTCGGCGACGTCCTTCGCCATGACCTGCTTCAACGCCTGCACGACGTTCGCGTCGTCGGGCCCTGCGTAGGCCGGTGGCGCGACGAGCACCACGAGCGACGCGACCGAAACGAAAAGAACGACGAGAAAGCGGAGACGGCTCCGGAGACCCACGTCCGATACGGTAACGAATTTGGCGTTTAAGTGCGCGGACTTCTGGCTACGTCAATTGGCGCCACGCCTCACTGACATGTCGTTTGGCCGCCCGGACAGAGAATCGTCGCGGCCACGTTGATGTGCGAGGTCGCGGTTCCGATCGTTCCCGTCGGGTCCTTGATCGTCACCGTGACGTCGAGCGGCTTGCCGAGGAGCGGCTTGTAGTCGGTGCCGTTCGCGTCGAGCTGAAAGCGAAGGCCATAGAGCTTGCAGAAGCCCCCTTCGTCGCGATCGAACGTGAAGACGTACGCGGTCGAAGGCACGACGAGCCCGCTGCCCGGCTGCGTCGCCGTGATCGTCGTCGTCGAGCCGGCTTGCTTCAGGTTGTGCATTCGCGTCGCGATCCAGATGTGGTGACCGCCTTGCGGTCCGAGCTCGGCTTGCAGCGTCTGGCCGTCGGTGAGCGGCAGGTAGTCGGTCTGCCCGGTCCCGA
The DNA here is from genome assembly GCA_043785585.1 of Deltaproteobacteria bacterium. Lineage (GTDB taxonomy): Bacteria > Myxococcota_A > Polyangia > Polyangiales > Polyangiaceae > JBBQXV01. Next base: position 2,500 of record JAYVXB010000573.1, on the reverse strand, counting down.
CGTAGACCTGCGGGGCGCCCGCGCCGACGGGCTTGCAGATGTCCGGCGCATCCGTCGCCCACGTCGCGGTGTACGGCTCGAGCTGCGTCGCTTCGTCTTGGCAGCTCCCCGCGATGCACGTCGTCGGCGCGTTGCAGACCGGGCCACCTGCCGACGGTCCGCCCCCGCCCGGAAGACCGAGGAGGCACTGGTTCTGGAGCGTGACGCGCAAGAGCGTCGTCTGGTTCGCGACGAAGTCCGCCTTTGCGAGCCGATGAAGCAGCGCGTTCGCGTTCGCGCCTGCGCTCTCCTCGAGGTAGCCGTCGATCGTCACCTCGACGGTCCCGGTCGTCGCACCTGCGGGCGGAGTGAGCTTGATCTCTCGCGGGTACCACTTCGGTGTCTTCACCGGATCGATCGCATCGTCCGACGCGACCACGCCGTTCACCGTCGTCACGACATGGATCGTCCCGAGCGTCGCGCCCATGTCCTCGCTGCTGAGCCCGACGATCATCGCGGTCGTGCTCACCGTGCCGCCGCTATGGGTCGTGCACGCGGCGACGAGGGGGACGACCAGAACGAGAGACCGCCAAGACGCGAACGCGCCAATCCCATCCTTCTTGGCGCCCTCGCGGCTTGGCGGTCGTCTCACCACCGCTAGGATCGCGCTGTCGCGGTCCCTGTCAATTGACGGCTTTGAGCGCGGGCACGAACTTGTCGGCGGGGACGAACTCGGTGAACCGCGACTGCTCTTTGCCCTTGCTGTCGAGCAGGATGACGACAGGAAGGCCGCCGCCGAGAAGCCCATACTTCTTTCGGAGCTCGTTGACCTTCGGGTCTTCGTCATCGGTCGCGTCCACGGTGATGGTGACGAAACGCGCCGCCTCTGCGCGAACGCGCGGGTCGGGGAACGTCTCGTGCTCCAGCTCCTTGCACGCCTTGCACCAGCTCGCGCCAAAATCGATCATCACGGGCTTCTGCTCGGTCACGGCGCGCGCGCGGGCGGCCGCTTCGTCGGTCTCCCACTTGATCTCGGGCGCGGGGGCGGCGGGTCCGCCCGGCATCGCGGTGGCCGCATCGGCGATCGGAATGACGGTGCTCTTCGGGAGGTTCCACCACGTCACGAGCATGAACGCGCCCGCGATCGCCGGAACGATCGACGCGAGCTTCGTCGGCTTCGACAGGTGCGCGATCTTCGATCGGCGACGCTCGGCCGCGATGTGAATGCTCGCGAGGACGAGGCCCGCGCCGAGGATGATCGCGGCGACGACGCCATAGACCGTGCCCGGGTGTGCCAGGACTTTCATCGTGGACGGCGGGAGGATGTCGCGGATGTACGAGAGCGCCATGTACGCGAGCGCGACGCCCGCGACCCACTTGATCCCCATCATCCACGCGCCCGCCTTGGGGAGCGCGATCGCGAACGTGCCGACGATGAAGAAGAGCGTGCCGAGGCCGAGCGCGTACGCGCTCATCGCGCCGGAGCCGAGGACCATGTCTTTCGTCGTCGCGATGTACGCGCCGAGGCCGAAGAGAAATGGTCCCGTGCACGGAGCCGCGACGAGCGCGCAGACGAGGCCGAGAACGAACGCGCCTTTGTATCCGACGCCGCCGACTCCCGACAGCTTCTGCTGCATGCTCTGCGGCAGCGCGATCTCGAACGCGCCGAACATCGACGCGGCGAGCGCGAGGAACACCGTCGCGATCCCGCCGACGACCCACGGGTTGCCGAGCGCGCTTCCGAGCGCCTTGCCCGACGCGGCGAACGCGACGCCGAGCGGCGCGAACAAGCAGACGATGCCGAGGACGAACACCGCGGAGAGCAGCGCGCCCTGCATCCGGCTCTTCGCTTCCTTCGCGCCGAAGATCGACACCGTGATGATGATCATCGGGTAGACGCACGGCGTGAGGCTCGTGAGCACGCCAGCGACGTACGTCGCACCGAGCGCGAACACGGGCCCTTTGGCGAGCGCTCGTTCGAACGCGCCGGTGTCGGATCCGGTGCCGTCGGCGGCGTACGCGAGCGTGGGAGCGAAGATGACGAACGACACGGCGAGCGTGGCGAGTAGGGCCATCGCGATGTCGAGCGGCAGCGAGCGGGTGCGGGATGGATTCCTCATCTTGGCTTTCCTCATAGCAACGCGCGGACCGATGTCGTGGTTCATGGCGTCAGTGCGGATGCGATGCTCTCAGGTGACCGAATTCTTCGTAATTATAGGCCGAACGCGACCTTCGCGCCGCGCTGTCGATGCGGAGTAGGACATTTGCTCCTGGCTAGTGCCGTCCCCTGTTCAGGATCAGGCAATACCCAGGGCGATCCTTCGCGGCGGCGCCGCTCAGGATGAGCGCACGCTTGCGCGTGCGCTCAGTTGTTTCGCATCTTGGCGATCGTCGCTCGGCTCATGCGTACCTCGGCTTCGAGGGCGATCGTCATCGCGGTTCGCGAGGATTCGGTGCGTCGGATGAACGCGTCGAGGTAGCGTCGTGCCGCGGCCCACTCGCCCGCGCCGTACGCGAGGTG
>JAYVXB010000572.1:0-13520 GCA_043785585.1 Deltaproteobacteria bacterium | reverse complement strand
AGCCACAAGGCGAGCACCGCACCGAGCGCGGTCGGATTCCACGCGGGCGGCGCGTCCGCGGGGCTGTCGACCGAGCTGTCTGCGACGGCATCGATTCCCGCATCGTTCGCCAAGGCCGCGTCGTGACCTGCGTCCTGCCCAGATGCCGCGTCGCCACCTCCCGCATCGGCCGGAGGAGTGGAGTCGCTAGTGCTGCCGCAAGCAACCAAAGCAAACAGGAAAGAACAACCGACAATCGTCGCGCGAAGCTTCATCGGCCTATCCTACGCTCATCCGCGAAGGGTCGTCCGCGCGCGACTGCATGCGCTCGGTGATCTGCTCGATGACCGAGCCTTCGGATGCGATCGTGCGCTCGTCGCTCTTGGATTGAACGGTTGTTGGTTGATGGTTGAAATGAGGCGTTGAGAGGCGAAGCGAGTGCGCCGACGCCCGTGGCGGTTGGAAGAAGGCGAGGCCGCGCCGAGCCGTAGAGCGATCGCGGCGAGCTCAGTACTCGCCTTTGATCACGAAGAACGAGCCGCGGATCGTGCCGGCGAGCTTCGACTTCTGCCTCGCGAACTTGAAGCGTTCGGCGAGCTCGGCGGGGACGTCCATTCCCTCGGACAGCTTGAAGCCCACCGCCCGCTTCTTCGCGTCGCGCAGGCCCGCGAGCGCGGACGCGACCGGCGACGACTCGACACCGGCCGTCGAAACCGTCGTTGGAAGCCGCGGTGGACCGGCGCGCCTACGGGAGCTTGGCGACGATCGCCTGGAAGCGGGGATCGGACCGCAGCGAGTCGAAGTCGGGATCGCGCTCGACCCATACGCGTTGGCCGAACCTGCCGCCATTGAACACGTGCTCTAGGCGCAGAAGCGCCGCCTCGTGCTCCCCGAGCTTGGCGTAGACGCAGGCCGCGTTGTAGCCGATGGCGTCGTCGTCGGGCATCGCGACCTCGGCGCGCCGGCACCACTCGAGCGCGCGCTCGCGTTCGCCGACGTCGAGCCAGCAGCCGGCGCCGAGAGCCAGTGCGCGCCCGTTCGTCGGATCCACGGCGAGCGCGCGCTCGGCGCGACGGAGCCCCTCGCGCGCGTAAGACTCCGCCTCGACCGATCGACCCACACTCCGGAGCGCGCCGGAACCCAGCATGAGGCATTGGAAGTCCTCGGGCTGCACCTCGGCGGCGCGCTGGTAGAGGCTCACGGCGCGCTCGACATCGCCCGTCTTGAAGCAAAGCCGCGCGTATTCATAGTGCGCATCGAACGACTGCGGGTTCTTCGCGATCGCTTGTTCGAACGCGCGCGCCGCCCCGACGAAGTCGCGGTGCATCGCCAGGACGGCGCCGCGCGCGACGTGCGCCTCGGCGAGGTCGTCGCCGAGCTCCACCGCCTTGAGGCTCGCCTGGCTCGCGGCTTCCTGCACCTCCGCTCCGGCCCGGTGCCACTCGACGAGCATCCCCTTCACCTGGGCGAGCGCGGCGTACGCGGGCGCGTAGCGTGGATCGATCTCGATGGCCCGCTCGAGCTCGCGCTCTGCGCCTTGGAGCGCGCGCGTGCCGTGCTCGCGGAGCAGCTTGCGTCCGCGCAAGAAATGTTCGTAGGCGGCCGGCGTCGTCTCTGGACGCTTCAGGGCATGCTCCGCCGACGAGCTCAGGACGCCGCGCAGCTGGCGTGCGACCGCCGCGGCGATCTCGTCCTGGATGGCAAAGACGTCGGCCACGGTGCCGTCGAAGCGGTGCGACCACCGCTGGTATCCGCCGGCCGACTCCACGAGCTGTACGGTGACGCGCAGCCGATCGCCCGATTTGCGCACCGCCCCCTCGAGCACCGCGTCCACGCCGAGGCGCGCCCCCACGGAGCGCGCGTCCTGCGCCCGTTGCTGAAACGACGAGCTCCGCGCGGCGACCCGCAGCCCTTGCAAGTGCGTGAGCGCGGTGAGGACCTCCTCGGCGATCCCGTCGCAGAGGTAGTCCTGGTCTCGCCCGGCGCTGAGATCGAGAAACGGAAGGACCGCGACGGACGAAAGCGAGCGATCGACGTGCGCGCTCGCTGGCGCGGAGCGAACCTCGACCTCTCGCAGCGCCGCTGCCATGTCGGCGGCGCTCTGAAAACGCTTCGCCGGATCCTTGGAGAGGGCGCGGATGATCGCCGCGTCGAGCGACGCCGGCAGATCGGGCGCGACCGCGCGCGGCGGCACCGGATCGAACACCGTGATCTGCTGCACGAGCGTCGCCAGATCCCCAGCGGGAAAAGCGCGTTTGCCGGTCGCCGCTTCGTAGAGCACGCAGCCGAGCGCGAAGACGTCCGAGCGACCGTCGAGGGGCGCGCCGCGGAGTTGTTCGGGCGACATGTACGGCGCGGTGCCGGCGATCGCGTCGGGCGCGGTGACGGCGAACGCCACGCCCTCGGCCGCTGCCGCCTTCGCCAGCCCGAAGTCCAGCACCTTGGCCGTGCCGCGCGCCGTCAAGATGACGTTGGCCGGCTTGACGTCGCGGTGAACGAGACCGTGCGCGTGCGCGCACGCGAGCGCGTCCGCCACCTCGGCGCCGAGGGCGCGGACGTGCGCCGCCGCGAGCGGACCGCGCGCGATGACCGCGGCGAGCGTCTCGCCATCGAGAAGCTCCATGACGATGAACGTGGACTCCGCGGTCTCCTCGATGGCGAAGACGGTGACGATGTTCGGGTGGCTCAGCGCCGAGGCCGCGCGCGCCTCGCGCACGAGCCTCCGACGCGAAGCCTCGCCCTCCGCCCCGTCGGCCACGCGCTTGATGGCGACGACGCGCCCGAGCCGCTGATCCTCGGCTTTGAACACCGCCCCCATCCCGCCCTCGCCGATCTTCGCGAGGATGCGGTAGTGGAGCAGCGTCGCCGGCGCGCTGCCCGAGGCGGGCGCCACCGCGGTCGCGTCCAGCCCGCTTCGATTCTCGCCGCCCATCCCGTCAGTATAACGAGCTTCTCGTTCTACCGCGGCTCACTCGCCGATGTTGTCGGCGTCGACGAGGTGGGCGCAGGTGCCTTTGCCATCCTCTCCCCCCGCGCGCCCCTCAGGGCGTCACCTTCCCGCACGCCCACATGTGCTCTCCATTGGGGCCCCAGTCGCCCACGGCCCTCATGAAGCAATTCATCCCCGGGCCGCACGATTCTCCACCGGTCTTCTTGCACTCTTCATCGCCTTTGGCGCCGGGCGCGGGCGGCTTGGGTCTGTCGGCGGAGCTCACGCGCGCCTGCGCCCCCATCGCGGCATCGATCGTCCACACCTCGCGGCCGACGGTGAGCTTCTCGCAGGTGGCGGTCGGCTGGATGACTTCCCACGCGTGCGCGAGCCGCACGATCGCGTCGGCCTGGCATTTGTTTTTGGCGATCGCGCCCATCACGCGCTTGCCGCTCTGCGTCGCCTCGACCACGCGCGCCCCGACGAGGTCCGCGTGCCCCCTCAGCATCTTGCGCGTGAGCGGGAAGTCGTAGGTCGCGGCCGTCGTCGACGGGAGAGTCGCGAGCTGTACGAACATCGAGTCCGCGCACGCGTTGGCCGCGCCGTCGCAATCCGATGCGCACGAGCCGACGACGATCGCGTCATCGAGGCAGAGGTCGGCGGACTTGCCTTTGTCGACGGCCGTCGCCGTGAAGCGGACGAAGCTCGTCACCGCGCCGATCGGCACCTGCTTTTTCACGCCGCGATCCGTCGCTCGATTGAACTGCACGTCGGTCGACCCGCCGTCCCACGTCACGTGCATCGTCTTGAAGGAGGCGTTCAGCGGCCATAGATCTTGCCCGTCGGACGTCTTCGTAGACCAACCGGCGCCGACCTCGACGTGGTCGACGAACGTTCCCGGGCGCATGCGCGCCTCGACCCATTGCCCCGTCCCGTCGGGCGCCGAGTCGTTCCACGCGGTCTGTGTGTCCTGGTCGAATGCGTGCGCCGCGGGGTGGGACTTCTGTTCCGAGGACGCGTGCGCGGATGCGACGCACGTCAGCGTGACGTCGATGGGCGGGCCTTGCGACGGCTTGGCGGACGGTGCGGCCGCCGCAGATGCGCTGGCGGAAGGCGCGCCCGACGAGTCGCCGGACTTCTTGTTGCACGCGAGAGCGACGAGCAGGATCGGGGCGACGAGTGCGAGTCGTGTGAGCATGGCGCGAGAGTACGCGCAGAGACGCCGGTCTGCGAAGAGTCTCTCGATGAGACCGCGGTCAGCGCGATCGCAACAAATCGCGCAGCACGGTCTCGTCGAACTGACTGCGAAGGAGTCGCGTCAGCGACTCGAGCTCGCTCCCGCTGACGTGCAGCTCGTCGCGCACCAGCGCTTCGACGTCGGCGCCGAGCGCCTCGCGCGCCTTCGCGAGCCACCGCGACACGGTCGACACGTTCACGTTGTACATCGCCGCGACGCGATCCATCGAAAGTCCCTCGTAGAGCCAAAGCCTCAAGAGGACCTTCTCGCGCGCGGGCAGACGCGCGACCGCCGTCGCAATCGAGGCTTCGAAGACGCGCCCGTACCGCTGCTTGAAGTACGCAGTCTCCGGATCGTCGGCCGGTGATGGAGCGCGGGCCGCGGCCGACGACGTTCCGTGATCGCGTCCGCGCCGGCGCTGATCGAGCGCCACACGTTGCGCGCACACGGCGACCCAACTGAGGAGCGGCGCACGCGCCGAGTACGACGCGATGCGCGCTGCGCCGGGAGGATCGGCCACCAGCAAGCGCGCGCGCAACGTCTGCGTGACCTCTTGAACGAAGTCGTGGTCGTTGCCGATGCGGGCGATGAACTCGGGGACGCGCTTCAAGTACGACGACTCGAACGCGTCGAGCGCCTTGGGGAGATGCGCGAGGCACGCGCACGCGAGAAAGAGATCGGCGGCGTTTCGGGTGGCGGCAGAAACCACGATGGCGGTCCCGAGGCCTCGGACATGCGCCGTAAAGGCGGCCGCGTCGAGACCCAGCGAGGGCCACGCCGCGGCGGCTGCGTTCGCGAGCGCTTCGTAGTCCACGGGGGCATCGCTTGCGCGCGGTGGCTCGCTCCCCGCGTCGCGCGAATTCCGACCGCCCCCCATTTCTCGAAGCGTACCCTATCGCCTCGATGCCGCCCGCGGGCGTCGCGATCCGATTTCGGTGCAAAAAGGGGAGCTGAGCACCGTCCATGGGTAGTCGCGCCATGCGTTGCCTCGAGGAAGACGTCGTCATCGAGCTTTTGCACGGTCAGCTCGCCCTCGACGAAGTCGGGCGGGCCGAGGTGCACCTCGCCGACTGCGAGGATTGCCAGCATCTCCTCGGCACCGCAGCGGAATACTTCGATGGCGTTCCGGCTTCGGCGGTGCGGCGGGCGGTCGTGGCTCGGCGTTTCGTCGCGGGGTTCGAGCTGGGCGATCGCCTTGGGACCGGCGGCACCGCCACGGTCTACCGCGCGCGTCGCGCCGACGGGCCCGACGTCGCGTTCAAGGTCGCCCTCGACACGGCGCCCAACGCCGTGGCGTCGCTCCGAAACGAGATCCGCGCGCTCCGTCGCGTGCGCCATCCCGGCGTCGTGCAGATGGTCGACGACGGAATCGAGGCGGGCGTCCCGTGGCTCGCGATGGAGCTCGTCACCGGCACTCGGCTCGACGCGATCTTGCGCGCCTCCGCGCCGGGCGCGCCGGGCGACGGTCGCTCGGTCGATCGTTCGGTCCTCACCGTGATGCGCCGCTTGTGCGAAATCCTCGCGTACTTGCACGGTCGCGGCCTGGTTCATCGCGATCTGAGCCCTCGGAACGTCATCGTCCGCGACGGCGATCCCGTCCTCATCGACTTCGGCTTCGCGACCATCCCGTACGAAGAGAGCCGAAAGGTGATCGACGACTCGTCGTTCGGGCTCGGCACGCTCCCCTACTTGGCGCCCGAGCTGATTCGCGGCGACGAAGTCGATGCGCGGACCGATCTCTATGCGTTCGGCTGCGTCCTCTACGAAGCGCTCACCGGTCGGCCGCCGTTCATCGGAGGCCCGCAGGAGATGGTGAGGTCGCACCTCTTTCGCGACGCGGCGCCGCCGTCGAGCCTCGTCGCGCAGATCCCGCCCGAGCTCGATGCGCTGGTGGCCTCGCTCCTCGCCAAAGACCGGCGCAAGCGCATGGCGTACGCGCTCGACGTCGCCGATCGACTCGCGCTGCTTGGCGCCGAAGGTTTTCCGCGCGACGAGAGCCTCGAGCCTCGCCCGTACCTCTATGCGTGTCCTCTGGTCGGTCGCGATTCGCTGAGTGGAGAGCTGTCGGAGCTCATGGCGACCGCGCGCGCCGGGCAGGGGGCCTTCGCGTGCATCTCCGGCGAGAGCGGCGTCGGGAAGACGCGGCTGCTCGCCGAGAGCGCGCGGGTCGCGCGTGACTTCGGCATGCAGGTCGTCACCGGGCGCTGCATGACGGTCGATGTCGAAGCGAGCGTGGGCGCCGATCCGTCCGCAGGTCCGCTGCATCCGCTCCGCGCGCTCCTCCAACTCGCGGCCGACCGCTGCCGCGAACGTGGAAGCGCCGAGGTGACGCGCCTCTTCGGAACCGAGCGTCCGGTCCTCGCCGAATACGATCGCACGCTCGCGCAGGTCGTCGGGAACTCTGGCGCGCCCACCGAACGCTCGGCGGACGGCGCGCGCGACGCCGTGCTCCAAGAGACGAAGCAGCTCCTTCGCGCGCTCTCGTCCGACGGAGGCTTGCTCTTCGTCATCGACGATCTCCAATGGGCCGACGAGCTCACGTACGCGGTGCTCGAGTCGCTCCGGCTCGACTACCTCGGCGCGCTTCCGATCGCGGTCATCGGCGCGTACCGCTCCGACGAGATCCGAAAGGAGCACGAGCGCCTCCTCGCGCGCCTCTCGGTCCGCACGTTCGCCGTCGAGCGCCTCGATCGCGACGCCGCCGAAGTGCTCGTTCGCGAGCTGCTCGGAACGCCGCGCGGCACCGGCTCGATTCTTCATCACGCGCTCAGCGACGCGCAGGGCAACCCGTTCTTCTTGACGGAATACGTGCAGACCGCGGTTTCCCGCGGTTGGTTGAAGCGCGGGCGCCTCGGCGGGTGGGCGCTCCAAGAGTCCGGACGCGACGCGCTCCTCGACGCGCAAAAGATTCCGATGCCGGAGTCGATGCGGCAGCTCTTTCAGCGTCGCCTCGCCGACGTGACGGACGACGGGCGCGCGGTCTTGCTTGCTGCGGCGGTGGTCGGCGTCGAGTCGCCGCGCTCGTTCTTGGCCGCGATGATCGGGACGATGCCGGCGCGCCGTCTCTCCGACGCGCTCGACCTCTTGTGCGAACGGCAGATCGTTCTCCGCAAACCCGATGACTCGTACGCCTTCGCGCACGACAAGATTCGCGAGACGGTCTACGAGCTCGCGTCCGCTGCCGACCGCCGCCGCGTCCATCTCGCCGCCGGCGTGTGCCTCGAAGAGCAGCGCACCGCCGGATCGACGCACGCCGCCATCTCCGACGAAGCGCTCGCGCATCACTTCGCGGTCGCCGGCGATCGCATTCGCGCGATCGACTACCTCGAGCGAGCGGGCGATCGCGCCTTTTACGGCGGCGCCCATCGCGCGGCCACCGTGCTGTTCGGGCGCGCGCTCGATCTTCACGACGCCGCGGGCGACGCGCTCGACCCGATCCGCGTGGCCATGTGGAGCCGCAAGCGCGCGCACGCGCGATTCGCGATCGGCGACGTCCCCGGCTGCATCGCCGATTCGCACGTCGCGCTTCGCGGCCTCGGGTACCGCGTGCCCGAGAGCACCGCGGGATGGTTCTTGCGCGTCGCCTTCGGGCTGGTCGCCGTGACGATGTCGCTTCTCTTCTCGGGTATCGTCCGCATGATCGCGGGGAAGAGCGACGCACCGCGGAAGCTCGAAGCCGCGCGATGCGCGGGTGAGCTAGCGAGCGCGTACTACTTCACGGTCGATCTCACGCCGATGCTCGCCATTCTGCTCGACGGCTTCGTGTGGTCGCGTCGCTCCAGGGCTCAGGACCTCGTCGTCGAATCGCAGTCGAGGCTCGGCTACATCGCGGGCGTCGCCGGCTTCCCGCGTCTCGCGGCGTCGGTCTTCGGCAGCGCGGAGCGCATCGCATCGAGCGCTGGGCACCGCAAAGCCCACGCGCTCACGCTCTATCTGCGCGCGCTGCATTTGCTCGGTCTCGGCGCGTGGGACGACGCGATCGACGCGGCGACCGGCGCGGCAACGCTCCTCGAAGAGCTGGGTGACATTCAAGACGTCGAGATCGCGCACACCGTCGCGTCGCACGCGCGCTACTTTCGCGGTGAGGTCACGGAGGCGGCGGCGGGGTTCGAAGCGGTGCTCGCGTCGGCGCGCGAACGGACCAACGTGCAGCACATCGGGTGGGGACTCTTTTTGACCGCGCGATCGGCGCTCGCGCTCGGCCAAGACGCGCTCGCGATCCCGAAGCTCGTCGAAGCGAGGGCGCTCCTCCGCGAGAACGGCGACCGCTACTCGATCGCAATCTCCGAGGGTCTCCTCGCGGTGGCGTACGTGCGGACGAAAGCATTCGACGCCGCCGAAGAGGTCCTCGACTCGCTGATGGCGCGCTTGATGCTCGGTCCGATGCCGCTGCCTCCTTGTTACGAGGCGTTCACCGGAGCGGTCGAGGCGTCGTTCACGCTTTGGCGCGCGTCGCCGAACGACGATCGACGCGCGCGTCGTGCACGTCGGGCGCTGCGCGAGCTCGAACGGTTCGCCGGCGCGTTTCCGATGGCCCGCGCGGCGGCAAAGCGCGCGCGTGGCGAGCAGCTCGCGCTTCGTGGGCGAAAGGCGGCCGCGCTCGCCGCGTTCAAAGCCTCGGCCGCGCTCGCCCGCCGCCATCGCATGACCCTCGAGGCTGCTGCGACGCAGCTCGCCGAATCAGAGTGGACGACGCTTCTCGGAGACGACTCAGCATGACGACGGCAAAGACGGTTCGCGTTGCGATTCTCGGCGGTGGAATGGCCGGCGTCGCAGCGGCGTGGCAGCTCGTGCAAAACCCCACCCCCGGCATCGTTTACGACATCACGATCTACGAGGCTACGTGGCGACTCGGCGGCAAATGCGCGAGCGGTCGCGATGCTACGCGCGGCTATCGAATCGAAGAGCATGGGATTCACATCCTGATGGGCTTTTACAGCCAGGTCTTCCGAATCCTTCGCGACTCGTACGCAACGCTTTCTCCGAGCATTGGATATCCCACGTTCGAGAATGCCCTCTTGCCCAGCGACCTCCTTCAATTGCCCGAGAACGTGAATGGTCAGTGGACGTTTTGGCCCATCACGTTTCCCACCAACGGTCGAAAGCCGGGATCCGCCGATCCGGCCAAGCGCGATCTTCTCGGCGCGCTGGCCACTGCGAAGACGTTTCTCGAACAGTGGCGCGACCGCTACGAGGCGCTCCACCCAACGGCCAAGCCGCTCGCCGCCCTGCTCCGGAATGTCTTCGTCCCCGCGCCGACGGGCGCTCCGAAGCTCGACGCTCTGAGCTTCGCGAAGTCTTCGTCTGCGACCGATCTGAAAGCGTCGCTCACTCGCTTGCTCTCCGACGCGGCGCCGCCCGCGAGCGCGAGCAGCGAGCTTCGTCACCTGTGGATGGCGATCTACTTCGGCGCTGCGAACTTGATGGGCATCGTCGCCGATGGGCTCTTCACGCCCGAGGCCTTTCAAGGCGATGCGATCAATGCACAAGGCTACAAGGCGTGGCTGAAAAGCCATGCCGGCGAGTTTCCGAGCAAAGAGCTCACCTGGGACTCGCCGATCGTCAATGCCGTCTACGATCTCGTCTTCAGTCACGACGTCGACTTCGCGGCGGGCGCAGCGGCGTACGACGTGCTCCTCATGCTCCTCGACTATGCAGGGCACGTCTTCTACCGAATGGCCGGCACAGGCGAGGTCGTGTTCGGTCCGCTCTACTTCGCGCTGAAGCAAAAGGGCGTTCACTTCCGTTTCGGAAACACGGTGACCGACGTGAAGGTGGGCACCGGCGCATCGGGATCGCCGGAGGTCACGTCGTTCGAGCTGCAAGGCGACGACACCGAGTGGACGGTCGACGAGCTGTTCGTGAAGGTCGACGGACAGCCGTGCTGGCCCAGCGCGCCGCTGGTGAACAAACCCGTGAAGCCCATCGTGCGGACGCGCGCAGACTTCGACTACGTCGTCTCCGCCATCCCCATCGGCGCGCTCCGCGAGAGCGCACCCAGCATGGCGGCGCTCCCGCCGATCGCGCACGCGATCGACAGCATCGTCACCGTCCCCACGCAGTCGATTCAACTGTGGTTCGACCAGACGCTCGCCGACATGGGCTGGGCGAGTGGCACCATGATGCTCGGTTCGTTCGCGCGGCCGTTCAACTCGTGCGCCGACATGTTTCAAGTCCTCCCGGAGGAGCATTGGGCGGGCGAGAAGTCGGTGCTCTACATGTCCGACGTCTACGACGGGACGGTGGTCGATCCGGTGGCGGCGAAAGCGATCGTGAAGGATCGCGCGCTCTCGTGGATTGAGCACGACTTGCCGTCGCTCATCCCGTCGTTCACGTGGGACCGCCTCATCGACCCGGCAGGATCGCTCGGCAGCAATCGATTCACGTCGCAATACTGGAGAGCGAACGTCACCGGAACCGAGCTCTATGTCGCGTCGGCGCCGGGCACCGTCGCCGCGCGCCTCAGCGCAACCGGCGCGGGCGTCGCGAACTTGCTGCTCGCGAGCGACTGGGTGCTCACCGAAGAGAACCAGGGGTGCGTCGAAGGCGCGGCGCGATCGGGGACGCAAGCGGCGGTGGCGCTCGCCGCTGCGGCCGCGGCGTCAACGGTGCCCACATACGTCCAACGCGACGGCGATTGGGCACTACCGCACCCGGTGCTTCTGACAGGCGCGCAGGCGAAGGCAGTGCCGCTCCTCGCCAGCGGCGCGGCGCTCGATGCACTCTGTGCGCAGATCTCGATCGCGGGCGCCGCCGTGCGTCCGTGGCTCGCGGATGTTCCGCTCGTCCTCGTCTTCGCGTGCGGCTGCGACGACATCACGTCGAACGATCCGGCGTACGCCGCGTGGGGCAGCTTGAGCGAGCGTGAGGTCGGAGTCTTCGTCCCGGTCGTCGTCGAAAGCGGAGGGACGTCGTTCACTGCGCTCTATTGCGCCTATCTCTATGTCGACAATGGCGCGACGCTCGTCTGCGGCCGAGAGACGTACGGAATTCCCAAAGAGCTGGTGACCTTCTCGACGTGGGACATCACGGACGCGCCGCCGCTTCCGCTCGACGTAAACGGGCTCGCGCTCGTCAATCAAGGCGATCCGGCCTCGCAGCAGCCGCTCGTGAAGCTCTCGGGCGCACTGCTCGGCGCGACCGCGCCGACGCACGATCACGGCACCGTTCGCGGCTGGCTCGACAAGCTTTGGGCGGACCTCGGCGGGGGCGCGGTGTCGGTGCCGCTCGTCATGCTCAAGCAGTTTCACGCGATCGAGAACGGCAGCAGCGCTTGCTACCAAAAGCTGGTTCGCTGCGAAATCCAGCCGTCGAACGTCGACGTGTCGTTCGGCGTCGGGCTCGTGAGCGTCGAGCTCCCGAGCTACTTCTTTCCGCAGATCGCGAAGACATTGGGGCTGCCAGAGCGATCGCTTTCGGTGCTCGCGGTCGAGTCGTCGCTCGACTTCGTGCTGAGCGTGGGCGACGTCGTCGCGGGATGATGCAGGACTAGGTCACGGCAGCGCGAAGATCGTGTCGCGCTGATCGGCGATGGCGTTCCCCGCTTCATCACGAAGCGGGGCGCCCGCAGCGTCGCGCGCGTCGGCGCATGCGTAGGGGTCCGCGCGCTGGGGCAGGGGCTCGATGAACATCGGTTGGATCATCCAGCGACCGTCGCGGTTCGCGTAGGCGTTGCACATGAGGTGCACGCGGTTGCGATTGATGACGAGCCTCAGCTCCGTCGCGTCTTCGACCATCGCGAGATCCGTGTCCGAGTCGCCTGCCGCGAACGTCGGGCGGAGCGCCGCGTCGCGCGCGCGTGGAAGCTGCTCGTCTGCGGCGCGCCGGAAGATCACGCGGTTGATCCAGCAGCGCTTCCCGTGGTGGAACGTGATGACCGTGTCGCCCGTCGCGCCGCACGGGTCGAGGCCGTATCCATGGCGCCCGTCGTCCCCGTGCGAGGTGTGAACGCCGATGACGTGATCCGCGGCGATGCCGACGTCGCCGCCGACGATCTCGGCGAGCGGCTGCGAGGACGCCGAGACGATCCACACTTGGAAGCCGTTCGCTTGGAGCGATCCGACCAGATCGCGCATCGGCTCGTAGATGCGTACGTAGCCGGCGACGGAGCGACCGGCGATCGTCTGCGTCGCGCCGATCGGCGCCGCGCGGTTCTGCTCGAACGCTTTGCGCGCCATGCCGCGCAGCTCTTCGTGCGTGTATCCGGCCATGAGCGAGGCGCCCCATGCATAGGGCGCGTGATTCGTCAGCGTCGTCTCGCGGAGCCACGCGCTCGCACCTGCGCGCGTCTTCGCGTCCGAGAAGATCGCGAGGAGCTCCGCGGCGCACGCCGTCTCGCGCGACGTCGCGAGCGGCTCGCCGGGCGCACCGGCGGCGTCGCACGCATGCGAGAGCGCCTCGCGCGCGGCCGCCGTGAGCTCTGCGCTGGTCCGCGACCAGTCGCGCTGCGGCGGCTGCAAGATCGCGTCGTGGGTGAGCATCCAGTAGAACGTCGCGTCGCCGATGTCGTTCTTCATCATGGTGTTGTCCCAGTCGAAGACGGCGACCGGAGGATGCGCGGCGTCGTAGCGCGCGGAGTGTCGGCCATGCTCGGCGAGAAGGCGGTCGATGCGGCGCGCGTTCTCGGGGAGCCACGGCCCCGCGCGCCGATCGAGGACGCGGGTCGCGGGCAGTGTCGGCCGCGAGGCACAAGCAACCACGGCGAGCACGCATGCGAGCCCGACCACGCCATACCCACCGAACGCACTCGCTCGCTTTGCCACGATGCGACGATAGCGCATCGCGGCCGCGGCCTCCTGGCGCGACCACGCATGCGCGTCTATCTTCTCGCGAGAGACGTGCCCTGAAGACCTGCGAATACGACGGCGTGCCGTTCACCGAACCGCGATCCCATCCGTGGACCGACGCGAAGGCGAGCTCCGATTTTCGGTACTACGATCTGAAGGCGACCCCGTCCCTGGTTCGAACGTCCCTCGAAGACTTCGTCCCCTGGAGTCACTACGCGGCGATCGAGGAGGTCTACGCGCTCCTCGAGTGGCTCAACGCCGACGCTTCCACCCTCGAATCGAACGACTGCGCATTCACTGGACCGCACGCAAACGAAGTCGCCGCGATTGCGAAGTCGCTCCAGTGCTCCGGGCGCATCATGGTGCTCTACCGCGCGCTCGCGCAGAACCTCGCGCGGGAACGGATCGAGTCGCTCAAGGATGCGCTCCACCACCGGCTCGGAGCGCTCGATCCGGATTTTGCGTGGGGGATGATCGGCACGACGATCGTTCCGGTTCGCTACGTCACGTTGCCGGTGCCGGACGACGCGCAGCTCGGGTATCAGCTCATGATCTCGTTTTGGGCGTGGGGGAGCTCGGAAGCGGAGCT
>JAYVXB010000571.1:0-13523 GCA_043785585.1 Deltaproteobacteria bacterium | reverse complement strand
AGCTTCGCGTCGAAGTCCCACGCGACGTCGACGGTCACCTCGAGGTGCCACGTCAGCTCGAACACGTTTCCGATGACTCCGATGCCGAGGTCGCGCGTGAGCGCCACGCGAAATGGAATCGGCTGTCCCTCGGGCGGCGCGCCGTCGAAGATGCGCCACCGGAGGCGACGCGGCACGTGGGAGCCGAGGCCGACGCGCGGGAGCTCGGTTCCGATCAGCTCGAGGTCGACGCCGCGGATCTTCGTATGGAGCACGTTCGCGATCGAGACCGCGCCCGCGAGCTCTCCGCCGATCTCGAGCGTCGTCGAGTCGTACGACGCCTCGACGTACGGCGCCGTCCCGCGCGGTCCTTCCATCGCCGTCACGACGGTCTGCGGCGTCGGCGCGAACGGCGCGGCGGCCGGCGCGACCGGAATCGTGAAGCTCTGTCGGCGATCCGGCCACCACGGGATCGCGACGTGGACCGCGAGCGTGTACTCGATCGACGCCGCGCCTCCTCGGTACGTCGGGGGGATCGTCGGCGGCAGCTCGAAGCGTCCTGCGAGGCGATGCTCTCCGATGCCGAGCGTTCGCGGTCCGTGACGCGCGGCGAGCGCGAGGAACGCTTGGGACGTCGCGGAGCGGCCGAACTGCGCGCGCTCCGTCCCTTCGAGCTTCATCTCGACGTAGTCGACCGGAGTCTCGGACGCGCTCGTGAGCACGACCTCGACCTCCAACGTCTGACCCGGCGTCGCGATCGCGGGACGCAGATACGTCTTCACTTTCGGTCGGCTGCGCATCCGGCCGAAGTCTATCCCGACGATGCACCACAAATTGGGCCTCTTCGGATCCCTCGGTCTAGCGTTGTCGTCGCAAACCCTTCGGAGGATTTCCGGAGGTCCTTGAGGAGAAGCCATGCACGGGGCAAACAGGCGTCGGAAGCTCGTACGGCGCACCGGAGTGACGGCGCTCGGCGCCATCTGCGCTCTTCTCTCGATGTCGCCCGCTTGGGCCGAGGGCCCGGGACCGAACCACGTTCGCGGTGTGAAGGTGCATCCGCTCGAGGGGACGCCGGGTGCCACCGAGATCGAGATCGTCGGGACGGGCGCGCCTGCGTACAACGTTCGCGTCGCGGACGGCGGAAAGCGGCTCTTCATCGATCTGTCCGACTCCGACGTCGAAGGCGTCCAAGCGGCCATCACGACGCCGGTCGGTGTCGTCGGCGGAGTGCTCACGCAGTCGTACAAGACGGCCGTCGGCAGCCTCACGCGACTCAACGTGAGCCTCCAGAGCAACGCGACCTTCCGCGTGAAGGTCGAGGGCAACGTCGTGCACGTCCTCCTCGTGCCGAACGCCGTGACGACGGCCGCCGCTACACCGCCGTCCGCGCCGGTCGCGCCGACCGCGATCACGCCGACCGATTCGACGCAGTCGCAGTCGAGCGCCGTCGTGAAGGACATCCGCTTCGAGCGCGCAGGCGGCTCGGACCGCGTCGTCATCGCGCTCTCCGCGATTCCTTCGTACGCGCTCGTCCCCGCGATGGGCGGCAAGCTCCGTCTCGAGATGAAAGCGACCGCGGTCCCGACCTCGCTCACGCGCACGCTCGACGTGACGGCGTACAAAGGCGCGCTCAAGAGCGTCAGCACATTCTCCGACGATGCGGGCGGTACTGCGATCGTCGAGATCGATCGCGCGTCGGATGCGCAAGGTACGCTCTCGGTCGAAGGCGCGAGCCTCGTCTGGTCGTTCGCGGCGCCGAAGGGCGTCACGCTCGTGGGAGCGACGCCGAAAGGTCCCGTCGGCAAAGACGGCGGTGCGGTCCGCAAGACGGTCACGATCGCGCGCGAGGTTCCGGGACAAGATTTGCCGAGGGTCGACACGTCGATCCACGGTGACCCGGGCGATCCGCAGATCGAAGTGGTCGGCGGCACGGGCGCGGCGGGATTCACGAGCGGCGTGAACGCTCAGCAGGCCCGCTACACCGGTCGTCGCATCGAGATCGATCTCAAGGACGCCGACATCCACAACGTCCTGCGCATGCTCGCCGACGTCGGCCACGTGAACATGGTCGTCGCCGAGGACGTCGCGGGATCGATCACGATCCGCATGCGCAACGTGCCGTGGGATCAAGCGCTCGACGTCGTGCTCCAGGCCAAAGGCCTCGGCATGGTGCGCACCGGAAATCTGATCCGCGTCGCGCCGCTCGCGACGTTGCAGAAGGAGCGCGAGCTCCTCGCGGCGAAGCGCAAGGCGGACTACGAGGCCACGCCGCTCGAGACTCGCCTCATCCCGGTGAACTACGCGCAAGCCGAGGAAATCCAGGCGCGCGCGAAGGACTTTCTCTCGCCGCGGGGATCGCTCGCCGTGGACGAACGCACGAACATCCTCATCGCGCGCGACATCTCGTCGAACCTGAATCACATCGAGGAGCTCGTTCGCTCGCTCGACATGCAGACGGCGCAAGTCCTCGTCGAGGCGCGAATCGTCGAAGCCACGAGCCGCTACATTCGCGACGTCGGCATCCAGTGGGGCGGCGACGCGACGTTCAGCGAAGCGACCGGCAATCCGACCGGCGTCGCGTTCCCGTCGCGCGCGACCGTGGCCGGCGGTAACTACGACAACCAGACGCCGACGGCCGGTCTCTCGCCGTTCCAGCGTCAGATCGCCACGCCGAACTTCGCCGTCAACTTGCCGGCCGCTGTCGGTACCGGACAAGGCGGTGCGATCGGTCTGTCCTTTGGATCGATCGACAACAACCTGAACCTCGGCGTGCGTCTCTCGGCCGCAGAGGCGAGCGGTTTGCTCCGCGTCGTCAGCTCGCCGCGCATCTTGACGCTCGACAACCGCGAAGCGCGCATCAACCAGGGAACGTTGATTCCGTTCGCGCAGGTCAGCGCCCTCGGCGTTCAGACGACCTTCCAAGAAGCGAAGCTGCAGCTCCTCGTTCGTCCGCACGTGACGGCCGACGGCTCGGTCTCGATGCACGTCAAGATCAGCAGAGACGAGCCCGACTTCAACCAGACCTCGGCGCGCGGCGATCCGACGATCCTCAAGCGCGAGGCCGAGACCGATCTCCTCATCATGGACGGTCACACGGCAGTCATCGGCGGCATCTACACGCGCAACACCGGCCGCAACCTCGACCAAGTTCCGTTCTTCGGTGACATCCCGATCCTCGGCATCTTGTTCCAGCGCCGCCGCGCGAGCGACACGCGCAACGAGCTCGTCATCTTCATCACGCCTCGCATCGTGAACCGCGCCGAAGCGCTCGGGCGTTGAAGAGACTCGAACCAGGAGAGACGAACGTGAAGAACAAGAATTGGATCGTGGTTTGTCTTCCGCTCATGGCGAGCGTGGGGCTTCTCGGGTGTCCGGCGAAGACGGAGGCGGGCGCGGACGGTGCGGCAAGCGCTGCGCCTTCGACCGATCCGGGAGCGGCCGCGCAGCCGACCGCAGGTCCGGCGCCGGGCGCGTCCTCGGCAGGGAAGCCGAACGTGTTGGTGCTCCCGAGGCTCAACTTGGATGGATCGGCGGGGCTCTTGGACGCCGCGACGCAGTTCTTTGCGGACGCCGGGATGCCGGTGCTCCCGACGTTCCCTGACGCCGGCGGTGGTGGCGGCGCGACGGGCGTGCCCGCAGAGTGCGATCAGTACGCAGCGAAGCAGGAGCTGTGCATTCAGAAGATGGCGCCCGCGCTTCAAGCGCCGGCGCGTGGGGCGCTCGGTGCCGCGAAGGGGAGCTGGCCGGCGCTCGCTTCGACGCCCGCGGGGCGCGACGCGCTGCTTGCACAATGCAAGAACCTGCTCGCGCAGGCCGCCGCCTGTAAGTAGAACGCGCTAGGCTCCAGGGCGATGCCCGACGTCGCCACGGCGCAATACCTTCGCGCGCTGAGCTATCGCTTCACGAACGCCGAGTCCGCGATCGCCGAGATCGCGCACCTTCGCGCGATCCTCGAGCTGCCTCGAGGGACGGTGCACGTCGTGAGCGACGTCCACGGCGAGTTCCAAAAGCTCGAGCACATCCTGCGAAACGGATCGGGATCGCTTCGCTCGCTCGTCGATCGCATCTTCGGCTCGCGCATGACGGTCGAAGCGACGACGGCGCTCCTCAATCTCATCTACTACCCGCGCGAGACGTGGGCGCGCATGTCGGCGCAGATCACCGACCCGGCGAAGCGGGCCGAGCTCGTCTACACGACGATCGCGCAGGAGCTCGAGATCCTCCGCGCGCTCGCCGCGCGCTACAGCTTGCGCCACGCCGAGCGGATCTTCCCCGCGCCGTACCGCGAGATCTTCGCGGAGCTCCTCTTCTCGCCGATGCACGCGCGCGATCCGGCGTACGCGCGTGCGCTCATCGAGCCGTTCGTGGCGCACGACGGCGGCCTCGAGCTCGTTCGCGCGTCGGCGCACACGCTTCGTGCGTTCGCGTCGTACGAGCTCATCGTCGCGGGCGATCTCGGCGATCGCGGACCGCGGCTCGATCGCGTCATCGAGGCCTTGCGTCACCAGCGCAACGTGTCGATCACCTGGGGCAACCACGACGCCGAGTGGATGGGCGCGTGCGTCGGGCAAGAGGCGCTCGTCGCGACGGTGCTCCGGATCTCGCTCCGCTACGGCCGCATCGCGCAGCTCGAAGAAGGCTACGGCATTCCCGTCGAGCCGCTCGAGCAGCTCGCGCGCTCCGCGTACGCCGACGATCCCGCCGAGCGATTCCGCGCGAAAGGCGAAGACCTTCGCGACCCGCTCTTGCTCGCGCGCATGCAGAAGGCGGCGGCGATCCTCCAGTTCAAGCTCGAGGGGCAGACGACGCGTCGCAATCCGCACTTCGCGCTCGAGCATCGCAACCTCCTTCATCGGATCGACGCGAGCGCCGGCACCGTGACGATCGACGGCCGCACGCACCCGCTCCTCGATCGCGCGTTCCCGACGATCGACTGGAGCGATCCGTACCGTCTCTCCGAAGGCGAGGCGCGCTGCATCGCGCTCCTCCGTCGCTCGTTCATGGAGAGCCCGACGTTGTGGCAGCACATGCGCTTCGTCGCCGAGCACGGCGGGATGCACGCCGCGCGCGACGAGCAGCTCATCTTCCACGGGTGCGTGCCCAGCGATGCGTCGGGCGAGTTCGTCGACTTCGAGATCGACGGCGTGCCGCGGCGTGGGCGCGCGCTCTTCGAGGCGATCGATCGCACCGTGCGCCGCGCGCTCCGCGATCGCGCCGAGCGCGACACGGACCTCCTCTATTACCTGTGGGCCGGGCCGCGATCTCCGCTCTTCGGCAAGGACCGGATGGCGACGTTCGAGACGTATTTCGTCGAGGACAAGACGACGCACAAAGAGACGAAGGACCCTTACTTTCAGCTCATCAACGAGAAGCCGTTCTGCCGGAAGGTCGCCGTCGAGTTCGGCGTCGATCCGGACACGGTGCTCATCGTGAACGGCCACGTACCGGTGAAGCTCGAAGAGGGAGAGTCGCCGCTGAAGAAGAGCGGGCTCGCCGTGACGATCGACGGCGCGTTCTCGCAGGCGTACGGCGACCACGGGTACACGCTCGTCATCGACGCGGATCGCACGTACCTCGCGAAGCACCACCACTTCGAGTCGGTCGACGACGCCATCGATCGCGGCGCCGACATCGTCCCGGAGATCCAGAATCTTCGCGTGCACGAGGTCCCGCGTCGCGTCGCCGACACGCCGCGCGGCGCCGAGCTGCGCGAAGAGATCGCCGGGCTCGAGCGGCTCGTCACGGCGTACCGCGACCGCGAGATCGAGGCGCCGTCGACGTAGCGCGCGGTGGGGCTACACTCTCGTCGTGAAGTGCGAACCACGAATGTCGGCGTGCGGAGCTGCACGCCGACGGAGCCCGCCGCGAGCGATCCTCGTCGCGCTGGCCGTCGTCGCGCTGAGCTGCTCGCTGAGCTGCGCGCGCGATCGCGGCGCCGAC
The DNA here is from genome assembly GCA_043785585.1 of Deltaproteobacteria bacterium. Classification (GTDB taxonomy): domain Bacteria; phylum Myxococcota_A; class Polyangia; order Polyangiales; family Polyangiaceae; genus JBBQXV01. Next base: position 7,604 of record JAYVXB010000571.1, on the reverse strand, counting down.
GCACCGACGACGGACGTCGCGCTCGTCGTCGCTCCCGAGAGCGACGCCGCACCACCGACGATCCGCCCGCCGCAGCGGAGCGACTACCTGGAGATCCCGTCGGCGTCGCCGCCGATCGCCGCGGCGCCGGTCGACGAGGTCGACGGCATCGACATCCCGGAGTGCCTCGATTTCCTCACGCTCCTCAAGCGCTGCATGCCGGCCACGCAGTACAAAGACATCGCGACGAACTTGAAGCAGGCGTCGAAGGACCCGTCGATGCGCGCGGCGATGGCCGACGTCTGCAAGCGGATGACGGACAACTACCAGCAGGCCATGCCGAACGGCTGCCCGTAGCCGGTCACTGCGCCTGCATGCAGATCTCGATGCGGTTCACGACGAGGACGCCCGAGAGGCCGCCCGCCTTCACGCGCACGAGCACGCCGTTGTCGCCAGGTCGGATCTCGGTCGTGAAATCCGCCGAGTACCAGCGGTAGGGAGCGATGTTGCTGACGAAGTCGTCGGTGGTGGCGCCGGTGCCGACGAACGTCTGCCAGTTGAATCCGCCGTTCGTCGTCGTGTTGAAGCTGCGGCCGAAGATGGAGATCGTCGCGTTCTGGATCGACGAGATTCCCACGGTCGTGATCTCGAGATCGACGAAGTCGCTCGAGTCGAGCTGCAATCCGCCGACACCGAGGAACGGATCGACGAACGAGGACGTGAAGCCGATCTGGTAGCCGTACGCGGCGGCGTGGTTGCGCGAGCGATCGGGGAGGCCGTCGACCTCGTAGACGACTTGCGCGGCGCCGCCCGCGTCGGCAAAGCGCACGCGGTACGCGGTCGCACCGGCGGCGCCGGAGATGCACGCGCCGCCGCTGATGATTCCGACCGATGCGTCGCGCACGCCGGTGTCGCCGCCGCCGGTGTCGCTGCCTCCCGTGTCGGTCAGCCCCGCGTCGCTCGCGCTCGCGTCGCTGGCGGTGGAGTCGTTCGCGCTCGCATCGGTCGCGCCGGCGTCGACCGTGTTGCCGTCGTGGTTCGCCGCGTCGCTCGCGGTCGCGCCGTCTCGCGCGGCGCCGTCGTGCCCAGGATTGACACCCGCGTCGTCCGCGCACGGCGTGCACGCGCCGCCACCCGCGTCGGCGTCCGCGTCGCCCGAGCTCGCGCACGCCGCGGCGCCGAGGGCATAGAGCAGCACGAGGAGACAAGAGAGCGCGCTTCGCATCTCAGCGTCCTACGCTCCGCCGATCGATCCTCTCCCCCGCGCACGATCCGACCCAAGAGACCCTTCGCCGCGGACGTCCGTACAAGCGAGGCGACGCACGCGCGTCGTCACCCAGGAGGTCCCCGTGTCGACCGCTCGCCTGCGCGGCCCGTCGTGGCTGCGTCTCATCGTTCTCGCGCTCGTCATCGCGCTCGTCCCGTCCGTCGCGTTCGCGCGCGCGCCCGCGCCACCTTCGACCGGCGCCGCCGGCTCGTGGGTCGGAGAGCTCGAGGGGCTCGCGCAGTGGCTCGCGGAGCACAAGCAAGCCGCCGCGTGCACGGAGCGTTGCTACACGTTGCATCGCCTGCGACTCACGGGATCGCTCGACGGCACGAGCGCCGCAAAGGACGGCGCGCTCCACTTCGAGCTCGAAGGCGCCGTCCTCGCCGACGGTCCTGTCGCCGTCCCGCTCTTCGGCCCGCCCGACAAAGTGCGGCTCAACGCCGTCACCGAGGACGGAAAGCCCGCGGCGATCGGCTTCGAGGGCGATCACTACTTCGTCTACACGTCGGCCCGTCGCTTCGTGCTCAAGGGGACGCTCGCGCTTCAAGACGATCTCGCGCTCACGATCGCCGGCCCGCTGAACCTTCTCGAGGCCGACTTGAAGCAAGGGCGCGTCGTCGAGGGGAGCCGCATGTCGGGTCTGTCCGCGACGACGATTCACCTCGAGGTCGCGGAGAGCGGCACGCCGACGCCGGTGACGACGCCGACTGTGTTTCAGCTCTCGCGCGCGGTGCGCGTCGGTCGCGACATCGGCTTCGAGTACCACCTGACGATGCGCTCGGGGATCGATCTCGGCGTCGTGCGCCTGCCGCTCAAGTACGGCGAGCGCGTGCTCGACGTGACGGGCTCGGCCGGATGGCACGTCGAGGCGTCGGACCTCGTGCTCCCGACGGCGGGTCACGACGCGACGATGACGATCACGGGGACCTTGCCGCAGGTCGCGGCGTTCGCGCCGGACGATCGCTCGCCGTTCGAGACGTGGCTCCTCGAGTCGGATCTCGAGCACCGGATGACGGTGAGCGGCGACGCGAAGCGGATCGATCTGACGCAGTCGCCGTTCCCGCGATGGGCGGGCGCGGTGACGTCGCAGCTCTTCATGGTGCCGCGCGGGCAGAAGCTCGACGTGACGGTGCAGTCGCTCGTGACGACGGACGCGCTCGCCGCGACCGTGCGGAGCCACGCGCGCATGGTCGTGCTCACGCCGAGCGGCGACATCGTCGCGGACGACACGCTCACGTACGACAACAACGGCGTCGACTACGTCTCGCTTTGGTCGCAGGGTCGGCCCATTTTTCTCGCGACGGACGGTCGCCCCGAGCGGATGTTCCATCGCGAAGGGACCGTCGACGAGCTCCTCGTTCCGCTGCGCACCGGCACGCATTCGCTTCGAACGCAGTCGTTGTCGCGCGCGTCGGTCGGCGTGCTCTGGGGAGTCCTCGACGTCCCGACGCCGACGCACTCGCTCGCGACGGCGCGCACGTCGCTGACGCTCGGCATTCCGGAGGGCGTGCGGCCGATCGCGGTGCTCGGTGGTGATCATCCGCGATGGGCGCTCGGCTTGCGGGACGCGGCGGCGCTGCTCGTCGCCATCGGCGTTGCGTGCGTCGCGCTCCGAGGGCGCGGTCGGCGTTCGCTCGGCGCGGCGGCTCTCGGCGGACTCTGGTTCGCGTCGCCGAGCACGTACCTCGCGGCGCTCTGCGTGCTCGCGCTCGGCGTGGTCGCGTGGACGGTGTGGCGCCTGACGGCGGCGACGTCGCGACGGCGCGTGGTGTGGACATTCGCGGCGACGACGGCGGCAGCGATCGGGATCCTGATCGTCGTACCCTCTGCGTCGCGAAGCTCGGCGTTCCGGTCGCAAGACCAACGCGACGCACCGTACGCGTCCGCCGGCGATCCGAGCTACATGATGCAAGCGCCGCTCATGGCCGCGCAACGCGAGGACGACGAGCGGAACGCGAACGCGATCGGCGCGCTCGACAAGAAGGTCGTCGCGACGGCCGTCGCCGCAACGCCCGCACCCGCGCAAGGCCAAGCATTCGCGCGCAGCGCCGACATGCTCACGACGGGCGGCAACGGCGGCGTGCTCGGCGGCGTCACCCCGGTCGCGCTCGCGCTCCCGAGCTTCACGCGCACCGTCGTCGTCGACAGCGAGCTCGTGACGCCCGAGCGTCCCTTCCGCCCGCGCGTCGTCTACGTCACGAGCGCCGCGCTTCTGACGCTCGGCGCGGCATGGCTCGCGTGCATCGCGCTCCTCGTGTGGACGCTTCGCGCCGAGGCGCGCGACCTTCTCCGTCGCGTGCGCGAGCGCCTCGCGAAGCCCGCGGTGGCGTCCCCAGCGACGACGGTCTGAGGACGACCGCGTGCTCGCGGCCTCGCGGCGGCGGCCTCCGACACGGCGGTTGAACATCCTGTCGACGTGGCGATCGTGAGCGAGCTCTGAACCGCCTCGCGTCCACTGCACTGCGCGTTTAGTCCTCCACCCAACACCGCCGCTGCCGCGCGTACCGCTCGTGCTCGCGGCACCTCGTCCGGCATCCATCATCGTTGCATTTGGTGTGGCAGACTTCGACATCGCGGCGCCTGCGTACCGCCACGGTGCGGCATTCCACCGTCGGATCGCTGCGGACTTCCGCCAGGCACGCCACGAGCGTGCTCGCGAAAGCGGTGAGTGCGATCACTCGGCCCAAGAGCGGCTGCTTCCTTGTGCGAATCATGTCGAAGCGAGCTGCAAACGGCATGCGCACCCAGCCGTCGTCTCGGACGACGCCGTGACTGGATGCGAGTACGACGTCGCGGAGGCGGAGTACTGGCTCGCCGAGCTCTCCGGTGTAGGCTCTCAGGAGGGCAAGCGGTAGGCCCCACGCGTGAAGAAGACCGTCCTCGTCTACGGCATCCTCGGCGGCCTGCTGATCGCCGCGCTCAAGATGGTCGAGTACCGTTTTCTCGTCCTCGAGCACTCGCTCGAGATCTACGGCGGCCTCGTCGCGCTCACGTGATCGACAACGCACGCGCGAACGGCGCGACCGACGATGCCATCGCCCAGAAGAAAGTGGAGATGGAAAAGTTCGCGACGCTCTACAAGAACCCGGTGATCAACGCCGGGATGACGCTCCTCGAGCCGATGCCGGTCGCGTTGATCGTCGCGCTGGTGTCGGCGGGAGTGTTGAGCCGGCGCCGCAAGGTCGCGGAGGTTCAAGAGGCGTGATGCGTTCTCGGTGCTCAAGCCACCGCGACCGCGCTTCGAAGGTCGGCGACGTCTTCGTCGCGAACGACGATGCCGCGCTCGGCGAGAGGCGCGACGACGTCGTTCGAGACCGCGTCGAGGAACGTCCCGTCGAACTGCGCGCACGGGAGCGCGCCGAGGCCCTCGTTCCCGGCGCATGCGCGTCCGAAGATCACGCCGAACGATCGAATCGTCGCGCCTGCGACGACGGCGAGGTGCGAACGGTCGCCGTCCGTGAGGTCGGCCCAATCGAGAAACCACCACCCGAGCTGGGCGTGCTGCGCTTCGTCGCGCAAGATGCGCGAGATGACGGCTTCGATCGTGCGCGATCCCGCGGCGCGCCGTGACTGCTTCAGCATCGGGACCGTGAGCGACTCGCCGACGCAGCACGAACGCACGACGAGCTCGGCTGCGCGCAGCAACGCGCCCTCGCCTTCGGGCGGACGAACGAGCTTCTCGTAGTTCACGTCGAGCGGGAGCGCCCCGCCGAGCGACATCGCGACGCGCGACGCGAGCTCGGCGTGGAACATCTCGTCACCGACGAAGTCACCGGCGGCCGCGATCAAGTCGATCGGCGCGCGCGCCGCGAGGAGGTGCGCCGCAATCTCCGCGAACGCCGCCCCGCTCGCGTACTCGCTGAACGCGCTCCGCGTCCACACGTCGCGCGCGGCGGTCACGAGCTCCGTCGTCGCCTCGCGCGCGATCTCGCTCCAGTCGATCTCCTCGAGACCGGCGCGGCGCTTGTCGAGACGCCGCGCCCACAGGCCGCCCATCGCTTCGAGCGAAAACTCGGTCACAGCAGGCCCTTCTCCTTCATCGCGCCGCAGAATTGGGTCGCGGTCGCGCCCTTGGCGTTGATGTTACCGACGAGCGGGTAGCCCTGGTCGTCGCACAGGCAACGGAAGTGCGCGTGCTGCGTGAGCGCGTCCGGCAGGATCACGTTCGAGAGCTCCAGGTTGAGCGCGTTCAAATCGCACGCGGGCGGCGCTGCGTCGGCGCTCGCATCGGGCTTCGGGTCCGGCGGCTTGATGGCGTTGCAGAACTCGGTGACCGTCGTCCCGGATGCTTCCTTGTTGTTGATGTTTCCCGGAAGAGGATACCCGGCGCTGTCGCAGAGAGGGCTGAAGTGATCGCGACGCTTGAGGGCGTCTGTGAGGGTCGTCTTCGAGAGCTCGTCGGCGAGCTCCTGTTTGCTCTCTTGGTGGGTGGTGGAAGGTTCGCTGGTGCCTCCGCAGGCGGAGGCGGTGATCACGACGGCAAGGATGGAGTAGGTTTTTCGCAGCATGGGTGGCGACGATTGCAACGCGCGCGCCACGCGGCCGATCGCTCGAATCTACCCACGATTTCGCGCTCCGAGGGTCGCCGCACCACCGCGTTACCAGCGCCAGTTGCCAACCTCGCGGCGCGCCGTTGCCAGCGGTTACCGTCGTCCCGGTTTGGGCTGCTCCAGCGCGTCGAGCCCGTCATGACGGGCTCGATCACGCTGACGATGTGGAAATGCCGCGATCAGGCGATGTCGAAGCGATCGAGGTTCATCACCTTGGTCCACGCGGCGACGAAGTCCCGGACGAACTTCTCTTGCGCGTCGGAGCTTCCATAGACCTCCGCCAACGCGCGGAGCTGCGCGCTCGAGCCGAAGACGAGATCGATCCGCGTGCCCGTCCACTTCACCTCACCGGTCTTGCGGTCGCGCGCTTCGAACACGTCCTTCGCGTCCGAGGTGGCCTTCCACTCCGTGCCCATGTCGAGCAGGTTCACGAAGAAATCGTTGGTCAGCGTCTCGGGCTTCTTCGTGAAGACGCCGTGCTTCGACGATCCGGAGTTGGCGCCAAGGACGCGCAAGCCACCGACGAGCACCGTCATCTCGGGCGCGGACAGCGTCAATAGCTGCGCCCTATCGATGAGGAGCGCCTCGGCGGGAACGCTGTATCGCTGCTTCTGGTAATTGCGGAACCCGTCGGCGACCGGCTCGAGCGCGGCGAAGGACGCGACGTCGGTCTGCTCCTGCGAAGCGTCGGCGCGTCCCGGCGTGAAGGGAACCTTCACCACATGCCCGGCGTTCTTCGCCGCTTGCTCGATGCCGGCAACGCCGCCGAGCACGATCAGATCGGCCAGCGAGACCTTCTTCCCGCCAGTCGCCGCGCCGTTGAACTCACCTTGGATGTGGCCGAGGATCGCGAGCACCTTCGACAGCTCCGCGGGCTGATTGACCGCCCAGTCTTTCTGCGGCGCGAGACGAACGCGCGCGCCGTTCGCGCCGCCACGCTTGTCGGATCCACGGAACGTCGACGCCGACGCCCACGCCGTCGAGACCAGCTGCGCGACCGACAGACCCGAGGCGACGAGCTTGCTCTTCAGCGCGGCGACGTCGCTCTCGTCGACGAGCGGGTGATCGACCTTGGGGATCGGGTCTTGCCAGATGAGCACCTCGGCGGGCACCTCGGGACCGAGGTAGCGCGGGCGCGGCCCCATGTCGCGGTGGGTGAGCTTGAACCACGCGCGCGCGAACGCGTCGGCGAACTGGTCGGGGTGCTCCATGAAGCGTCGCGAGATCTTCTCGTAGGCCGGATCGACCCGGAGCGAGAGGTCGGTGGTGAGCATGGACGGCGCGATCTTCGAATCGTGGTGCGCGCGCGGCACGGTGCCCGCGCCCGCGTCGCCCTTCGGCTTCCACTGATGCGCGCCCGCGGGGCTCTTCGTCAGCTCCCACTCGTAGCCGAAGAGGTGCTTGAAGTAGTCGTTGCTCCACTTCGTCGGCGTGGTCGTCCACGTGACTTCGAGGCCGCTCGTGATCGCGTCGGCGCCCACTCCGGTGTTGAAGCCGTTCCTCCAGCCGAAGCCCTGCGCCTCGAGGTCGCTCGACTCGGGATCGGCGCCGACGTGCGACGCGGGGGCGGCGCCGTGCGTCTTGCCGAAGGTGTGGCCGCCGGCGATGAGCGCGACAGTCTCCTCGTCGTTCATCGCCATGCGCGCGAACGTCTCGCGGATATCCCTCGCTGCCGCCAGCGGATCGGGGTTGCCGTTCGGCCCCTCCGGGTTGACGTAGATGAGACCCATCTGCACGGCCGCAAGCGGGTTCGCGAGCTCGCGGTCCCCCGAGTAGCGCTCGTCGCCACCGAGCCACGTCTTCTCCGC
>JAYVXB010000570.1:0-4317 GCA_043785585.1 Deltaproteobacteria bacterium | reverse complement strand
CGACATGATGACGGACGCATCGCGAAAATCGCGCTCGAAGGACGACGTGCGGCGCATCATCGCCGATGAGCGCGCCGAGCTCGCGGAGCAAGGCAAAGCGCTCGCCGCCAAGGACACGCGCGTCGAGGCGACCGCGCGTTTGCGCTTCGACGACGGCGAAGAAGCCGCGCTCGAGCTCAAAGACGGAAAGTACTGGGTCAGTGCGTCCGGTGCTCTCCCTGGCGGCGCGCGCACGCCCGAAGAGGCGCTCGATCAGCTCCGACGCGTCGTCGCGCGCCGCAGCTACGCGGGCCTCATGCGCGTCCTCTCGCCGACGACACGCGCGATGATCGAAGCGGATCTGCGCGCGCTCGTGACGGGCCTCGATCGCCCCGACACGCTGCAGGTGCAGGTGAACGGCGACAGCGCCACCGTCATCGTCCCCGGCGGTCATCACGTTCGCTTGAAGCGCGAAGGCGGCCTCTGGCGCGTCGACAACTTCGACTGAGCACAGGCGAAAGCCTCTGCGAATCCCGAGCGGCGCAGCCGCGAAGGAGCCCCTCGCCCCCTCCGCTACGCCTTCACTTCGCCCTTCGCGATCTCCACATCGAGATCGTACACGTCGTTCAAGAGCGACGACTTGGCCCCCACGGTCCACTCCTCGAGCTCGCGCTCTTCGTCGCCGCGCAGAAAGAGCCTCACCTTGCCCTTCGCGCGATCGACCGCCGCGCGCGCGCTCTCGATCTTCCCGCGATGCTCGCGATCCAGCGCGTCGGCGACACGAAGGATCGCCGCGAGCCCGCGCACCTTGCCGCGCGCCTCCTTGTCGAGCTCACGAAAATTCGGGTGCGACGGATCGGGCGGGCTCTTCCGGTGGTAGCGCGCGATGTTCGCGATGATGCCGCGCTCGGCCGGCGTGATCCCCATGATGTCGGCGTGGCTGATCAGGTAGTAGCTGTGCTTGTGGTGGCCGTTGTAGTGAACGAAGTCGCCGATGTCGTGGAGCGTCGCGGCGGCGCGTAGGAGAAGGCGCTCGCGTGGCCCGAAGGCGTGGACGTCCTGCAAGTCGTCGAAGAGCTGCGCGGCAAAGCGAGTCACCGTCTTCGCGTGCGGCTCGTCGTAGTGATATTTCTGCCCGATGCGCTCGCACGCCGCGAGCACGCTCTCGGCTTCGCCCGCCGTGTCCCAGACGTCGAAGAACTTGTCGACGAGCTCTTCGAGGATCCCGGCCGTGAGCCCGACGCCGGGCGCGACGATCGCGGGCTGATCGAAGACGTGCGCGAGGCGAAGGAAGATTGCCGCTGCCGGGACGATCGTGTCCGCGCGATCGGGGCGAAGGCCGTAGGTGTCTTTGCGCTCGCCCGGCGTCATGCCGCACAGCTTTTTGTAGAGTGCACGCATCTGAACGGCGTCAATCGCGCGCGGGAACCCGGAGTAGCCGCCCTTCATCGGACAGAGATCGCAGAGCGTCTCGATGTTGCCGCCGGTACCGATCATGACGGAGAACTTGCTCCCCTTCACGTGCGACGCCGCCTCGCTCACCGAGCGCTGGATCGTCTCGTCGACGAGCTTCTCGCGCGCGCGGTCGACCGTCTTCGATCCGCGCAGGTAGAGCTCGAGCAGCCGCACCGTCCCGAGAGGCAGCGAGATCGAGAACGTGCTCGAGCCCGCGTCGAGCACCGTCACCTCGGTCGATCCGCCGCCGACGTCGATGAGGAGCGCCTTTCGCCCCTGGAGCGGCAACCGGCGCGACACGGCCAACTGAATGAGGCGCGCCTCCTCGATCCCTTCGATCGCCTCGAGGTCGATCCGCGCCTCGCGCCTCGCGCGCTCGATGAGCGTCGCGCCGTTGCGCGCTTCGCGGACCGCGCTCGTCGCGGTCGCGCGGTAGGCGTCGACCTTCTCGTTGTCCATCACGGTGCGAAATTCGCGCAGGGCTTCACAAGCCTGACCGATCGACGCCGGCGCGAGCTTCCCCGACAGGAACACCTCGCTCCCGAGCCGCACCGGGGCGCGCACGCTCACGACCTCGCGCCACCCGGTGGTCGCGTCGCGATCGCCGAGGAGCGGCAGCTGCGCGCGATCGGCAGCGGCTTTCGATGGGGCGCTCGCCTCGACGATCCTCAAACGGAGGGCGTTGGAACCGACGTCGATGGCGGCGAAGCGCGGCATCGATGCGTAAAGTAGCGACCCGCAGCGCTCTGGGCTAGCTTCTCCATGCGTGAGCGGTCATCCCACGCCGCGTTGGGCTCTCGAGAGGCCCATCAAGCGGCTCGCCTCGGTGCTCGTCTTCGGCCTCGCCATCGCGGCAGGCTGCGGTGGCGAACCTCCGCGCGCGCCGACGCCGCTGCGTCCGATCGATCAGGGGCATGCCGCGTCGATCATCGCGCGCGCGATCCGCACGCTCGGCTTCGAAGGGGAGAAAGGGCGCACCGTCCACCTCACGAGCCCGACCAGCGCCGACCTGAAAGAGATCACCCTCGACGTCGCCGCCAAGGGAAAAAAGTGGGGCATCGCGTACATCACCAATGCCGACGGCGAAGCGCTCGGCGACGCGCTGCCGCGGCGCAAGGATCCCGAACGCTTCACGGTGATGCACGGCGCGGGTGAAGGAGAAGAGGACGTGAAGGCCGTGCTCCTCTTCGCGGGCGACTACATGGAAGACGATCTCGCCGGCGAGCAGCACACGTCGACGAGCATCGCGGCGGAGGAGAAGCTCCGCATCCACGCGACGAAGATCGCGCGCGAGGCGCACGACGCCAACTGGCCGTGATGCCGCGCGCGAGCGCGACGACTACACCTCGCTGACGATGATCACGATTCCGGTCTCCGGCCCGAGCTTCGGCACGCGCGCCGCGCCGAGGCCGAACGTGCGCTCGGTGATCGTGATGCTCCCCTGGAATTTCCCGCTCGCCGTCTTGCCGACCAGATCGGCTTCTTCGAGCGCTTTCTTGTTCACGTCCGGCACGAGCGGCGCGGTGTACACGCCCGTCTTGTCGAAGACGGCGATGTAATAGACGGGGATCTTCCCCGGATCGCCCTTCTTCTTCGCCTCTTCGACGAGCTGACTCTTCAGCGCCTCGGACAAGTGGCGCGCGAAGTAGCGATACGACCAGCCCGTGACGAAGAGCCCGGCGACCGTTCCATCGTCCTTCTTCACGGGCACCGCCGCGACCCAGTCCTTGTCGTTCTCTGCGCGAGGACCGGACATGGGAAACGAGCCCGTCGTCGTGGCGTAAGGCGTCGTCTGCGCTTTCGCGAGCTCGGGGAAGATCGTGATCAGGTTTTGACCGGCCATCACGTCCGTATCCAAGTCGTTCCGAATCGCGACTCCTTTGTCGTCGCACAGCGCAAAGAACGTCGACTTGGCGACGTTGAGATCCATGTTCTCGCGCCGCACCCTCTTGATCGCGCTGCGTACGGCGGCGATGTCCTGCCGCGGATCGCCCTTCGCGAAGAGCGGCGCGAGGAGCTTCGCCCCTTCGGGCATGCCGCGCTCGACCTCCGCGACGTCCTTCTCCGAGAGCGTCGCCAATGTCGCGATGATCTGCCCCGCGCTCGCGGCGTTCTCTTTGTCCTTGTCTTTGCAGCCGGTCAAAACGAGCGACGCAAGACAGCAAAGGCAAACGGCGGCGGTCAATGCAAAGCGTCGAGTCGTGCGCACGGACATGGGACGTCAGTCTACGCCGGTTCCTTGGGACAAGTGCTAACGTCGCCGCCGGTGAACCTACGGCCCTCGCCTCGCATGCCTCCGCGACTCGGACGCTACGACGTCCGCGCGAAGATCGCCGAAGGCGGAATGGCGACGGTCTACGTCGGGCGTACTCGCGACGCGAATGGTGTCGAGCGCGTCGCGGCGCTCAAGATGATTCGCGACGAGTTCTCGCTCAATCGCGAGTTCGTGAACATGTTTCGCGACGAGGCGAAAATCGTCTCGGGCTTGCGGCACCCGAACATCGTTCAGCTGTTCGAGCTCGGCGTCGAAGGGCCGCGGATCTTCCTCGCGATGGAGCTCTTGTATGGGCAGTCGCTTTGGCAAGTCTGGGACGCTTGCCGCGAGCGCGGCGTGCGCCTCCGCTACGACGTCATCGCGTGGGTCGGCGCACGCGTCGCCGAGGGGCTGCACTACGCGCACGAGATGCGAGACGCGACGGGGCAGCCGCTCGAGATCGTCCATCGCGACGTCAACGCGACCAATGTCTTCGTCACGTACGACGGACTCGTGAAGATCATCGACTTTGGACTCGCGAAAGCCACCAATCGTGTTTCGAAGACCGCGGCCGGCGTCATCAAAGGAAAAGTCGCGTACATGGCGCCCGAGCAGGCGATCGGCGCGCA
>JAYVXB010000569.1:0-4317 GCA_043785585.1 Deltaproteobacteria bacterium | reverse complement strand
CGCCGACGATCTTTCGCAACGTCGCTGCGCCGATGAGCGCCGATGCGATGACGCTCGTCTTTCGTCGCTTCGACAAGGTCGCGATGGCGTGCGCTGCGATCGTCCTCGCCGTCGAAGCGGCGCGAGCGTTTGCGCGCGACGTGCTCCATACCCGGCTCGACATCGCGCGTGTCGTCGTCGCAGCGAGCGCGTCCGGGCTCGCGGTGTGGATCGGCGTGAGCATCTCGCCGCGAATCGCCGCCCTCCACGACGCTGGCGCCATTCGCGGGCTCGACGCGCTCGGTCGTCAGCTCGACGCCGTGCACGCTCTCGCCGAGACGGTCGCGAAGACCGAGCTCGCGCTCCTCGTCGTCCTCGTCGCGATGAACGCGATCGGTCTCGCGCATCGGCGTGACGCCACGTCCGCCCGCTGACGCGGGCCCGAAGAGCTTGCGCGCGCCGCAGGAGGGCGTCACCCTGAATGCAGGGATTTCGCGCGACGCGCGACGTCTCTCTTAGGAGGACGAATGACTTGCCGTAGGGCGTTCGGAGTTCTTTCCACGGCGGCGATCGTCGCGACGCTCGTGTACGGCTGCTCGAGTGGTGACGCCGGACGCGGAGTGCCAGCCGATGCCGGCGCGGACGGAAGCGCGACGTCGGACGCGAGCGCTCACGACGCGTCGCCGGGGGACTCCGCCATCACGAGCTGCGTCCCCGCGGACGTCTCGACCTTCCAGCCTCCGATGTACGTCCCCGCGAGCGGTGCATCGCAAGGCAAGTGCACGCCCGCGCAGATCACGACCTTCTACGACGACTGCCTCGCGCCGAATTCGACGCAGACGACGTGCGCGCCGTTCAACGGCGCGACCGCGACCCCCGAGAACAAGGCCTGCTATCTCTGCATCATCACGCGCGACACCGATGCGAAGTACGGCCCCGTTGTGGAGCACAAGGGCGTCGTCAGCGTGAACATCCCCGGGTGCATGGAGCTCCGCGACGGCTCCGCAGGGCTCGTGTGCGCAAAGGCGTACCAAGCGGCCGACGGATGCCATCGCGCGGCGTGTGCGGCCAATTGTCCAGTCATCGACGATGCGTCGTTCCAGCTCTATTTGGCGTGTGTAGAGCAAGCCTCCGCGAATGGATGCAAGTCGTACCAACAGGGCGCGGCGTGCGCGGCGAGCGAGGCGGACGGCGGTGGTGCCGCAGCGATCTGTTTCAAAGGCCAGTCGTTCCACGATCTCTACGACAGCGTCGTGCCCATCTTCTGCGGGAGCGGACCGGGCGATTCCGGCGGCGGAGGGTGAAGTTTCTCGCTGACGCTGGAAACGGCAGGAAATAGCGGCGTTCGTCCTACCGCGCTGCGGCGCGCCGCGGTAGAAAACACAGTCACCCGAGGAGGGCCGTCATGAAGTCGAGACGCGCGTGGGGACTGTTCGTGCTCGCCTTCACGACGAGCGTGACGACCGCGATAGGTTGCGCGACGGCCACGCCGTTCGACGGCACGGTCGACGACGACGCCGGGAACGCCAGCGGCAACGACGCAGCCGATCCCGCGCTCGATGCCGCTCATCGCACCGACACGTCGACCGCGCACGACGGCGCGGTCGTAGGCAACGATGCGGCGTCGGGCATGGATGCGAGCGTCGGGATCGACAGCAGCATCGCCGACACCGGCACGACGCCGGACACCGCGACGACGATCGACACCGGAACGACGCCGGACACGTCGACGACCGGTTGCTCGGCGCAGAGCGTCGCGGGCTACACGCCCGTGTGGGTTCCGCCGGTGCCCAGGTCGATCAAATGCACGACGGCCGCGTCGAACGCGATCTTCAACGGCTGCTTCGCCGCCACGGCGACGAACGCGACCTGCACGGCAGCGGCCACCGCGAACACGGCCTGCTACAACTGCATCGTCACCAACGACACCGCCGCGTCGTGGGGACCGGTCATCAACCAAAGCAACGGAGTCGTGCGACTCAACGAAGGCGGCTGCATTCAACTCGCGGACAACGCGCAGTCGACGTGCGCGCACTCGGTCGAGTCGACCAACGGATGCGAGGACAAGGCGTGCAAGGCCGCGTGTCCCGTCACCGACAACGCGTCGTTCACGCTCTACCAAAACTGCGTCTCGTCGGCCGACACCGGCGGCTGCGCGACGTACGTGAGCGCGTCGAACACGTGTGCGAACGCGATTCCGATCACGAGCAACGCGTACAATTGCGTCCGCGGCGCCACGTTCCAGGCGCTCTACCAGAACATCGTGCCGGTCTTCTGTGGACCTTAGCGGCCGTAGCGTCGCCGGCGCGGCCAGCTACGATCCGTAGTAAGAGACCGCGCGTGAAACGAAATCTTCCCCTCGCGCTTCTCGTTCTCACGACGTGCGTGATTGGCTCCGTCGTCGGAGGCTGCGGGTCGTGCGCGGGAGGGAACGATCCGCCGCCGCCGCCGCAGGCGCAGCAGCCCACCGTGCCCGCGTCGGGATCCATAAGGCAGATTCGCGCCCCGATGACGGGCGTGCGGCCGACGCCGTCTGCGGCCACGGACGCTGCCGCCCCGTAGCGTCCGTCGTCACCCGCACCGCGTCACCCGCACCGCGTCTCTTTCGCGTTCCGCGTGGTCGAGAACGTGCGCGCCTGTGGCGTTGGTGTATCTTTCTGCGCATGAATCATCGCATCGCTTTCCTTCTCGTTCTCTCGGCGATCGGCGGGCTCGGCATCTCGGGCGTCGCGTGCAGCAGCAGCAGCGGAGGCAGCTTCACCAGCGACGACGGCGGCAGCAGCGACGGCACCACCGGCGACGGCGGCAGCCGCGACTCCGCGTTGAACGACTCGCCGAGCAACGGCGACACCGGTTCGTCCGACGGCGGCCGCGAAGCGCAAGGAAACTGCGCGCCGGTCATGGGCGCGTGCGACATCGTTCTTCAGAATTGCCCAACCGGGAAAGAGTGCGTCCTCGCGCGCGGCGCCGACGGCGGTTACACGACGACGTGCTCGAACACGTCGGTCGGCGAAGTGAAGCAGAAGGGTGCCGACTGCACGTCCAGCGCATCGAATCCGTGTCTGCCGGGTCTCGAATGCTACGACGGCCATTGCACGCCGCACTGCTGCATGGGCGACGACTCGGTCTGCGGCCAGACGCCGATGGGCGTCCAAGGCGCGTGCGATCTCAACATCAGCTCGGGCGGCACGCCCAACACCCCGCTCTACATGGTCTGCACGTACAAATCGGTCTGCAAGCCGTTCAAGGTCGTCCCGTGCCAAGCGGGCTCGGCGTGTACCGTCGAGGACAACCTCGGGACCGCGGACTGCCTCGGCGACAACGGCAAGGTCGAAGGCGATCCGTGCAAGTACAAGAACGATTGCGTCGACGGCCTCGGCTGCTTCGGGGGGACGGACGCGGGTGCGTGCCACATGTACTGCATCACGCCGGGCCAGACGCCGCCGTTCGATGCCGGCGCGATCGGTCCGGGCACGGGCGGATGCAACACGGGCAAGGCGTGCACGGGTCGCCTCGACACCGCGCGCTTCCCGGCGTGGCTGTCGATCTGCCAGTAGGCGCGCACCTTCAGTTAGGTACGAACGGTGGAGGGCCGGTCGAGTAGACTCGGCCCCCCATGACGGCATCTTTCACGTCTGCTCGCGACGACGATCCGGACATCGCTCTCCTTCGCGTTCTTCGCGACGACGGCACGATCGATCCCGCGACCGATCCGAAAATCCCCAGCGACGTTCTCCTTCGCGCGTACCGCGAGATGCGTCGGCTCCGCCTCCTCGACGCCAAGATGATCCTCTTGCAGCGCCAAGGTCGCGTCGGGTTCTACGGCGCGGCGCAAGGACAAGAGGCGGTGCCGATCGCGACGGGGCTCGTGCTCGAGCCGGACGACTGGGTCTTCCCGGCGCTCCGCGAGCAGAGCGTGATGCTCGCGCGCGGGTTTCCGCTCGACGTGTTCGTCGCGCAGATCTTCGGCAACTCGGGCGACGTGCAGAAGGGCCGGCAGATGCCGAGCCACCAGTCGGGTCGCGCCGTGAACCAGGTGTCGTGGTCGTCGTGCATCGGTCCGCAGATCCCGCAGGCGGTCGGCGTCGCGTGGGCGATGAAGCTGAAGAAGAAGAAGAGCGTCGCGATCGGCTTCTGCGGCGACGGCGCGACGAGCCAAGGCGATTTTCATGTCGCGATGAATTTCGCCGGCGTGTTCCAAGTGCCGTGCGTGATCGTCTGCCAGAACAACGGCTGGTCGATCAGCGTGCCGACCTCGCGGCAGACGGCGTCGCGAACGATCGCGGTGAAGGGGCGCGCGTACGGCGTGCCGTCGGTGCGCGTCGATGGCAACGACGT
>JAYVXB010000568.1:0-13575 GCA_043785585.1 Deltaproteobacteria bacterium | reverse complement strand
GGTGGGCACTCCGCTGTCGCTGCGTGACGATCCATCGCACTCGCTACGCCGCGAGCTTCGGCTCGAGCCCCATTGCGCTCATGCGCTCCAGCGCGACGGCGACATACTTCGGATCGATCTCGATCGCGCGGCACACGCGCCCGGTTGCTTCGCACGCCGCCATCGTCGAGCCCGAGCCGCTGAACGGCTCGTACACGAGCCCCGCGACGGGCGCGCTATTGCGGATCATCGCCGCGACCAGCTCCACTGGTTTCATCGTTGGGTGGTCTTGCGACGACCGAGGTCTCGGGATGTCAAACGTGCTCGCTTGGGCGTTGTCGCCATACCAGCCGTCACCGCCACGCCCTCGACGGCCTTTCGCAGGCGAGTACGCGAGGATCAGCGGTTCATGAGCTAGGTGGTAGTCCGAGTGCCCCAGGACAAACTGGTCCTTCACCCAAACGAGTCCCTGGTGAATACGCCATCCCGCGTGCTCCACCGCGAGGAGGAATTGGATCGACAGAACGCCTGACGGGTGCGCGATGTAGATCGCTGCGCCGGGCTTGAGCGCGTGCGTGTCCGCTGCGACGAAGCATGCGGCGAGGAAGTCGAACAGCTTCTCGCCCGTCAGCTTGTCGTTGGCGATCGTGAGCTTCGCCTTCGTTTTTCCAACATATGCGACGCCGTAGGGTGGGTCGCACCACTGGCAATCGGCGCGCTCGTCGCCCATCAATTGCGCGACATCTTCGGCCTTCGTGCTGTCCGCGCAGAGGATCCGGTGGCTCTTGCCGACAGCGGCGCGGCTCGGGATCTCCCAGAGCTGACTGGGCTCGGTCTTCCACTTCGCCTGCAGTTCGTCGGCGCGCGAGGGCTCCGCCTCGGGTGCGTCGCTGCCGTCACCGGCGGGCGCCAGCGCCTCCGCGAGGAGCTTGTCGATCTCCCCGTCGGTGAACCCCGTGGCGCCGAGGTCGGCGTCGGCCGCTTTCAGATCGGCGATCACCGCCGCGAGCATGTCCTCGTCCCAGCTCGCCTCCTCGGCGACGCGGTTGTCCGCGAGCGCGAGGAGGTGTGCGTCGGCAGGGTCGAGTTCGAGGAAGCGGACCGGCACGCGGTCGAGTCCGAGCTTCTGCGCCGCCTTCCATCGGGTGTGCCCGGCTATGATTTCGCCGTTCGCGCGACGCGCAAGGATCGGCGCGCCGAAGCCGAAGCGCTTGATCGACTCCGCGACCTTATCGACGGGCGCGCCGTCGTTCTTGCGCGGGTTGTCCTTCCACGGGCGGAGATCGCCGATCGCGACCCAGTCCGCGGCGGACTCCGCGGACAGTGCGGTCTTCTTCGGCTTGGGCATTCGTTGAGGCTGGATTCGCGAACGTCGCGCGACGTCGGCGCGTGCCGCGCGGCCGATCGCTGAGGCGGCGCTCGGGCCGACGGCGATCGAACGGGCGCGACACGCGCCAACGTCGGCGCAGCGTGGCAAGAGGTAGCGAGGGGCAACGACGGGCGCGGCCCGCAGGCGGCTGCCACGATCACCTTGCCCCTCTAACCTTAGGGCTCGAGAACGTTCATCCGCGCTCGTTTCACCCGATCCCGGCCAGCGCCCTCACACGCAGCTGACGGACTTCACGAGACATTCGGGATTTTGCATCCTGAACGCACCTCGAGCTTGGCGAGGCAAAGATCGATCGCCTCGATGCCCGTCTCCACCTCGTCGAGGCGTTCATTGAAGCGCGTGAGCTGCGCGAGCACGCGGCGCAACGTCGACATCAGTTTGGCCTCGTCGTACGTTTTTTCGCGCGTGGGACGACGCAAGGCGGTCACCTGCTCGATCGCGTCCCAGGTCGAGTAGCGTTCGCGGCCGTCGCGGTGCACGACGATTTCGCCGTGCTCCTGCTCCAACGCGATCAGAAGACGGCGCGCGGTGAGCGGGCTCTTGTTCATGACCTTTGCCAAGTCCGCCGCGTAAATACGTTCCACTGGTTTCATCGTAGTCCTCCGTGTTCGGGGCGCGGCGCCTCGCCGTTCCCTTCATCGACGTAAGGGCCAGAGCAACCGGCAAAGTCGGTCGAGAATCGACTCGCTACGCCGCGAGCAGGCGCTGAATTTGGATCACGGCGAACGGCTTGCCCGCTCGGCTCGTGAGCCCGTCCTGCGCGAGCTGCGCGGCGATTCGCCGGAGCGAGATCCCTTGCGCTCGAAGAGCACGGGCGCGCTCGACAACGCGCTGCTCGGTTGGCTCGGCGACGATGCGCACGCCGTCGTCCGCGAGGCGGAACCCGTACGGCGTCGCGCCGCCCGTGTACTCGCCGCACGCGGCCTTGTGTCGCAGAACGGCGGACGTGCGCTCGCTGATCTGGTTTCGTTCGAGTTCGGCGGCGCCGGCCATCACCGTCAGGAAGAACTTCCCCGCCGCGGTCGACGTGTCGATCGCCGAGCCCCCGAGGTCGAGCAGGTGCAGCGCCACACCGGCGCGATCCCAGGCTTCGACGTTCGACAGGCAGTCGCCGCAGTTTCGGAACAGGCGATCTAGCTTGAACGCGACGACGCCCGCAACGCGGCGGCGCCGCAGCAGCTCCAACAGGCGCGCACCGCCTGGGCGCACGCGGAGCGGCTTCGAGGCGCTCACGCCCGGGTCGACGATCACGTCGGCGAGCTCGAGTCCGCGCATCGTGCAGTACGCCTCGATCCGAGCTCGCTGCGTGTCCAGGCTAAAGCCCTCGGTGCTTTGCTCTTCGCTGCTCACGCGCACGTAGCCGGCCATTTTTCGCATGCGACGCACGTTGAGTCCGCGTCGGAGTAAGTCAACGGCGGGACCGCGCGGTTGTCAGTCGAGGGGACGTGCCCTCGATCCGCTGGACGATCGCGCGCCAACATTCTCCAGACGGCGTCTGGACAATTGCGCGTGACCCCTTTCCCCACTGCTCGGCGGCAGCGGCCTTCTCTTCGCGCTCCTCGTTGCCGCGACGCGCTCGCTCTCTTTTTTCGTGTCGGAGTTGAGCGGCTTCGTCGGACCGCGACGGACATCTACCGGGAGATCGGCGGCATCAACGGGCCCGGGGGCGCCAAGGGGAGGAATACGGCGGGATCGGTGAGCATGACCTGAAGTTTGTCGGTGATCTCCTGCCAGACCCGAGCAGACTCATCGGACACCGCGAACGCCCAGTCGGAGAATTCAACTTCGACTTCGAGGTAATACTCCTTTGAGAACCAACCTTCGGTGGTCGCCTTGAACGTCAGCGAGACCTCGTGGGGGTTGTTGTAGTTGTGCCAAGCCCAGTTCGATACGCCTTGGCGCTTGCGGAGCTTGATCTTCTTGCCCTCTTTCACCTGGTCGACCTCGTAGCCGAGGCGAACCATTGCGAGCTGCAACGGGGCGAAGGCTCGTTCGATCGACACGTCCTTGCCCTTGATCGTTTTGGACCAACTGGACACTTCCTCACCCCAGCCTTTCTGCTCGCCCGGCGACCAGACCCTGTGACGACGCAGGCCCTTGCATGCCTCCTCGCGGCATCAGGGCCGGCTGGGGACGGTACGACGAACGCGCCGATCATGGAACCCTGGGACAGCGGCGTCGGTGCAGGCGGTGAAGTAGCCCCAGTTGAGCGGAGAAGAGCTGCCTGCGCGCCCGTCGAGTCGACGCTCGATCGCCACGAGTCGATCTAGGATCGCCGCGCACGTCCCGCCCGCGGCGAGCCGTCCGTTGCCAGGCGTCGCGCCGCGTGCCCCCGCGCCTCACGTCGAAATCGATTACCTCGCGCCCAACGTCGTGAGCGCCTGTTTCGCGTGTCGTGTCGTACACTTTGGTCCCGCCACAACACCCACGCGGAACAGGTTGACTATTTTGGCGTACACTTGGCGAGCATGGCCTGTGCTCGGTTCGCGCAAGGGATGGGGAGTGACCGCATGGCGGACAATCACGAGCTACCATCGCTCCTCTTCCAATGAACGGCCGCTCGCGATCTTGGAGCGCGTTGTGCGTCGCTCTGGCGCTGACAGTCGCCGCGTGCGGTTCGACGGAGTACAAGCCGTACCTCCCCGAAGGCGGCGTCCTGGTCCCGCCTGGGACAACGGCCGACGCCGCCACCGGCGCCGACAGCGGTTCGCTCGGCGACTCCGATGTTGCGCCACCGGACGTAGCGTGCCGCAACATCAACTTCGACAAGAACAACTGCGGCGCGTGCGGGCACGTCTGCGCGGGGACGCTCGCCTGTGTGAACGCGGACTGTGTATGCAGTGGCGGTTGGTACGACGAAAAGAACCCGCCCCCGCCGCCATATGCGGCTTGCGACGAATGCATCGGGAAGAACTGCTGCAACGAGGCCCAAGTCGAGGGCGTCAATGCCTGGGGAACGCTCGAATCGAACTATAAGACTTGTGTCTGGAACAACGTGCCTGCCGCGACTTGCGAGGCTCAAGTGTTCAACGGCGTGAATACGGACCCATCAACAAAGGCCCTTTACGCCTGCATCAAGCGGAACAATTGCCCCGAGTGTTTCCAAGTTCAGTAGTGGTGCGAGTCCGCCGTGCGGGCGTGGCAGCCCTGGTACTCCTTTGTGTCGCGAGCGCGGTGCGTTCGCTTCGGGCCGAGTGCCCGGAGCCGTCGAGCGTTACTCCCGACGTCGAGACTCTATTGCTGCTGGCCAGTTGTTACGCCGATAACAAAGACTACGCGCGCGCGAAGCAGTTGGTGAACCGCATCCGCTCTAGCGGGACAGTGCTCGCGCGCGAGACCGCGGAGCGAGTTCGCGCCATTGAGGCTCGGCTCCAGCGGGTGGCAGATCTTCTTGAGAACCCGGAACGACCCGCGAGCGCAGAGGACGCGACTCAACTCCTCGATGACGCCGCCTCCGCGTATAGGGGGAAGGAGACGAACCGCGCTCGGGCTCTCACTCGCCGAGCAGCGGACGCCGCGCGAACGGTCGAAGAGGCAAGGCGCGTTGTGGAACTCGCGACGTTCTTCAACGACCCCGACGCACGCGTGTATGTCCATCGGTTCAATTCAATCGTCGCGCGGCTCGCGGTCGACCTCGGCGCGGACGGACGTGTGGTCGGCTTCATTGGCTCGGGCTCCTCCTTCGCGCCGAGTACCTTTTTCAACTCGAAGAGTGCGCTTGCGTACAGGGTTGCGCCGATCGTGCTCGCCGGGGTGCATGCGCGTATGGGGCTAGCTGACAAGGACGGTTGGAATCTGCTGCGCCTAAAGGCAGGCTACGAAACCGACCGCGTCTATCGGAGCGGCGGCTCACTCACGCCGACGAGCCTCACGAATCAGCTCGGGATAAGCGGCGTCGCGGCCGACATCGTGAGCGGTGCGGTCGCGTATGTGGGAATCGGAATCGAAGGCGAACTAGCAAGGTTCACGAACGGTCGCGTCCAACTCCAGGACGTCGCGTCTGGGATGGTTCTGAGTGACGCCCCGCTTGTCTTCACGCGGACGCGGTTGGAGGCGACAGTAAACCTGACGCGTTACCTGTCGCCCAGTCCATCCGCATCGTCGAAGCCGGAAGAGCACCGAAGTCGATGGACTGCGCGTGCGCTCTACTACAAGCTCGCCCTTCCGCGAATCGCGTACCTCACCCAAAAGGATGCCGCCACGCAAGACGACGTCGTCGTCGCCGAGAGCGAACCTCAGAATATCCAGGTAGCGTTCGGCGCTGCAGGCGCCAGCTATACCTGGGTCATTGCTGCGGGCGATCGTGGCTACGTCGCGACTGATCTCACCTTGCTGATTGGGGGAGGCGAAGTAGCGTTCTCGATGCCGGCGAACCTTGGCCAAGCCGCCGGCCCGACGAATCGCGTGCAATTGCATGAGCCGACGATCGCGGCAGTAACGCGCGTCGGCCTTAACGGCGACGTGCGCCTGAACTCAGACGAAGTCGCGATTTTCTTTGGCGCGGCGATCGGAGCCGAGCAGTACTACGCCAACGCGAGTGTGCCCGGAAGCACCAGTGGGTCGGTGGGCTTCGCGGACGCTTTCTACTTCGCGAACGTTCACGTCACCTTCCGGTACGCTTCTTTGCGCTGATGAGTGCGTCCAAGTCCGAGGCAGCCGCACCGCGCTGTGAGGGCATGTTCTTCCATTCCCCGTGACATCGGAGGTGGATGCGACTCCCTTCGTTCGCGCGGAGATGACGAGGGAGTCCGGTAGCCGCCGCCGTCGCCTCCGCTTCGACCATCGGCGAGCGGCAGACCCAGCAGATCATCGCTTCGCTCCGCGAACGCGCGCGTAGCTCACGCGAGCCTCCCGCAGCATCTCGGTCGCTTCGCGACGAATCGCTCCCAGCGTCGCGCGAGTGTCATCGCGACTCGTCTTCGACGCGCGCATGTCCTTCGCCTCGCGGTGAAGGCGCTTGACGGACGCGTCGACGGTCTCGTGCTGTCCACGCGCCGCACATTCGCGGTTTGCGCGCTCAGCGGTCGGCGTGAGCGGTGCGATCGCGTCAGCATCGCGCGTGTAGAACGCGCGAAGCACGGCCTCCTCGCGCTCGGGCAGCCGCGAGAGGACAGAGTGGACACGCGAGACACGCCGACGCGCGTCGACGTATGCGATGTACGCGTCCTCCGCGTCGCTCATGCTGTTCGTCGCCTGCCGCAGCCGGCACTCGATGATCTCCGTCCACGGCACGCCCGCCGACGGCAGCTCCGTCGTCTTCGGATTGCGCGCGTTCTCGAGACGCTCGCACATCGGACCGAACGACGAGCGCGTTCCGGGCGGCGGCGGGAGTTCCAGCGCGAAATACGCGCGAAGCTCCGCCTCGTCGCGGAACGACAGCACCACACCGCCGGCCGTCGGCGCGGCACCGATCGAACTGACCGCGGCGCTCACAGCGCAATCTCCGCTCGACGCTTCGCGAAAAACGCGAGACCGAGGTCGTTGGCGTACACCTTCGTGAGCGTCTCGCGCTCGCAGAACGCCTGAAGGCACCGCAGCGTCACGAGCGCGAGCTCGCCGCGCGTCGTCGCCGTGAACGCGACGATGCGTTCGAGATGACGCCGGAGCGCGAGGACGGGCGAGCCCTCGTCGATGTTGGTGCCCGACGAAAGCTTGTACGCGAAGTCGTCGACGAGGTCGGGAGCGACTGGGTACGCGAACGCGTGGGCCGCAAGGACGTTCGCGTTCAGGCGTCGCTGCACGGGGAATGCATCGAGCGCCCACGAGATGCCGCGTTCGTGACGCGAGTAGACGTCCGTCACGCGGGCCGCGGTCGAGCGACCCGCGACTCCTGTTTCGAGGAGCGCCATCGCGTTGCACACCGCGACGCGCCGATGCGTCATGCCAAGGATGTGATGCACCTTGCGCATGCACCCGGTGTCGATCGGCGCGGCGTACTCGCAGTCGACGTTGTACGTGACGCGCATCGGCACGGCCACACCAGCGGCGACGATCGCCGAGAGGCGATGCTGCCCGTCGACGAGGAGGAGATCGCGATTGAACGCGATGCCCTGGTGCGTGACGGTCCACTTGCCGTTGCGGATGTCCCACGCGATCGCGTCGACGTTGCGCTGGATGAGCGGACGGTTCACGAGGTTGCGTTCGAGCCAGAGCTTCGCGACCTCGGGCGTCACCGTGACGGTCTCGGTGACGATGTCGGTCGTGGGCGGCGGGGACGGAATCGTATCGGTGTGCATCGTCATGCTCCTTCGGATCGAACGGCGTCAGGCCCGCTCGGCGTGAGCCAGAGCGTGGCGAACGTGACCAGCGCGAACGCGACGCACAGGTCGAACAGCGATTGGTGAAGGACGCGCGGCGCGTTCGGACTGAGCGCGCCGGCGGTCGACGTCGCGACGAGCATCGCGGACGTGTAGAGAGCGATCGGCTTCATCGCGCACCCCGCAACCAAGCGCAGGCCATGTACACGAGGAAGTCTTCGATCTCCTCGCGCGCTTCCTTGCCAGCGAAGTCACGGCGGTCGCGGGCGATGTCGAGCAGCCCATAGAGCTGCGCGCCGTGTTGCAGGCGCGCAGCGATGCGCGTCAGCACGCGGGTCTCGTCGGCACCGAGCGTGTCGACGATCGCGAGGAGATCGTCACGCGCGGACGGTTCCGGCCAGTGTTCGGGGCAGCAGATCACGGCCGCACCTCCTTCGCGTTGAAGCGCGGCGTGAACGACTTCTTCGCGCGGGCTTCGAGCTCCGCCTTGAGCAGCGTCACGCGCGGGCGCGGGAGCTTCGTTCCGAGATCCTTCAGGAGCGCTTGCAGCGCGTCCTTCTCGATCGTCGCGAGCTTCGAGACGAGTTCGGCACGCGCAAGCCCAGTCGCCTCTTCCAGCACTCGCAGCGTCGGCTCGAGCGGGTACTCCACGCTGCACGCGTTCTGGAGCTGGTAGCGCACACCGGCGAGCTCCAACTTCTCGT
Organism: Deltaproteobacteria bacterium; assembly: GCA_043785585.1. Classification (GTDB taxonomy): domain Bacteria; phylum Myxococcota_A; class Polyangia; order Polyangiales; family Polyangiaceae; genus JBBQXV01. The sequence continues at coordinate 5,245 of JAYVXB010000568.1, read as the reverse complement.
CGCCCTGAAGACGCGATCGGAGCACGTCCTCGAGCTCGCCCTTGCGCGCGTACGCGATCTTTGCGATGCGGGCGACCTCTTCGCGTTCACGCGCGACGGTCTCGAGATCGGTCAGGTCGAGAGCGACGACCTCGCGCTTGCCGCGGAGCGCGTCGGCGTACGCGTCGCACTGCGTGCGGTGGTCGCAGTAGACGCAGTTCGTATTGATGCGCGCGGGGAAGTCGTGCGACGTCTCGGTCCGCTCGCCGATCGCTTCGATGTAGCGGCGCGCGGAGTCGAGCTGTTCCTGGGTCCGCGACGTCTTGAGTTTCAGCTCGTGACGGACCATGTCGAACTGCAGCTCCACCTTCTTCGCCCACGGGAACAGGCTCTGGACGGCGATCGCGTACAGCGAGAGCTGTAGGCTCTCGTCGACCTCGCTTCGCGAGAAGATGACGCGGTTCGACTTGTAGTCGCGCACGCGCACCGTCTCGTGGTCGACGTAGTCGATGCGATCGATCGCACCGATGACGCGGAAGGCGCCGATCTGGATCTCGAACGTGCGCTCGATCGCGAGAACGTCGCGCGGATCGACGATGCCCTCGCTGCGCACGAACGACTTCAGGATCTGCTCGCCCTCGGCGAAGAGCCCGACGCCGACGAGACCGTTCGCGGTCCACGCGCGCTGCCACAACGCGAGCGCGTGCTCCATGGAGAGCTGGCCCGGCTTGCCGTCGATGACGTGCTCGCCGACGAGCTGTTCGAGCACCCAGTGGATCGCCTTGCCGAAGCGAAGCTCCGGACCGGGTGTCGACGCGAGCTTGTCGACGTAGTGAAATTGGAACGACTTCGGGCACTGCTCGTAGCGCGACACGCGCGAGAAGCTCAGGTGTGCATTCGAGAACGTCATCTTCGTTGCCTCCGATGACGTAAGGGCCAAGGGCTCTGGCGAAGTCGGGACGAAATCGACGGTCGTTCAAATTCGTCGAGGGCCGGTGGGGTGTAACCGGGATCCCTAACTACAAAGAGTTCTCTTGTTAGGGATCCCGGTTACACCTCCGGCTTAATAGGGATCCCGGTTACACCTGCGGGAGGGACGAGTCGTTCGAGCGCGACAGCGATCTCGGACGGCACGGGCCGCTGGCTCGACGCATACCTCGACACGTTCATCGGGGGGCACGCCAACGCTCGCGCGGTCGCTCGCACCCCGCCGAGGTGCTTGACGATCGCCCCGAACCGTTCCGCCGGCATGGCGCTCGATTCGGTGGGTGGTCCGGGTCGAATCCTTCGCAGCTCGACACGCCCAGCCGTCCAGCCGTAGCCACCCGGACGCGTGCTTCCAACGTGTAGCGCACGACCCGGTCGCGTCCGGTGCACCGCGCGCAAGCGGCCGTGAGCCTGTTCGAGCTCGGCACGGCACATCGCAGTGAGGCGATCGTCCGATGGCACGTCGAGCCCGAGGAAGGCGATGTCGTTTCGCACGTCGCCGACGTTGGGCCACGGATCGCCGAACGTCACGAGCGCGTCCGCGTCCGCCATCGAGTTGAGCCCGCGCACGGCGCCGTAGTGCCCGAACAGGATCTCGCCGGGCCATCGCTCAAGGATCGGACCGAACACCTCGCGAGCCTCGACGAGCGCAGCGCGCGGATGACCGGCCTCGCGCCATTCGTCGTCGATGGACGTGTCGCTCGGATGCCGCGCGCCTTCAAGCAGGAGTCGGAGCGTGCGGTACGTGATGAGCCCGGACCGTGAGCACGCCGTGTCCTCGCGGATCCAGTCGACCACGGCACGAAGCGCAGTCGTGATGCCTGCATCGAGCATCGGTCGGCCGTGCGCAAACCACCCTTTGCGCGTGGCCGAGCGCTTCTTGATGAGCGTTCGACGGATGAGCGCGCCATCCGCCGCCGCAAACGCGTGAAAGTGTGGCGGGTAGCCGACGACCTTCTCGAGGATGGGACGATGCAGCTCGGCGTTCGCGTCCGTTAGGACGACGGCTCCCTCCCGCCGGACGGCTTTCGTCAGATCTTCGCGCGCTGCGGTGAACACGAGACCCCGCGTGTCGACGCGCACGGCGACGGGCGTCTCGGCGATGAGCGCCGCGCGAATCGTGCCGAACACCTTGGAGGCCGTGCCGAGCTGGCGTGCGTACGGTGGACTTCGCTTCGCGGCGAAGAGCGCGGCACGCTGGAGGCGTGGCGCCTGCGAGCGGTGTTCCTCGGGGATCGCGCGCTCGGCACACGCGCGCAGGTCGGCGACGGGATCATCGGTGCGCGTCGCGCCCGCCGCACGGAGCGCCGTGTCCGGAATGTCCGCGCCGGCCTCGCGCACGGCGTCTGCGGGCGAGCACGCCTTCTCTGCATCGGCGATGTCGATCCAACGCGTGAACGCCGCGAGCGCGGGTGCCATCGACGCCGCGAAGCGGCCTTCGAAACCCCCGAGCGTGCGCAGCGCGACGTCCAGGTCGTCGCGCGTCAGCACGACGGATTCGAGGAGCGGCGGCGGCTCGTCGATCACCAGCAAGCCAGTCGAACCGGCCGCCGCGTTGAGCTCGGACAGGAGCGCGTGCGGGCCGACCGTTACGCGGGCATCATCGGGACCGTCGACGCCGTTGCGCGCGTGGCATTGCTCGTAGAACTCGCAGCGTTCGACGCCCCGACCTTGGCAAAGTTCCCACGCCATCGGCTGGCCTCCCTCGACAAGAGGGCGCGCGACATCGTGGTACCGACATTCGGGTGTGCCGTCATCGCGGAGCACCGAGAGCGGACCGAAGATGCGCCGCACGGGCGTGCCGAGCGCACGCAGATCGCGTGTCACCTGTTCGGCGAGCGCGTTCTTGTCGACGGAGATGCTGGTCTTGGATTGCGTGGGAGCGCGCACGCCGGTCGCGTCAGGAGATGCGTGCGCCTTCGTCGCGCGTTCGGCCGCGACGCGGATCGCTGCCCGGGTCTTCCCGATGCCACATTCGGCGGAGATGAGCGTGAGCCCGTCGGGCGCGTTTCGGATGGCGTCCTCGAGCGATGCGATGGCGTCTTCGAGCGGAGGCGCTGGGAGCGCCGACTTCGCGTCCTCACGAAGCCGCGCCTCGGTGCGCGTCGCGGTCGCGTCGTCGACGGCATCGGCGACAGCAGGCCAGTTCTCCCGCAGTGTTCGATGCCCCGTGACCTGCAGCCGGTCCACGAAGCGCCGCGCGGTATCGCGCGCGCTGGACTCGTGACTCGACGGTTTCACAGAGCCGGCCGCATTCGCGATCCATCGGATGAACGCGGGAAGATGCTCGGGGGCGAGGCCGCGCTTCAGGAGCGCGCCGGAGAGCGCGAGGTACATCTCATGCCACCGCTCGAGGACACTCTCGCGAACGGCCCTCGCGATGTGGACCCCCGGCTCGTGCCATTGCGGCGGGAGAGCCGCGCTCCAGGCGATCGGCGCCGCGGCAGTGCGCCGTTCGCGCGGCGCGTCCATCAGCACGGGTTCGATGGCGATCGGGTCGAGCGCGATGGGGCGCATGCGATCGAGCGCCACGAACGGACTTCGGTATGCGCGCTGATCGCGACGAACGTGTGGAAGGCGGAAGTGCCGTGTCCAATCACGGCACGCGCGATCGACTGCGATCCCCGCGCGTTCGAGGGTGAGGAGCCATTGATTGAGATAGGGCTCAACGTTCGCGACGAGGATGGGCTCCGCGAGCGGCTGCACGATCCGGCGACCGTGTGCCGTGTGGTAGACGCCGCACGTCGCGAGCTCGTCGAGCGTCTCGTACTCACGCATCGCGCGCGCGACGAGCTCATCGGTCCACGCGCCGTGCCCGGCGTTGTCGACGTCGCAGAAGAACGTGGTCGTCTCGACAATGCCATCGAAGTAGGCGAGGCCAGTCTTGTTTATGCGTGGCTGGTGGCTTCGACCGCGAACGACGTACGAGACCAGGTGCGCGTCGGTCGTGTACGTGCGCTCGAGTGCTTCGCGTAGATCGACAATCTCATAGGCGTCCGAGACCTCGCGATCGGTCCCATCGAAGCCCGTCGCGTACTTGCCGGCGGCGATCGCGATCGTCGTCACGACGCCCTGCGCTTCGCGATCGCCTCCTCGACCGCGCGAACACCGAGGGCGAGGTTCTCTGCGAGTGAAAGACGCTTGTCGTACGCGGCAAGCGCGTACACGCACCCGCCCGAGGTCACGATGCGCGCGAACGTCTCCTGCTCGGGTCGAAGCTCGCCGCCCGGCCCCTTCACTTCGATTTCAAGACGCCAACCTTCGGGCCGCACGTAGCCCGAGATGTCCGCGGCGCCCTTCGGCACACCGGTGTGGAACACGCGAAGCACGCGTCCGTCGGCGTCGCGTACTGGGACGGAGCCGACGTTTTGCCGCCATATGCGCATGTCGGCGCGGCGTCCGAGCGCGAGCATCAGGCGCCGCATGAACTCGGCTTCGGTCACAGCGCGCCCCACGCGTTCGCGATCCAATCGGAGGGCGGCGGCGCGCCGTAGCGCGCGGAGAAACGGCCGATGGCCCAGTCGATGTCCTTCCGCTTCGCACGCGCGAGCGCGCGCATCTGCTCGAAGTACGCGCGCTGGCGCGGGTCCGCCTTGAACAGCTCGCGCTGCGCCGTCGCCTCGACGAGTGTGCCTTCGACTTCGTTCGGCACCTCACGCGCCTGAATGAAGACGAAGCCACACTCGGGGCACTCGCGCAGGCGCGCGGGCAGCACGGCCTGGCAGCCGTCGCAGACGCGAATCGGAACGTCGATGACCTCCCCGCGCTTTCGCTTCGGCTTCGGCTCAAGCGAGAACTCGCGTTCGTCTTGCGGCAGACCGTGCTCACGCGCGCATCCGGCGTGGTCGAGGATGACGGCGCGTGCGTCGTTCCACGGTCGGAGGATGCGTCCCGCTTGCTGCAGGTAGAGCCCCGTCGACTTCGTCGGGCGCGCGAGGATCGCGCACTTCACCGACGGCTGATCCCAGCCTTCGCAGAGGACTCCGCAGTTCGAGACGACGAGCGTGTCGCCACGATCGAGCCGCTTGAGGATCGCGTCGCGCTCCCACGGTGGCGTCGTTCCATCCAGGTGCTCGGCGGCTACGCCGCCCCCGCAGAAGCGATCGACGATGTGCTTCGAGTGCTTCACCGAGACGGCGAACGCGACGGTGCGCGCACCGCCGGCGTGCTTCGCCCAATGCTCGACGATATTCCCGACGAGGCGCTGCTGATCGACGGCGTCGTCGAGCGCGGCCCGGTCATAGTCGCCGCCGCGAACGCGCACCCCGCGCAGATCCGG
>JAYVXB010000567.1:0-4334 GCA_043785585.1 Deltaproteobacteria bacterium | reverse complement strand
TGACGGTGAGGTAGGTGCCGCCGCCGATGACCGAGACGATGTCGCCGCTCGACGTGAGCCCGCCTCCGATGCCGCCGATGTTCGAGATGTTGCCGGTCGTCGTATCGATGCGGACGTACGTGCTCCCTTGGTACGCGACGAGCGCCTCGACGTTCGGATCGACGGTGCCCTTCGGGACGAACGAGAGCGAGTTGGGGTACGTCCCGGTCTTGATGAGCGTGCACGCGGCGGTCGCGCGATCGATCCGGAAGACGCCGCCGAACGTGGTGCCGTACATGTTCGAGTCTTTGTCGAGCGCGATGTCGATGACGGCGCCGCTGCAGTTCGTGAACGTGCCGACGACGCTGACGGCCTTCGTGTTCGGATCGAGTCGGTAGAGAACGTCGGGGCCGTGGCCGTAGACGACCGCCTCTTGCAGCGGGCCGTCGCTGAGCGATCCGTCGTTGCCGAAGTTCGCGTCGATGCTTCCGCCGCCGTCGCCGGTTACGATGCCGCCGTCGCGTGTCGTCCCGCTGTCGTCGTCGCCGCCGAAGGACGAACCGGTCGAGCCGCCGCACGCCGCGATCGACGACGCAGCGCCCAAGATCGCACACGAAAGAAAGGCCACGCGCATGGCGGGAGACTAGCCGCGCGGCAAGCCGCGGCAAGCGTGTGTTCGTCTCCTTCGCGTCCACGCGCTACGCTTTCCAGCGCATGGCCATCCGAAAAATCGCGACGCTCGGCAACCCGATCCTCCGCCAAGTCGCGCGCCACGTGACGCGCGAAGAGCTGCTCTCGCCCGAGACGCAGCGCTTCATCGACGACCTCGTCGAGACGATGCACGACGCGAACGGCGCGGGCCTCGCCGCGACGCAGATCTACGAGCCGATTCAGATCTGCGCGATCGAGGTGAAGGACAACCCGCGCTACCCGTACAAACCGAACTACCCGCTCACCGTCCTCGTCAACCCGAAGCTGTCGGCGACGATCGAAGAGACGTTCATGAACTTCGAGGGCTGCCTCTCGGTGCCGAACTTTCGCGGCGAGGTTCCGCGCCACCTCGGCGTGCGCGTGCACGCGATGGATCGCCACGGTGGCGATCTCGATTTCGAAGTGAAGGGGCTCACCGCCGGGACGTTTCAGCACGAGGTCGATCATCTCTACGGCAAGCTCTTCGTCGATCGCGTCGTCGACACGAAGACCCTCTGCACGTGGCAGGACTTCGAGCGCTATTTTCAGAAAGACTTCGCGCTACGCGCGAAGGCGCTCGTCGCGAAGTGGGGGAGCTGAGCGGCCGCGGTCCGCCGCCTCGACGTTGCTGCGCGTGGCCCCGCCTTCGCTCAGCCCGGTCCTACCGCGTCCTTGCAGCAGCGGTACCCCGTCTCGGTGCCCTTGTAGTGCTTGTCGTGCCCGCCCTGCGCGTCGCGGCAGGCGTGCTTTCCGGGTTGCCACCAGTTTCCCTTTTGCACGACGAGGCGACCGTCCGAGAAACCGTCGACGCTGACCCACTCGGCGACGTTGCCCGCCATGCCGTGCACGCCGAACGGGCTGAGGCAGCTCGGGTGCGAGCTCGCGGGCGTGCGTCGATCGACGAGCTTGCTCTCGTTTCCCGGCACGAGGAGATCCATGCGGTCGGCGTTGCACAGCGCCGCGTCGCGCGCCCAGCCGTACGAGTACGGGCGCATCTCTTCTCCCTCGCACGCGAAGTTCCACTCGCTCTCGAGGCACACGCGCGCGCCGACTCCTTCGCACGCCTGCTTCGCGTCGGTCCACGACTGCACGTTGAGCGGCAAGTCGCCGCCCTGCTCGGTGCGCTCGTAGCGATCGACGCAGAAGCGGCGATGCTCTTTCTTGCCGCGGCACGTCGCCGGCTTCGCGTACTCCGCGCAGCGGTACTCGTGGTACTTGCCGGGCGGGTCCATCCAACGCAGGCATCGCTGGATCACTTGCGGGCAGTATTCGCCTTCGACGAGCACCATCCCGTCGGGGCAGTCCGCGTTGACGGCGATCGGCGTCGGCGACTCTTCGGGTTGTGCGACCGCGGTCTGCGGCGAGCGTCGTGTCGTCGCCGTGCTGCACGCGACGCCGCTCGCCAATGCGACGAGCGCGACGGCCATGGCGATAGGGGAGGGGCGCTTCGACATCGGGCTCCGCGACGCGGAGTCTCCATGCGTAGCGGAGTGAGCATCGAACGCAACGCAAAAGCTTTGCAGCGCGGTTTCATGCCAAACCGCATGCCAAACCGCTGGATCGGCGCGTGCCCAGCTGAGACTTCGTCGCCCCTGACGCGAGCGAAATTTTCTTTCGCGCGCCTACATCGTGGGTACGCGCAGGCGGCAGGAATCGCAGCAGAAAGCGCGCGCGCGATCCGTTCGCGATGCGCCGCGCACCGTTTGCGCGCGTGTGGTGTCGCCTTTGCAAAGTGAATCGTCATGATGCGTTCTCTCTGTTCTCGTCACGCTCTCGTCGTCGCAACGTTCGCCGCCGGCGGGCTCGTCCTCGCAGCATGCGGTGACGCCAGCGTCGGTTCGCCACGCGGCCTCGACTACTCGAACGGCAACGGCGGCACGGGTCACGGCGGAACGACCGGAGGCGGCGGCGGCACGCCCGCCGGTGGCGGCGGCGGTGGGACGCCTGCGGGTGGCGGTGGCGGTGGCGGTGGCGGTACGCCCGGTGTCGATGCGGGCGGTGGCGGCGGCGGAGGCACGCCCGACTCGGGCTCGGTCACGCCTCCGCAGACGGCGGCGTACGCGGTGAGCGTCGACAAGACGACGATCGCGTCCGATCTTCTCGCGGCGTCCGTGCTCACCGTGAGCATCGCGCCGAACGGATTCCAAGGCGCGGTCGCGCTCAGCGTGGTCGGCCTGCCGGCGGATCTCGACGCGGTGTTCGCGCCCGCGTCACTCACACTCGACGGCACGACCACGGCGACCGCGAAGCTGACCCTCACGACGCACACGTCGACGAAGCCCGGCGACGCGCCGTTCTCCGTCGTCGCGACGTCGAGCTCGGGCACGCAGTCGGCGCCGTCGACCTTGACCGTGCACTCCGCGATCACGATTCAGATTCCGTCGGGCGCCAACCAACTCGGCGGCACCACGACGACTCCCTACCGCACGGCGTACGGCGCGTACCCGATCGTCATCGCCGCGCCGACAGGGCTCTCGTCGGCGAACCCCGTGACGGTGCGCTTCTACAACGCCGACAACGTCTCGCACGAGATCCACGGATCGGCCGCGGGCGCCGGCTTCCCGCACGATCCGGGACCGTTCGGCGCGCAGTCGATGGACCCGCTGGTCCGCAAAGTGAACACCGCCGGGACGTACGATTTTTACCTGCACGATCAGGGCGGCGCGAAGACCATCGGACGCATCGTCATTCAGTGAGGTAGCTCACCGAAACGATCTCGAGATCCATCTCGCCGCTCGGCTTCTTGAGCGTCACGGTGTCGCCCGCCTTGCGCTTCAAGAGCACGCGCGCGATCGGCGAGCGCCAGCTGATGTCGCCCCGCTTCAGCTCGATCTCGTCCTCGCCCACGATGCGGTAGCGCGCGCGCACGCCCTCCTCGTCTTCGACCTCGATGGTCGCGCCGAAGAAGATGCGCTCTTCGCCGTCGGTGCGCGGCGGGACGATCGTCGCGCTCTCGAGGCGCTTCGTCAGAAAGCGGATGCGCCGATCGATCTCGCGGAGCTTTTTCTTTCCGTAGATGTACTCGGCGTTCTCGCTGCGATCGCCCTGCGCGGCGGCTTCGGTGACGTCTTGGACGACCTTCGGGCGCTCTTTCCAGAGGAGGCTCGAGAGCTCTTCCTGCAGCTTCTTCGCCCCCTGCGCGGTGATGTAGTTCTCGCTCATGCGGGCGCGGACGAGCGAAACGGCGAGGACGCGTCGCCGTCGGCGAGGAGGACGTCGAAGATCCACGGATCGCTCAGCGCGCTCTCGTGTCCGCCGGCGATCTCGGCGATCGCGAGCGCGATCGCGCGGCGCGACGCATAGGGCGGGATCGCCAGCATCGCCCAACGCTCGCCCGGCGCGCCGCCCCACTGCCGTCCATGCGCGACATGCAGCTTGCGCGCGCCTTGGCAGATCGCGATCCGGGTGCGGTGCGGTCGCACGATCGCGATCGCGCGCTGTGCGAACGCGACGCGATCGAAGCGCTCGTCCGACGTCTCCACCATCGCGCGTTCGCGCGCGAGAGCAATCTCGGCGTGGTTCTTCTCGATCATGTTCCGGCTGTCTCGATGCTAGCTCTTCGCGCGGCCTTCGAGCTCGAGGTAGTAGCTGACGAGGTCTCTCTCTTTGGGCCCCATCGAAACGAAGCGCAAGACGCGACCGAACGGAAACACGCGGAGCGACGA
>JAYVXB010000566.1:0-4338 GCA_043785585.1 Deltaproteobacteria bacterium | reverse complement strand
TGGCGCCGAATGCGGCTCATCCCATTCGAGGTCACGATTGCCGACGAGGAAAAGGATCCGGAGCTGCCCGCGAAGCTCGCTGCGGAGCTGCCCGGCATCTTGCGGTGGGCCGTCGACGGCTGTCTCGCATGGCAGTGCGACGGGCTCGGCGTGCCGGCGGCGGTCACCGAGGCCACCGGGGCATACCGCGAGGAGCAAGACCTGTTCGGGGCGTTCCTCGCGGATGCATGTGATCTGCGTGCCGACGCATGCACGCCGGCCCAAGATCTCTATGTCACGTACGAGCGCTGGTGCCTCCAGAATGGCGAGCGGGCGATGAGCGCCCGTAGCTTCGGGGTCCGTCTGAGCGAGCGTGGGCTCCAGCGTGGCAAGTCCTGCGGAGTGCGCGTCTGGACTGGAATTGCAACGCGGTCGGAAACGGCCGTTGCCCAAGTCCGCATCGTGGACCGATCTAGCGTCCACGCCGGCGACGACGAACGGAGATCGGTCCACGCGGGAGCCTCGCCAAATTCATCAAGTGAATCGTTTGGTTTTGACGAGGTGGAGCATCGTGTTTGACGCCAGTGGACCGATCGAAACGAAAATCCCCATTACCCTCGTGTGTAGTGAGTTGAGTACGGCCTCCCTTAAGGGGGAAGCCTCTGTGGATCATCATTTTGAAAACGAGATCAACCGGGAACATCGGTCCAATCGGTCCAGCAGACTGCAAACTATCGAGCTCGTTTCGTTTTTGGCGTGGACCGATCTCGTGGACACATCTTTTGAGGACAGGAAGATCGGTCCACGGAGGACAACGTGAACGCCAGTTCGCTACTCACGGAGCTGCGCGACGGAGGCATCTCGGTGCGCGCCGATGGCCCGGATCTCGTCGTGCGCGGTCCGCGCGGCGCGCTGACCACGAAGCTTCGGGCGCGCCTGCTGGCTACGAAGCTCGATCTGCTCGCAGCGCTCCGCGCCGAGGAGATCGACGCCCGCGCGTCATACACGGCGCGCGAACTCGCGTGCCTCCGCGCGTACGTCGCGGCGATGGCGCGCGCGTACGGATTCGACGAGGAGACGATCGCTCGGGCACTCGATTGGCTTGCACTGCGGCGTGGCGCGTTCCGCGTGACGTCGAAGCGGATCGAGATCGTGCTCGCCGGCGAGGTGAAGGCGATTTTTGTGCGGGGAGGATCCTCGTGAGCCGTACCGCAGCGCGCGAACGCGCTGCGAAAAGCCTGAGCGCAAATTTGCGCCAAGGTCCGCGCGCGAAGTCTGAAGTGCGCCGCGCCGACCGCAGCTCTTGCCGCGAAGCGAACGTGAAACGCGCTCCCTGACGATTTCTACGCGACTTCGCCGGAGCGCTTGGCCCTTACGTCATCGGGGGAACGAAAAGGGCCTCTTTTCCCGTGCGTCGCGTTCGCGCCTGTCGACTTCACGTCCGGTCGCGGTTCATGCCGCCCGGCCTGACGGGCTCCCACCGACTGAGAACCCAAAAGCAATGGAGCGATCATGACGAATCAAGCGACGGATCTGGAGTTGAACGTCGCGCCGGGATCGTCGGCGCCGACGCGTGGCGCGCCGTCTCCCGTCGGCGTCGTGCTGTCGTTCCGCGACGAGGCGGACCTCCAAGCGTACTTCGCACTCGAGCTTCCGCCGCCGCCCGGAACGCGCTCGTCGTTCGGTCCGATGTGCGAGCGCCTCGAGAACGCGCGCAACCCGAAGACGACCGAGCTACCGACGGCGGGCGCGGCGTGGACCGAGATAATCGAGTGCCGATTCCGGCAGGCGAGCAGCACGGGGGACGCCGAGGACGCGTACATCGCGTACGTCGATGCGCGTCGGCGCGTCACGCGTGTCCACGCTGCTCTCTCCCGGCTCTCGGCCCACGATGAGGCCGTGCTTCGCGCGCACTACGTCGGCGACGCCAGCGCGCTCGAGCCGCTGACGCCGACAGCCGAGCGTGTGAACCGGGAGTGCGCATCGCGCGATCGTCACGAGACGGTGGATGCGTCGCTCGAGACCGTTCGGCGCGAAGCGAAGGACATGCGCGCGCCAAAAGAGAGCCGGGACGCGGCTCGTGCGAAGCTCACTGCGATTCGTCGCGAGGCGACGGAGATGCTGCGGCGGGCGCGCACGAGTTACGCCGGCGCGCGCCGCGAGCCTCGTTGAATGAGTCGACCTCGCGTCGCGTAGTCGCGAGCAACCCCGGAGAGGCAGCGACGCCTCGACGGACGCCGTCGTCTCCGTCGACCGGACCACGAAGACTATTCTCAACCTCGCCGGAGCGGAGCGCAGCGTCGGTAAATGGATCGCTGTCGGGGGCGAGCCGGGACTACCGGACTACCAGGACTATTCTCGACCCTCCGGGGGCGGGAGCGAAGGGGCCGAAAGTCGGATCGTTTTCGGGCGAGCCGGGACTACCGGACTACCAGGACTATTCTCGACCCCGCCGGGGCGGGCGACGGGCTTCATGCGGCAATCGTATCGAGGCGATGTGGGTCGTCGCGATTCAGGTTCTTGTTGGCAGTACTCCCGGCGGAGCGAAGCGTACGGACTACCGGACTACCGGGACTAAATCTCACCCCTCCGCGGGCAACTATTCCTGATGAAATATGTGCATGCAGTATGCAATCATACGAAAACGATCGAATTCAGAAGTTTTTCCGACTACGAACTAGTCCGGTTAGTCTCGACAGTTGTGGCTGCGCTCCAGAGGCCATTCGCACGCCATTGTTCAATGAACCGCTCCGGTCGCGCGACGTTGACGCGTGCCGCGTGACGCGGGCTTGGTGGGGCGGGGGGCCATGAGGGGCGATCGACGCGTTACGGGGCATCCTGGGCGGAGCAATGGAGGATTCTTGGCGCCCGGCCAACACGAGGTTTCGGTCCCGTAACGGCGTGGTCCAATGCGTCCAACATGGCGGGTGCGCAAGGTGCTCGCTCCGCGCGGCGCCTCCGGCCCGGGACGTCGGTCGGTGACGCGGCTCGAAGCGCTTGATGAACCGCGCGGGCGGAGCGACTGATGCGGGCATGACCCGCACGACGAAGACCCGAACGATCGCCTACCTCCGTGTGAGCACCGAGAAGCAGGCCGATCACGGCGTGAGTCTCGACGCCCAGCGCGCCAAGGTGACGGCCTACGCCGCGCTCTACGATCTCGAGGTCGTCGAAACGATCGTCGACGCCGGCGCCAGCGCGAAGACGCTCGAACGAGAAGGCCTTCGCCGTGCGCTCGGCCTGCTGCGCTCCGGTCACGCTGATGCGCTCCTGGTCGTGAAGCTCGATCGGCTTACGCGCTCGGTGAAAGACCTCGGCGAGCTCGTCGAAGAATATTTCGCAAGCGGACGCTGGGCGCTGCTCAGCGTCGGTGAGCAGGTCGACACACGAACCGCGTCAGGGCGCCTCGTGCTCAACGTTCTGGCCAGCGTCGCGCAGTGGGAACGCGAGGCGACTGGGGAGCGAACGTCGGCAGCGCTTCGCCACAAGGCCGCGCAGGGCGAGTACACGGGCGGTCGCGCGCCGTATGGCTATCGCGTTGCGGCCGACGGCGTCCACGTCGAACGCGACGCCGACGAAGCTCGTGTGCTCGCCGAGGTGAAAGCTCTACGTGCCGACGGCGCGAGCCTCCGAGCGGTCGCGGCGGTACTCACCGATCGCGCCATTGTGAGCCGCGCGGGAAAGCCGTTTCGTGCGGGTCAAATACGGCAAATCCTACGCATTGGGTGACTTGGCGGGGTCCCGCAAAGTCAGTCGCGGTCGGAGCGACGGCATTCTCCTCGCGGCCAGGCGTTCGGCCGACATTGTCGACTTCGTAGGCGGGCGGACTTCCGTCGCGGGTCGTCGGTTGCACCACCCCCCCACGGGTCGCCAACGGAGCGTTCCTTTTTTAGTGTCGGAATTGGGTCGAGCGCTGAGGCAGGAGCTCGGCGGAAGTGATGCACGCGTTCATCGATCATTCCCCCCTCTCGGACGAGCGGACCGCGCGCAGGAGTGCGAGATCGTCGATCAGCCCCACGACCCGAAGCTCGTCCGAGACGACGACGAGCCGACGCATTCGCTTGGACACGAGCAGCTGCGCAGCGGCGAGCACCGACGCACTTTCGCGAACGGAGGGGAGCTTGCGTGCAAACGCTTCCGTGCACGCCGGGTCGACGTCAGTGCGGGCGAGCCGCGGCATGAGGTGTTCGACGCGCGCTCGACTGACGTCCTCGGGAAGGAACGCGCCGACGTAGCGATCGCCCTCGTCGACGACGGGGACTAGAGCGCCGATCGCTTTGAAGTCCGCGAAAACAAAGAGGTACTCGCTGCCTGGTCACGCGGAGGTTCGGCGCGCAGCGCGTTCGTGACCATACGTGA
>JAYVXB010000565.1:0-4344 GCA_043785585.1 Deltaproteobacteria bacterium | reverse complement strand
GCCGCAGATCGTCGAGCGCGGCAAGCTCGGCGACACGCTGCTCGTCGAGGCGCTCGCCGACAAGTACATCGAGCACATGCCGATCGAGCGGCAGTGCTCGCGCTTCGCGCGCGCCGGCATCGATGTCGCGCCGCAGACGCTCGGGCGCGGCGTGTGCGCGGCGATCGATTTGCTCGAGCCTATCGCCAAGGTGATCGAAGAACGGACGCGCGCGCCGGGACTGCTCGGCACCGACGCCTCCGCGATCCCGATCCTCGATCCGACCGTGCCGGCGGGCATTCGAGCGGGCGCGATGTGGTGCTGGACCAACGCGCGGTGGGTCACCTTCTTCTACTCGCCGAGCGGCGACTCCGACAGCGTGCGTCGATTCCTCAAGAACGATCTCGTGCGCGTCGTGCAGTGCGACGGCACGAGCGTCACGACCTTCCTCGAACGCGCTGGCGGAAAACGACCGGGGTGCTGGAGCCACGGCAGAAGACGGCTCGTCGACGCCGCGCGCGCCGGCGATCAGATCGCACTCGAAGGGGTGCGCATCATCGCGCGCATCTTCGCCGTCGAGCGCGCCGCGACGCTCGCGGGCGATAGCGCCGAAGAGCGACGCGCGCGACGCGACGAGCACACGCGGCCCGTGCTCGACGAGCTGCGCGCGTGGCTCACCGAGGCGGCGCGCGCTGCGCTCGCGAGGTGGTGTGACCCGAGGTCGGTAATTTAACCGCGTGCGCTTGCTCGGGAGTCGCGCCGCGGAAGAACGCCGCGCAGTGGACTACGGCATCGACGCCGCGCACCGCGGCTGCGAGCGAATCCACTTTGAGCAAATCGCCCTCGACGAGCTCGATACGAGCTTCGCGCAGATCGGCGGCGCGTCGGATCGCGCACAAGGGCGCGCACTTGATCGCCGCGCTCGGCAAGTCGCTTGGTGAGTCGGCTTCCGACCTTTCCGGTCGCTCCGGTGACGAGGACTTTCATGTTGGGAACGTAGCCATCGGGTGCGTCGCGCATAGGCAGAAGCGGACACGCGCGCCAAGCTTGCGCGACCGCCGCGCGCGCGTCCATCACAGTGGAGCGCCGCCCTTTCGGCGCTCGCGCAACTCGCGGAGCGTCGCTCGACGTCGCGCCACAGGCTCGACGTGTGCACGAGCGGAACGAGGACTCGGCTTTTACCCCCGCGCTTCGGCACCGCGTCGTGGTCGAGCTGAGAAGCGAGCGGCGCGCAAGGGCGATGAGTCGGGGCGTCTTGGCGTGCGCAAGGTCATCGCCACCCGTAGCCCGCCGGAATCGGGTGACGTCCTCGCGAGGCTACCTTCGCTTCAACCGGAGTGGTCGAGCCCGGACAAAGCGTGCGCTCGAGCGCCCAGCCGCCGCAGCCCGTGCAACCCTCTCCGCACGACTGGTACATGACGACGCGCTCGTTGCGTGGGTTGCAGTTCCAGACGAGCACGCGATACGCGAATCCACCGTCCGTCTCGAACGAGTCGTCGGGCGGCGTCGTCGGTGCACCGGACACCTTCGATGGTGCGCCGTCAGAGCACGCGCCGAGGAGGACGACGAGGAAGGGCCACGCGCGGTTCATCATGGCCGAGCAATCGTAGCCCGCTTCGACTCGCCCGGGGGCGCATCCGAGCGGTGAACGCGATCCGTGACGGCGAGCGTCGATTGCGCAAAGGGGCTCGGCTCTTCCACCTGATTCAACGAAACGGCGTCTCGGGACGTCGCCATCGGCACGCGCTCCAAACGACATCGATCGCCGCATCCACCGCCGGCTCGTCTACTTCTTCGCCGAGCCACCAGAGCGCGGCGACGCCGCGGTCGTACTCGAAGACGCACGCGCCCGTTGGGTGGAATTCGTTGCGCCAGCGACTGCACGACCGCGCGCCTTTGAACCCCGCTCGCCTCTTCCGAGGTGAGCGGGGTTTCATTCTTCGCATTTTCTTGGCCGACACCACTGCATGGTCCAGGAACTACGGCGTCATGGGGGCGTTGTCGCTCCTGGCCCGCGCCGGGCAGTTCCCCCGCGGCGCGACGCGTGAACAACGCGGACGAACGGCAAGACAACGCAAGGCCTGCGAGGGTCAAACCGCGTGTGATGACGTTTGCGGTTCCGTGAGCGAGCGGTGAGCGTTTTCCAAGCGCTATTCTGCGGCGCCTGGTCGCGTGAAGCCTGCGTCGCTCGCGATGTCCTTCAGAAGCTCGACGAACGGAGCGATCCGAACGGGCTTCGCGACGAAATCGTTAACACCGAGCACGGTGAATTTCCAACGGGGCAGCTCGTTTGCCGACGCACTGATGACGATGACGCGCGCGCGCGTTCCGCGAGGCATCGCGCGAAGGCGCGAGAGCGTCTCGAGTCCGTCGAGCTTGGGCATCGCGTAGTCCAAGAGAAGGATGTCGGGCATCTGGACTTCGGCCGCCGCCAGTGCGTCCGGGCCTGACGACGCGGTCACGATCTCCACGGCGTCCGGACCGAACGCCTTGGATGCGCAGAGCGCGCACATCTTGAGAATGATCTCGTCGTCATCGACGATGAGCACGCGAAGGGGCCCACGCTCGGAGCGTGAAGGCACACCGTCCAGGGACGGTGGCGGCGGGAGCGTCGGCCCCGGCGACGCAAAGGTCCGAAACGCGTCCTCGAGCGCCGTCGCGAAATCGCTGCAGCTCGCGTGGCGCTGCGCGGGATCCTTTGCGAGCGCCCGTTCGATGACCGGGTCGAACGCGGCAAGCCCCGGCCGTATTTTGGATGGCGGAGTTGGCGACGCGACGATGTGCTGCTGAAGGATTCTCACCACGGTCGGCGCCTCGAACGGTGGGCGCCCACACAAGAGCTCGAACGCGACGCAGCCGAGAGCGTAGACGTCCGTCGGCGCCGCGAGCCTCGCCAGGTCGCCGGGGGTCGACGCCGTGATTTGCTCGGGCGCCATGTAGTGAGGGGTTCCTGCCGCGGCGTACTCCGCCGGCGTTTCTGCGTGTCGCAAAGCGAGTCCGAAATCGATGAGCACCGGACGGCCAGAGCGCTCCTCGACAACGATGTTTGCGGGCTTCACGTCACGGTGCACAACGCCAGCAGCGTGCACGGCCGTCAGCCCGCGAGCGACCTGCGCCAGAATCGTGACGGCGCGGGCCACCGGGATCCGATCGTTGGTACGTGCGTGCTCGGCAAGGATTGCTTCGAGCGAGCTACCTTCGACGTGCTCCATCGCGAGGAAGTGCGCGCCGTCGTGCGTGCCGAACGCGTACACCTGCACCACATGGTCGCTGCGAATCGACGCGACCGCGGTCGCTTCGCGCTGGAAGAGCTCAGCGTCATCGTCGGCCTCGTCGCCGCTGAGGATCTTGAGCGCTACGCTCCGATTCAACCCGATATCGTGCGCCATGTAGACGACGCCCATCGCGCCGCGACCGAGCTCCTCCATCAAAGCGTATCGGCGATCAATCACGACGGATGGCGCCACGCCGAGCAAATCGGCCGCGCATTTCCTGCAGTGCCTGACGGTTCCGCGCTGAAGCGTGCGGCAGCTCGGGCAGACCTTCGGTCCGTTGGTATCGAAGTTGGGCGTCGATGCGCGCTCTGGATGCGCACCGCCCAGAGCTCGTCGGAGTGATTCGACGCTCGGGTCGATTTTTCCGAGAACGTCCTCCGCAAGCTCGAGGACGAGCTCCCCCGTTGCGAGCGCCTTCGCTCCGTTTCCGTCGGTCGAAGCCCGAACGGCAGCGCGCAAGCGCTCCGCGCGTGTCGACAGCTCGCGCACTGCGGCAGACGGGCTCGCGAGGTCGAGGCGCGTCGAGCACTCGTCAACGGCGCGCAGGAGCACCAATTTGTAGGGCGGCTCGCTTGCCACGAAGTCCGTCGACTCTACGGCGTGTGGCTCCCGCGGGCAGCAATTTTTCCAGCGCGTGCGAACGCGACCCACGGCGCCACTTTGTTCGACGCGAGGACCACACGAAAGCGCGTGCCTCGCTCAGGCTCGCTATCGCCGTAATTTCTCCTCCGAGGCCGCCGACGATGCTGCGGCAGACGTTCGAGCTCGCGCGTAAGCGTGGGGCAACGAGCTGCGACTCGCCAGCATCGAGGCGAGCTTTGAACAGTCGCGACGACGCGGCGTACGCCGACTTGCGATAACGTGATGCTCGCGACAATGCATCTGCCCTTCAGCATTCGACGGCGTCGCGCTGCGCGATGAGCGCAGGTAGCGAGCCCGCGCTTCTCGAAGCGCGCGTTCGGCGCGCCGAAGTCTCGCTCGTCTACGCGCAGGCACGAGCCGGCTTCGCGATCAGCCTCTTCAACGGTGTCGTCTTCTTCGCGTTGCTCCGCGACGTCGTGCCGCGCTTGAGCCTCGTGCTCTGGTTTCT
>JAYVXB010000564.1:0-13648 GCA_043785585.1 Deltaproteobacteria bacterium | reverse complement strand
CGATGATGACCCCCTCGGCGCGCGAGAGGAAGAACGCGACGACGTCGAGATCGTCGGCGCTCGCTTTCGGCGACAACGTCAGCGTCTGCACCGAGTTGAACACGCCGAGTTCCGCGACGTGCTGCGCGAGCGAGTCGTCGTCGTTTGCGCGGAGCACGACGACGTCACCCGCCGTGTGCCTCGTCGCGGCGATGGTCGCGCGCATCCAATGGAACGCGGAGTCGACGTCGGGGCCCCCACCGAGCAAGACGATGCCGGGTCCGATAGGTCCCATTTGATCGTCGGCCGGGCTCCCGAGGCGACTGTGCACGACGAGCGCGCCGTCCGAAGACGTGCCGCCGAACGGCAGGCGATGGTCCGACGGCACGCTCACGCTCGTAGGCACGTTCACGTTGCGGTCGCCCTCTTCCGCGCACGCGAAAAGCGCGGCGGTGAGTCCAGCGACGACGACGTGCACGAACCTGCGGCGCATGGTGGCTCCGTTCGCTTCGGCTACCCACCCAGCATGACGCCGCACGAGGCTCCGTGGCAACTGCCGCGGCGCGATCGGGAGCACCATGTGGGACGCCAATGACGGTGCGAGAACGGTGCCGCTGCTTCGCGCGACGCCGCGGCCGTAGAGAGCGTAAGATTGCGCTCCCGTCGGGCAGGTGTGCGCCCGCGTGCAGCCGCGCGCGACCCGCCGTCAGGAAAGTGACCATGAGCGCGCCTGCGAACGGGACGGTGGATCGATGGGCGTGGGACTACGTCCACACGACCGACCTCGCGATGAAGCTCGCGCCGCCGCCTCCGCCGCGCGAGTGGGAGCGCGATCCTCCCGCGCGCCGAATCGCCTCACCGGGCCGACCCTCCGCGCTCGCCGCGGCCGCGCGCCGCCTGAAGACTCCGAGCGCCGAGGCGCTGCGCGATCCCAAGCGGCGCGCGCAGCTCCTGCACACGTTCCTGCACCACGAGCTCCAAGCCGCCGAGCTGATGTGCTGGGCCGTGCTCGCGTTCCCCGACGCGCCGCCGGCGTTGCGTCGTGGCCTCATCGGCGTCGCGCTCGACGAGGTCCGCCACATGAACATGTATGGCGCACACATCGAGCATCTCGGTCACGTGGTCGGCGATTTTCCGGTGAACGATTGGTTCTGGGATCGCGTCCCGCAGTCGACGACGCCGGCGCACTTCCTCGCGACGATGGGGATGGGCTTCGAGGCGGGGAACCTCGATCACACGCGGCGCTTCGCGGAGCGCTTCCGCGCGGTGGGCGACGACGCCGGCGCGCGCCTCCACGCGATCGTCGCCGAAGAAGAGGTGCCGCACGTGCGCCTCGGCACGCATTGGTTTCGTGTCCTCACGGGTGATCTCGATTTCGACACGTGGCGCGCGCATCTGCCGCCGCCGCTCTCGCCGATGGTGATGCAAGGGAGGCCGATCGATCGCGACGCGCGCCTGAGCGCCGGGTTCACCGATGCGTTCCTCGATCGGCTCACGTCGTGGCAGGCGACGTGAGGTTCGCGTGGGTGCTCAACCTCGACGCGGACGACGAGCTCGCGTCGCCGACGAGCTACGGCTCGGTGTCGAGCGCGATGCGCGCGCGCCTCGACGCGCTGGTTCCCCGCGTCGCGTCGCTCCTCGCACCGGGCGACGTCGTGATCGAGAGCGGTCGCGTGCTCGACGATGCTTCGTCGTACGTCGGTCGCGCGTGGTGCCCGACGCCGTCGGCGCTGAAGCGGATGCGCGACGCGCGCGTGACGATGCCCGACGTGCCATCGGTCGACGTGCTCGCGCGCGTGAACCATCGCCGTTTCTGCGCCGAGCTCGGACAGTCGATCCCCGGCGCATCGTTCGTGACGAGCGCCGAACAATGCGTACGCGCGCTGGCGGCGCGGCCGGTCGGCGAAGCGTGGCTCCTGAAGCGCGCGTTCGGATTCGCGGGACGCGGGCGGCGCAAGGTGACGAGCGGCGCGCTCGGCGACGACGAGACGCGGTGGATCGAAGCGTCGATCGATCTCGGCGGCGGTCTCCAAGTCGAACCCTTCGTCGCGATCGATCGCGAATTTTCGCTGCATGGTGCGATCGACGCGAGCCGCGCAATCGCGCTCGGCGCGCCGACGGTGCAACGGTGCGACGCCTACGGCGCGTGGGTCGCGACCGCTCTCTCCGCGCCCGGCGATCTCGCCGCCGACGAGCTCGGCGCGCTCGAGCGCGAGACGCGCGCCGCCGCATCCGCGCTCGCCGCCGCGGGCTACACCGGGCCGTTCGGCGTCGACGCGTATCGCTGGCGCGACGCGAGCGGCGCCGTGCACTTCAACCCGCGCAGCGAGATCAACGCGCGCTACTCGATGGGCTACGCCGTCGGCGCGTCACGTGGTCTCCGGCCGTGACGGTCGCCGGACGCGGCGGCCATCGCTATACTCGAGGCGCCTCTGCCTCTGCGCACCTTCGGTGCGCGTGCGTCGTGACTCACGAGGCGTCTTGGCTTGCCATGCGAAAAACCATCGGAACATGCATCGCGAGCGCGCTCTCGGCCGCGATCGTCCTCGCCTGCGGATCGCGCACCGGCTTGCCCGTCGATCCCAACGCCAACGAGCCGGACGGTCCGCCGAAGAGCAGCGGCTTCTGCGTGCACGCCGACTACCGGGGCGGCTTCCAAGACGTCAGCATCTACGTCCTCCTCGACAAGTCGGGATCGATGCGCGACGGCAACAAGTGGGACTCCGCCACCTCCGCGCTCAGCGCGCTCGTCGACGATCCGAGCGCCGCGGGTCTCGGCTTCGGGCTCCAGTACTTTCCGCTCGGGAGCTCGTGCGACCAAGATCAGTTCGCGTTGCCCGCGGTGCCGATCGCGACGTTGCCGACGAACGCGGCGCGCGTGAAGGCGTCGCTCGCGCGGCAGACGCCGGACGGTGACACGCCGACGCTGCCAGCGATCCGCGGCGGCCTCGAGTACGCGCGCGCGCAGCAGCTCGCCGATCCGACGCGCGCGGTCGTCCTGGCGCTCTTGACGGACGGCGCGCCGGACGACTGCGAGTCGACGACGCAGAACGTGGCGGCCGCCGCGGCGCAAGGGGCAACGAGCGATCCGCGCGTGCTCACGTTCGTCATCGGTCTCGCGAATGGCTACGTCGCGGCGATGAACTCGATCGCCGCGGCGGGCGGCACGGGCAACGCGATCCTCATCAACGAGGATCCATCGACCGCGCAGCAGCTCGTGAAGACGATGAAGGAGCTGCGCGACACGCAGCGTCTCTGTCGCTACGCGATCCCGTCGCCGGGGGACGCGACGCTCTCGCCGTTCGATCTCACCGTGCGGTACAAATCGGCGCCCGACACCGCGCCGCTCGACGTTCCGCTCGTCGGCGGCCAGCCCGCGTGCGGCGCGAACGGCGGCTTCTACGTCGACGATCCCGCGAAGCCGACGGTCGTCGCGCTGTGCCCGAGCACGTGCGCGATCGTGCACGCGGCGAGCGCGTCGTCGGTCGACGTCACCGCGGGCTGCGGTCTCGGCGCGCCGGACGGCGGCGTCTTCGAAGGCGGCGAAGGTGGCGGCTTCTGCACGGGCATCGTGCAGTTCGACTGCGTCCCGTCGTGCGGATCGAACGACAGGCACTCGCCCGTGTGCGTCGGTCGCGATTGGGTCTGCCCGCCCGGAACGATCTCGACCGACGTGTGCGCGACGTGCCCGCCCGTGCCGCACGGATGCTGCAAGGGCGACGGCACCCTCGCGCAAGCATCGTGCATCAACGGCAACTGGGTGTGTCCCCCCGGCGCGAAGCTCTTCGGCTCACCGGGATGCACGCCCCCTGCGGTCTGCGCGCCGCTCCTCCCGTGCGGCCCAGGCCAGTACTGCAAGACGCCGGACTTCTCGTGCGGCACGAGCTCGGTCGCCGGATCGTGCGCACCGATCCCGAGCGGCTGCCCCGCGGGCGCGCAAGCGTGCGGATGCGACGGCCAGCTCTACGCGAGCACGTGCGCCGCAGCATCGATGGGCGTCGATCTCTCGACGAGCGCGAGCTGCCCAGCGCCCGCCGGCACCTTCGCGTGCGGCCCGCTCTTCTGTCGCAACACGACGCAGGTGTGCGAGCACATCCAAGACTTCACGAAAGGCCCCGCGCCGAACAGCTTCGCGTGCCTCGCCGCACCCTGCATACGCAGCGCATGCCCGCCATGCCCCGCAGGCCGCACGTGCACGTCGACGTGCTCGGGCGACGGCACGGTGCTCACGTGCACCGTTCTCTGAATCCCGAGAGGGAGAGACCGCCAAGGCGCAAAGCCGCCAAGGTTTTTTTCCAATCACCTTGGCGCCTTGGCGTCTTGGCGGTCCTCTCGTCCGGACTCGGCTACACCCACGCGTTGTTGAGCAGCTCGCCCACGCCGCCCGCGCCCGGGACGATGTACTGGTGCTCGTCGAGGCCGCGCTCTTCGCTCCAGCGCGTGCCCGGGATCGTGTCGAGCACGTCCGGCGAAGAGAGGCCGCGGTCGAGGCGGAGCGCGTAGATCGTCGTGTCGGGGTGCGCCGCGAGGAGGTTCTTGATGTACTCGGGCGTCACGATGAGGTGCATCGTGAGGCAGCGCCCCGGCTTGCCTTCGAGCTTCGTTTTGTAGTGCGTGAGCGCGCTGATGAGCGACGAGCCGGTCGCGCCCATCGGATCGGGCAGCATGATGATCCGCCCGTCGACGTCGCGACCGATCTTCGCGTCGTGCCACGACGCCCCCGTCACGTGGCCCTTCGCGTCCGTCGTGCGCGACATGAAGAGGTGATCCTGACGCACCGCCGTCGGATCGAGCACCTCGTTCAGCAAGTCGTAGACGACCTGCGACGGCATCGTCCCCGCGCGCGCGATCCCGACCGTCACGACCTTCGTGTGCTTCGCGATCGCGAGACCGCGGTACACGGCCTCCGGCGACGACGCGACCATGCGCGTCGGGATGTCGACGCGCGTTCGAGGCAGCTCGGCGGCGACCACCACCGCGGCGAGGCGCTCGTAGAGCGTGCGCACGAGACGCCCGACCTCGGGTTGAAACGTGTCGCGCGCACACAGCCGCGCGAGCTGCGTCCAGGCGAGCGGATCGTCGAGGAGGTGAACGTTCGCCCCGTACTTGTGGGCAATCTCGGGCGCGCGGTAGTGGCTCTCGATGTACGCGACCTCGGTCATGCGGTCCCCCCGATGCGCACGCCGCTCAGGTCCAATGACCCGCGCGCATCGCGGCAGGATCGATGATCTTGACCTTGGGGCCGAGCGCTTCGCGGAAGCTGTCTTCGTCCTCGTCGTCCATGATCGCGTCGCCGAAGCCGGCGGCGATCTCCATCGCGGTCGACACGATCCGGAGAAACTGCGCGAAGCTCGACGCCGCGAGCGTGGGGTTCCAACGCTCTTCGCCGCTCATCGCGGTGTAGACGGGACAGTCGCCCTCGGGGTCCGGCTTCGAGACGTCCAGAAAGTACGGATCGCTGAGGAGCGAGCTCTCGCCGATGACGACCCACGCCGGCTTCCACTCGGCCGTCGCGTTGCCCCCTTCGGACGGGGTCACGACGTTCGACTGCGCCTTCACGAGCTCGTCGGCCGGAATGAACCGGATGCGCTCGACCGGCGTGACGGTCTCGACCTTCTCGGGGTTTGCCGCGAGCAAAAAGGCACGGAATCGCGGAGGAATCCGAAGTTGCTTCTTGAGCGAGTCGACGAGCTCGGGCGGCGCTTTGCCGAAGGAGCTAGGGAGCTTTCGCCTCTGAAAAACCGCTTTGAGACCTTCAATCGCGTCCGCGAGATCACTATCCACGTAGCCCTCGTCAGAAATACCCCCGAAACAAGGCCACCGCAGCGTCGCCGCCGGCGAACTGTGGTGTTTACACGTTATCACCATCGGTTGAAAACTCGAATCGGCTTCGGGGGGCCTCAGCGAGAAAGGGGCGCGGCGTGGGGGCGTTCGGCGGGGTCGACGGTGCAGCGGACGGCGAGATGGACCGCCGCCGCGCTGGCTTCGCCCCCCAAGGCTTGGAGGACGCGGACGAGGGGGCGGGTCGTCTCGTCGAGGATCGCGGCGGCGCGGTCGGGGAGAGCCTCGGAGGTGACGCTCGCGCGGACGTCGGCGACGTCGCTGTTCGGGAAGTGGAGCTCGACGCGAACGACGAACGAGACGGGGACCTGCGCGGCGGTGGCGAACGCGCGCGGGTGGAGGGCGAGGGGGGCGCACAGCTCGGCGGAGCCCGCGCCGCCGTCGGAGCCGAAGACCGCGCGAGCCCACGATGCGACGTCGACGACGTGCGCGTCGCCTTTTCGCGAGAGGAGCGCGGTGCATCGCGCGCCGTCGGTCGACGCGATCTCACCGGGGCGGCAGCGCGTCGCGGCGAGGCACGCGCCGTGAGCGCCGCCGTCGAAGTGCGTCCCGCGCGGGCAGAGCGCGACGGTCGCGACGCACGCGAGGTCGTCGCCGTCGACGATCGGCCTGCCGCCCTCGCACACGAGGCGCTCGCCCGGCGTGAAGACGATCTGCTGCGCGGCGGCGATCTCGCGGAGTGCGCGCGCCGGGACGCAGTCACCGGTCGCGAGATCGAGCGGCTGCCCTTCGGGGCACTCGCGGTACGCGCACGCGCCGCCGGTGAAACGCGCGCCGCGACCGCAATAAGCGTCGGCCGTTTGCGTCGAGACGCACGCGCCGTCGAGGAGCACCGCGCCGTCCGCGCAGCCGCACGCTCCTCCGCGAACGGCCTCGGCGAACCGCGGGCATGCGTCGCGCGTCGCACAGGCGGAGGTCGCCGCGTAGAAGGCCCACGCCGCCGACAGTGCGCGCCGCATCGTCTCGCACGCTACCCCGTGCTAAGCCGGGTCGCCATGCTCGCGCTCCACACAGACGGAACCGCTGAGTTCGACGCTGCCCTCGCGCGCATCGCGAACCGCGGCGAAGAAGACTTCACCCGCGTCGAGACGATCGTCCGCGAGATCCTCGCCGCCGTGCGCGCGGAGGGCGACGCCGCGGTCCATCGCTACACCGAGCGCTTCGACAAGCGACCTTCGGAGTCGAGAGGTGCGCTCGTCCGCCGCGACTACGGCGGCGCCGCCGCGCTCGCGCGTCTGCCGATCGAAGCGCGCTACGCGCTCGACCTCGCCGCCGCGCGCATCCGCGCGTTCCACGAGCGCGAGCTCGACGTGGGCTTTCAGTACGGCGACCAGGGGATCATGCTCGGCGTGCGCGTCCTCCCCGTCGCGCGCGCGGGCGTCTACGCGCCGGGCGGAAAAGCGCGCTACCCGTCGAGCGTGCTCATGTCGGCGATCCCGGCGCAGGTCGCGGGCGTGCCGGAGATTCTGCTGGCGACGCCGCTCGCGGGCGACGCGACGGACGACGCGATCTACGCGGCCGCGCACCTGTCGGGCGTGACGGCGATCTTCGACGCGGGCGGCGCGCAGGCGATCGCGGCGATGGCGTACGGGACGCAGTCGGTGCCGCGCGTCGACAAGATCGTCGGCCCGGGAAACCTGTACGTCGCGTGCGCGAAGCGCCTCGTGTTCGGGCAGGTGTCGATCGATGGGATCGCAGGCCCGAGCGAGATCCTCGTCGTCGCGGACGACGAAGCCGATCCGCAGCTCGTCGCGGCGGATCTCTTGTCGCAAGCGGAGCACGACGAAGCGGCATACCCGCTCTTGGTCTGCTCGTCGGACTTGATGGCGAACGCCGTGAAGCGCGAGGTCGAAGCGCAGCTCGCCACGTTGCCGCGCGAGGCGATCGCGCGCGCGTCGCTCGAAGCGAACGGGCACGCGTTCGTCGTCGCGAGCCGCGACGTCGAGCGAATGGGGGAGATCGCCGACACGATCGCCGCCGAGCACTTGAGCCTCCACGTCGAGGACCCCGAGGCGATGCTCACGCGCGTGCGTCGCGCGGGCGCGGCGTTCCTCGGCGCGATGACGCCGGAGGCCGCGGGCGACTACGTCGCGGGTCCGTCGCACGTGCTGCCGACGGGCGGCTCGGTGCGCTTCGGATCGCCGCTCGGCGTCTACGACTTCGTCACGCGCACGTCGCTCATCCAGTATTCGCAGCCGGCGCTCGCCGAGCACGCGAAAGCGATCACGACCTTCGCGCGCCTCGAGGGCCTCGAAGCGCACGCCCGCGCCGTCGAAGCGCGCCTGAACCGCACGCGGTGAGGATTTAACCGCCAAGGCGCCAGGTCGCCAAGAGAAGGAGAATTGATTCGATCCAACTCTCCGGCCCTTGGCGACCTGGCGCCTTGGCGGATAAAAAATCATTCCGACTTCTTCGCGGCCATGATGCGTGTGATGAACCGGAACGCCGCGGGGGCGACGCGCGACGTAGCCGACGCGAGCTTCACGAAGCCGGTCGTCTCGACGACGGGCGTTCCGCGATCGACGGCGCGGAGCGTCTGCTCGGCGACGTCCTCGGCGGTTTGGATCTTTGCGCCGGGCGGCCGGACGCCTGGCTGGCCGTCGGTCGTGATCGAGTTCGCGCGAAACGCGGTGTCGACCGGACCGGGACGAATGACGACGACCTTCACGCCGGTGCTCGCGAGCTCGGCGCGGAGCGACATCGACAGCGCTTCGAGCGCGAACTTCGACGCCGCGTACGCGCCGAGACGCGGCGCCGCGACGACGCCTGCGATCGACGACATCATCACGATCGTCCCCGACGTCCGCGCCAGCGGATCGATCGCGAGCTGCGCGAGCCGCAGCGGCGCGAACACGTTCAGCTGGAAGATCGCCTCGAGGTCCGTAATCGCGATCGTCCGCGACGTGCCGTAGTACCCGCGCCCGGCGTTGTTCACGAGGACGTCGAGCCGCCCTTTCTCGAGCCGCGCGCGCTGCACGAACCTCACGCGATCGTCTTCGCGCGTGACGTCGCCCGCCTCGACGAACACCTCGCCCCCCGCGTCCTTCACCTCGCGTGCGACCGCGTTGAGCGCTTCTTCACCTCGTGCGCTGAGGACGAGCGTCGCGCCCCGCCTGGCCCAGGCCAGCGCGAGCGCGCGCCCGATGCCGGTGGACGCTCCCGTGATCGCGACGACGAAGGCCATCGCGTTGCAGACTACACGCTACTCCGCGGCGTGCGACTCGATCGTCTCGGCGGACGGGGCCGTGGGCACCGCGTCGACCGACTCGAGCGTCCGCGCGTGCGGCGCTTCGAGCACGTGCGCGGGCGGCGCGTGCAGATCCCACACGAGGCCGAACGCCCGAAGCACGACGAGCACGTAGTAGGTCACGTCGTACTGCCACCAGAGAAAGCCCTGGCGCGTCGAGCGTTGGTCGTGGTGGTGGTTATTGTGCCAGCCCTCGCCCATCGTGATGAAGGCGAGGATCGCGCTGTTCTTGCTGTTGTCCGTCGTGGCGTAGCGACGCCGCCCGATCATGTGCGACAGCGAGTTGATCGTGAAGGTGCCGTGCCAGAGGAACGTCGTCGAGACGAAGAACCCCCAGACGAGCGCCCAGGCGCCGCCCACGAGGAAGATCGCCGTCGCGAAGGCGACGACCACGACGAACCAGTATTTATCGAGCCAGCGGAGCTCGGGGTACTTCGCGAGATCCTTCACGCGATCTTCGTCGGTCTTGTCGTACTTGCGCGCGAGGATCCACCCGACGTGCGACCACCAGAAGCCGTCGCGCATCTGCGAGTGCACGTCGCCTGGGAGGTCGGAGTACTTGTGGTGCGTGCGGTGGTGGCTGCTCCACCAGAGGACGCCCTTCTGCGACGTCGTCGTCGCGAGCACCGCGAGCACGAATTGAAACGCGCGGCTCGTCTTGAACGTGCGGTGCGCGAAGTAACGGTGGTAGCCGCCCGTCACCGCGAACATGCGCACGACGTAGAACGCGAGCGCGAGCGCGACGCCGCTCCACGAGAACCCGAGGAGCACGACACCGACGACGGCGGCGACGTGAACGCCGAAGAACGGGATCGATTTCACCCAGTTGAGGCGGCGATCATCGTGGGCGCTCGCAGCGTGGTCCATGCGTGGACCCTAGTGCTCGGCGTGTCCGCGTGCTGTCAGCGGTTGAACACGATTACTCGGCGCGGAGGTAGTTGCCCTTGAGGAGCTTGAGCACGATCTCGACGGTCTCGAGGTCGGTCGCCAGGCTCTTGTTCAGGATCGTCTCGAAATTGCCGTAGTTGTGCGTCAGCTGGAGAACGTCGAGCTCCTCGGGCTTCAGCTCGCGGAGGGGCGGGAGAAGCGGCGAGCACATGATGAGGCGCGCGTTGAGCTCCGGCAGCTGCTCCTTCAAGTTGTTGAACTCGTCGAGCTGCCGGATCCCCTCCATGAGGATCTCCTGCACGCTCATGTTCACTTCGTTCGGGAACTCGCGCTCGTCCGGCGGATCGAGATCGAAGAGCCCCTTTTGCCACGTGAGCATGCGGTACACGCTCTTCAGTGGCGGGACGTCGTCGAGGTCGTTGATGATCGCGAACGAGATGTTCCCCTTCTTCAAGTAGATGCGACCGACGTCGTCGTCGGTGCGAATCACGAGGACGCCGTTCTTCTTCGACGTGCCGAAGAGCTGCAGCAAGTCGGGCAGCGGAACTTCTTCGATGCTGCCGCTCATCGTGCGCGCTTGGCTCGTGCGCCGCTGCGATGCGACGTTCTCGAGCTCGCGCTTCGCGTCCATGTTCTCGCGCGGCGCGTCGCCGGCGATGAGCTTCAAGATGCTCGTGCCGATGAGGACGCGGTCGCCTTCCTTGAGACGCGCGCGCTTGATCTTCTCGCCGTTCACGAACGTGCCGTTCGTCGACCCGAGATCCTCGATCCAGATTTGGTCCTGCTGCATCGCGATGCGCGCGTGCTTGCGGCTGACCATGTCTTCGACGAGGACCATGTCGAGATCGCTCGAGCGCCCGACGACGATCTGCTTGTCCGCCGCGACGGGGAATTCTCCGCCTTGGTACTTGCCGCTGATGAAGCGCAGGACGTACGACCGCCCCCGCTGAGCGGGAGGCGGCGGCGCCTTCGGTGACGGGTCTTGCATGGGCGCGGGGGGCGTCTTGTGTCGGGCGAAAATCGGGAGAACGGCTATGAGCGTGGAACCAGACTGAAAGTCTCGCAGAAAAAGGTTAATGGGAGCGAGCGAACTTGGTCAAGCTGCGTTACCCAACGCCGCATGGAGCCCTCGATGCCGAGCGTATTTGTGCCTAGAAGCGTGATATCTGGCGGCGACCGTTACGGGACGCATCGGGCGATATCTCCAAAAGGGGGCCTTCCGCAGCCCGCCGAGACCGTCGACGCGGACTTCGCGCGCCTCTTCGAAGGGGAGGTTTTGTTGGCCGTCGAGACGTTGAACGTCGACGCCGCGAGCTTCGTGCAGATGGAAAAGGCGGCGGCGGAGGCGGGCGAGGCGGATCTCGACGCGGGGGTGGCGAGGCGCGTGATGGAGACCGTGGGGGCGCGCGGCAAGCAGCACAACCCGGTGACGGGATCGGGCGGGATGCTGCTCGGGCGTGTGCTTCAGATCGCGCCGGGGCGAGAGAAGGAAGCGCTCGAGGTGGGCGATCGCGTCGCGACGCTCGTGTCGTTGTCGCTCACGCCGCTGAAGATCGATCGCGTGAAGGCGGTGCGTCGCGCGAGCGCGCAGCTCGACGTCGACGGCGAGGCGGTGCTCTTCGCGAGCGGCGCGTACGCGCGGTTGCCGAGCGACATGCCGGAGCGTCTCGCGCTCGCGGTGCTCGACGTCGCGGGCGCGGCGCCGCAGGTCGCGCGTCTCGTGAAGCCGGGCGCGACGGTCCTCGTGCTCGGCGCGGGCGGCAAGAGCGGCATCTTGTGCTGCGCCGAGGCGCGTCGCGCGGGCGGACCGAGCGCGCGCATCTTGGGCGTCGAGAGCTTCCCGCGCGCGGCCGACGAGCTGCGCGCGCTCGGGATCTGCGACGCCGTCTTCGCCGCCGACGCGCGCGATCCGGTCGCGGTGCGTCGCGCGGTCCTCGAAGCGAACGCGGGACGCGAAGCCGACGTGACGTTCTCGTGCGTGAACGTCCCCGACGCGGAGATGGCGGCGATCATGTCTACGCGCGATCGCGGCACCGTCTACTTCTTCGCGATGTCGACGAGCTTCACGAAGGCCGCGCTCGGCGCGGAGGGCGTCGGCAAGGACGTCGATCTCTTCATCGGCAACGGATTCGCGCACGCGCACGCGGAGCACTCGCTCGCGATGATCCGCGAGATGCCGAAGATCCGTGCGCTCTTCGAGAAGCGGTACACGTAGGTCGAGGGTGCCCCCACCCGCGCGTTGCCTGCGTCGCCCTCTCCTCGCTCGCGCGCGTTGCCCTCTATCCTCACCCGACCCTCTCCTTTCTCCCGACTTCGGGAGAAGGAGAGGGACTCGCACGACCTCTACGGACATCGACGGCTGCGACGAACGTCGTCCCCTGACGATCACGGACGTGATCGCGCGCGGGGAGCGTCTTCCCCACGCAAGGGAAGGCGCGCGTCGACGTGGGGGACGTCGTCCCCTCGCGATCACGGACGTGATCTCGTGCGGGGAGCGTCTTCCCCACGCAAGGGAAGGCGCGCGTTGACGTGGGGGACGTCTTCCCCTCGCTCTCACAGAGGTGATCTGGCGCGGGGAGCGTCTTCCCCGTGCCACTTCGCCTCTCCCCCGCGCGGGGGACGACTTCATCAGGCCGGGGGGGAACGCGATCTGGCGTGGGGAGGGTCTTCCCCGCGCGGGGAGCATGCGATGTCGTGCGAGTCGCTAAGGATCACGAGCTAGCGTCGTGCGAGTCCTACGTAGCTGGCCGCTTCGATGCCACGCCGCCGTCGGCCTTTCCCGCGAGCTCGTCCCACGTCGGCGGCGAGTCGACCGATCGCACGCGGAACTCCCGCACGCGAATGACCAAGCGCTCGACCGTCGACGTGCATCCGTACTTGTGCCCCGCGATGAACATCGCCTCGGAGCCTTCGAGCGGGAACGGGTAGCTGTAGACGACGGACGTATCGTTCTGCCGGCGTCCGCCGCCGAAGCGCGCGCCGAGCATCGAGTTGTCGGTCTCGAGCTTGCCGGTCGTGCGATCGAGGACCTCGATGCAGCGGTACGAAGCGTCGAGGCCGTAGACGCGGTTTCTCGTCCAGACTTCGAACGCGCGCCACGGCGATCGCGGCGCGTCGCGCACGGCGTCTTCGCGCACGACGACGACTTCGATCGCCGACTCGTCGGTGCCGCGCGAACGACGCGATGGCGTGGGAGGCGCATCGCCGGGGAGCGTCTTCTCGCTGTCGGGGGCCCTCGGCGGCAGCTCGGGAGCGTCCGGCATACGTGCGGTTCTCCGGAGCTCCTTGCGCTTGTCCGACTTTTCCGGCATCCCGCGACTCTACCACCGAGCTGAGGTAAAACGCCGCCATGACCGAATACGCGCCGCGCCCCATTCTCGACGTTGCTCGTGAGCTCGGCCTCGCCGAGGAAGACATCGAGCTGTACGGCCGCGGCAAGGCGAAGATCGATCTGGCTGTTCTCGATCGCCTCGATCGCCTCGATCGGCCCGCGCGCGCGAAGGGTCGGCTCATCTTGGTGACGGCGATCAACCCGACGCCTGCGGGCGAAGGAAAGACGACGACGTCGATCTCGCTCGCGATGGGAATGCGTCGCATCGGGAAGAACGCGGTGCTCGCGCTGCGCGAGCCGTCGCTCGGGCCGGTGTTCGGCGTGAAGGGTGGCGGCACGGGCGGCGGCAAGGCGTCGCTCGT
>JAYVXB010000563.1:0-4359 GCA_043785585.1 Deltaproteobacteria bacterium | reverse complement strand
CGTCGGCGAGCGCGATGCGCGTCGCGACGCGGTGCGCTTCGCCCATGTAGCTGACCATTCCGGCCGCTTCGGCGTCGACGATCGCGCGACCGATCTCGCGGCGCGCCTCGGCGGTGTTGCCGCGAATGAGCGCGGTGCGCGCGGCCTGGATCCCGAAGAGCGCCGAGCGCGCCGCCGGCATCCCCGGACCGAGGGTGCGGCGTCCGAACGCGATCGCGTGCTCGGCGTGATCGAGGAGGCCGAGCTTGCGACGAAGCTCGGCGAGGTTCGCGAGGATGCGCGCGGTGGCGAGGCGATCGCCCAAGTGCTGGCGCAGCTTGAGCGTGCGCTCGGAGAAGGAGAGCGCTTCGGCGTAGTCGTGGCGCCACGTCGCGACCACCGCGAGGTTGTCGAGCGCGTACGCGCACGCGCGCGCGTCGCTGGTGCGTTCGCCTTCCGTGAGGACGGCGTCGAAGATCGCCCGTGCCTCGTCGCCGAGCCCCTTCGAAAGGAGCGCGATGCCGCGGTTCAACCGCGCGCGGAGCTCGGCGGTCGCTTCGCCGCGCGACGAAGCGGTCCATGCGTCCTCGGCGAAATGGCGGTCGGCCTCGTCCCACTTCGCCTCGGCGAGGAGGATCTTGCCGAGCGTGTTGCGGGCCTTGAGTTGCGTCGCCGACGACTTCGACATCGACAATGCGCGCATCGATTCGGACATGGCCATCTCGAGCTCGCCGCTCAAGTACGCGACCTCCGCGAGCTCGACCGCGATGAGCGCCGACGTCTCGTCGTCCGGGGCTCGCGTGCTTCGCCGACCACGCTCGAGCGCGACGCGTGCCGCGACGAGATCGCCGAGGGCGACCGCCGCTTGCCCGACGAGCAGCGTCACCGTCGCGTCGTCGGACGCCAGCGTCGCCGCCGACTGCGCCCAACGATGCGCTTCTTCGGCCTCGCCGAGCGCGAGCGCGCGTTCGGCGGCGCGGATGCGAAGCGAGAGCTGCGCCGCGGCCGGGAGCCGCGCGACCGCGTCCATCCATCGAAGCACGAGCTCGCGCCGCGCGAGCGCGTCGTCCGCGTCGTTCAGCGCCGTCGCGTGCGCGCGATCCGCCGCGTCGTACGACTCGGCGCGAAGCAGCAAGTCGGCCGCGTGCGCATGCGCCCACGGATCGCCGTGGAACCGTGCGACGAGCGCCGACGCGACGACCGCGACGTCGCTCGCGTTCGCTTTCGCCGCTGCCTCGATCGCGACGGGCTCCCACGGAACGCCGATCCCGACCTGCCCTCGCGTGATTTGCACCGCGCCGGAGCGCACGAGAAGGTCGAGCGTCTCGTTGTCGGCGCCGAGCACCGCGAGATCGGAGGCGGGCCACGCGCGACCCGCGAGCGCGAGCGCCGCAAACAGCGAGCCTCCGCGCACCGGCGGTGCCGGCGGCGTCACGTCGACCGGAAGCGGCGCGCGTCGAACGCTCGCCCACCACGCATCGAGCTTCGCGATCTCGTCCGTCGCGACGTCGGCGTGTGCGTCGTCCGCGACGGCGATCCACCAGCGACGCACTTCGGTCGCATCGAGCGTCGGCGCGACGTCGAACACCTCGGCGCGGAGGTCGTGCGCGGCATCGCCACCCGACGTCGCGGCTGCGAGGAAGACGACGAGCGGCGGCGACGCGAGGCTCGCGAGCTCGACGGCGACGCTGCGATCCCACGAGCCTGCGGCCGGGAGCGCCGCGATGATCACCGCGTGACGCGCGTGCGCGGCCTGCGCGATCTCGCTCGCGCATCGCGACGGATCGCACGGCAGCTGGGACAGACCGAGGAGCGACGCGACGTCACGCCACAGCGGCGCGCCCGTTCGTGCGCGCGCGAACACCGGAGTCGCCCCGAGCGCGCTCATGCGACGCCCCACGTGGGCACCTGCCGCCGCGCCCGCATCGGCCGACGTCGCGCGAACCAAGAGCACACCGGCGGGACCTGCAATCACACGCTCGTCCAGCTCCGAAAAGCCACGGGACAGCGCCGTCGTCTGCGGCGCAGAGCCAGCAGAAAACGGTGAAGCGAAAGAGCTCGCCGGCAAGGTCATGGATGCATACCCCTCGGTGCTGCTCCGTCAAGGCACTGACGCCCGGGCAGAGAGAAGGACGAGACGAAGCGATTCGAAGCGTCGAGCGGCACCAAGTAGCATCGCGTGTGCCGGCGACTCGGCCACGTAAATCACGGGGAAACCGCGCTCGCGCACCCGCTCCTACGCCGGCAGCGTCAGCGATTGCACGCGAAGCGTACACACGGATTGGACAGACTCCGCGCATGTTCAGGGACGCGTTCGTGACGCGTCGGGGACGGCGTCAGGGACGTGTCGGCCGTCGCAAGAACGCTTCGATCGCTCCGAACGCGTACTCGGGCGCGTCGCCGATCGCGCGCGCGAGCGGGAGCTGCGCTTCGGCGCTCGCGATGTAGAGAGGCACCGCGGCCGGCAGCTTCTCGCGCAACACGGCCAGATGCTTCTCGACGCCCGCCGCGTCTCCGCGTCGCACGGGACCCGTGAGCGCTTCGGGGAAGCCGAGCGCTTCGACGTTCTCGGCGACGCTCTTCAGGAGAGGACCGAGGAGCTCCGGCGCGACGTCGCGCGGCACGCCCGCACGCACGAGGAGCTCGGCGCCCATCGCGGCGAGCGCGGCTGCGCCGTTCGCGACGAGACCCGCCGCTGCGTGGTAGCCGATCGTGTCGAGTCGCGCGAACGTCCGCGGCTTCATTCCGAGCTGCTTCGCGATCTTCTCCGCGCGCTTCACCGCCGCCGGATCGCCCTGCACGTGCACGTGACCGCCTTTGAGCTGCGGGCCGAACGTCGTCGACGCGAACGCGATCATCGGGTGCATCTGCGCGACGCCTTGGCACACGTCGCGAAGCGCCGCGAGCGGCTCGGCATCGAGCGCACCGGCGACGTGGAGCACCACAGCCTTCTTCGCGACGAGCCCGGAGTCGCGGAGCTTCTCCGCCGTCGGACGCAGATCGCGATCGCGCACGGCGAGGATGATGACGTCTGCTTCGATCTTCTTTTTGGGGAGCCCGTCGCGCGCCGCGCGGAGAACGGTCTCGATCTTTGCTTTGCGAAGCGCCTTCGCCAGCGCCTGCCCCAGCTTCCCCGCTCCCAGGACGAAGACCTTCATCTACTCTCTACTATAGAGCCCTCGCTGCGCGATGTGGGCGAGCACTTCCCGGGGGACGAGCGATCGAAGCTCCTCGAGGGCGCCTTCGCCTCGCCCTGCTGCCAGCTTCGCCCGCACTTCGGTGCTCGAAACGCTGGGCAAAAGGGGCTCCGGCGCGCGCACGTTCCCGGTTTCGCGGCCGATTCCGACGCGCCCGAGGACGATGGGAGGGGCGATCCGGGCGATGGCCTCGAAGCCGAACCACTTGGACGTCTCGGCCAGGATGTCTGCACCGATGACCAGGCGAAGCCGCCACTCCGGGTGCGTCGCAGCGAGATGCTCGAGCGTCCTCAAGGTGCGGCTGTCCCCGCCGAGCTCCTGTTCGACGCGCGACACCGTCACCTTCGGCAGCCAACCCATCGCGAGCTCGCACATCGTCACGCGATCTTCGTACGGCGCGAGCGGCTTCGCGAACGGATGCTTGAACGTCGGCACGACGAGCACACGATCGACCTCGTGCGTGCTGAGCGTGAGCGCGACCGCGAGGACGTGCGCGACGTGCGGCGGGTTGAAGCTCCCGCCGAAGACCGCGACGATCACGTCGCCCCCTGGATGCGCACCTTCGCGGCGCGCGCGACGACGAGCGACTCTTCTAGCGTGCGGTTGCCGTCGGTGTCGTAGACCGAGCCGATCACGGTCTCGCCTGCGTCGTCGAGGATGAGCACGCCGCCGCCCGCGGAGCCGAGGCGTCCGGGCGTGAGAAACCACCGCGCGCCGATCGCCTTCACCAGCGGCACGTCGCTCTTGCCGTAGACGAGGAACGTCGCCGAGAAGATGTCCTCTTCGTCGAGCAGCGCTTTATCGTGGATGAGCACCGCGACGCGATCGCCGAGCATCTCGATGCTGCGTCCGTCTTGCGGAAGCCCTTCGAGCGCGCGAAGACGCAGGCGCGCGCGCTCCGCTGCCACGAAGTCGTCGATCTCTTTCGGCGTCCCGTCGATCGCGACGTGACGCGCGCGATCCCAAATCGCTCCGCTCGACGGATCCGCGCCGACGATCGAGGAGGCCCAGGCCCCGACGACCTCTTCGAGCGCGTCATCGTCGCCCAGATAAATCGCGCGCCCGACCTTCGCGCCGTTGAGCAGGAACTCGGCGGCGCGAGCGAGCGCCACCAAGTTTCCTTCGGCGGGGCCGAGCAGACCGAGCTTCATCTTTTTCGCGCGTGAGGAAAGGAGATCAAGAC
>JAYVXB010000562.1:0-4371 GCA_043785585.1 Deltaproteobacteria bacterium | reverse complement strand
TCACATCTTCAGCTGCGGCAGCTTTGCCAGGTCGGGGATCGGTTGCTCGAGGACGATCTCGATGCGGCGATTCTTCGCGCGCGTGACCGGGCTCAGGTTCGAAGCGAGCGGCTCCCACTCGCCGCGCCCCGTCGCCGCGAGCATGCTCGGCGGGACGCCCTGTTCGACGAGGAGCTTCACGACGGCGAGCGCGCGCACGCTCGACAGCTCCCAGTTCGACGGAAATTCCTTGGTCTTGATCGGCGCCGAATCCGTGTGCCCGACGACCTGGAACTGACGATCTTTGACCGTCTTCAACGTCGCGGCGATCTCCGCGAGCGCGGCGACGCCATCGGGCTTGAGCGCGACCTTCCCTTCGTCGAAGAGAACGTCGTTCGGGAGCACGAGCACGAGGTGACCGTGGCGCATCTCGACGTGGAGCTTCCCCGCGTCGATGAGCGCGCGGAATTGATCGACGAGCTTCGCGAGCTGCTCGGCGCGCGCCTTCGCCGCGTCGCGATCTTTTTGGAGGCCCGCGAGCTCCGCCATCGCCCTCGCTTGCGCCGCGCGCTCCGCGTCGAGCTTCGCGACCGACGTCTGCAGTGCCGCAATCTCGCCCTCCTTGGTACGCAAGGCGCTCGTCTGAAGGGTGACCGCACGATCGAGATCGTCGTTACGCGCCGAAGCGACGACGAGCGCATTGCGCTGGCGATGGAGGACGAACCCGGACGCGCCGACGGTGGCGACGAGGACGAGAGAAAGGACGACGGAAGAAGCGCGCATGGGCCTTCGCCAAGCAAGCGCCGGTCCGTCCAGTCACGCGCGAATCGAGCGGTGAGAGTGCGTCGTGATCATCCAAGAACGCGGGAAGCGCGATGTCGTTCACACGCGCCGACAGCGTCGTCGATGGATCGGCGATGAACCAGTAGGTCAGAACTTCTCCGCCGACGGACGAAGATCGATCTCTTGCGTCCACGCGCTCTTTCGCTGCGCGTGGAGCTGAAAGTACGTCTCCGCGACGTCGTCGGGCGCGAGCACGTTGGTCGCGCCGCGCGATCGAGCGGTGTCGGAGTCGACCTGACCATCGATGACGACGTGCGCCGCGTGCACGCCCTTCGGTCCGAATTCGCGCGCGATGGATTGCGCGACCGCCCGCAGCGCGAACTTGCCTGCGGCGAACGGCGCGAAGCGAGCGCCGCCGCGGAGTGATGCAGTCGCGCCCGTGAAGAGGAGCGTCCCTGATCCACGCGCGACCATCGCAGGGAGGACCGCCTTCGCGGCGATCACGCCTCCGATGCAGCTCGTTCGAAAGCTCGTCTCGAAGTCCTTCACCGTCAGGTCGAGGAAGCTCGCCATCCCGAAGCCGCTCGCGTTGTAGACGAGCACCGAGGGCGCTCCGAGCGCCGTCGTGATCTGTCCGATGGCCGCGGTGAGCGACGCTTCGTCTCCGACATCCGCGTGCGCCGATACCGACTTCCCTCCCGACGCAGCGATCTCCGCTGCGACGGGCGACGTCGACTTCTCGGAGCGCGACACCAGCCCGATCGAGAAGCCGCCGCGCGCGAACCTCCGCGCGATCGCAGCACCCAGCCCAGGTCCCACCCCCACGACGATGCAGCTTTCGGTCATCCATCGACTGTAACGCGCAAGGTCCCGGTGAACGAGCTTGGACGGCGCTCGTTCCGCGCGCCCGCTGCCGAAGGAAGCTCCACTTCGACAGCGGGGAACGGTGCGCGCGCACCTCAGTACTTCGTCGCGATTTCCTTATCGAGGCTCTCGAGCTCTTTCTCGTAGTTGTCGAGCGTCACGTCGCTCGCGACGGCGTCGGCCGTCGTGTCGTCGGGATCGTCGGTATCCGACTGGGTCGACGCGCTCGCGCTCGCCAACGCGACCGCAGTCGCCGAAGCCGAAACGGTGGCAGCGGCGGTCGTGGTCGCGCTCGGCGCCGGGGGCGCGGGCTTCTTCTCGTCCTCGCACGCTGCGATGAGGACACCGAGCGATGCCAGCGCGAGCATCGCGATCGTATGCGTTGTCCGGCGGTTCATTTTGCACCTCCCGACACGGCCGGCGCGGCCGATGCCTTCGCACTCGGCGCGCTCGGCGCGCTCGCTGCCGCGGAAGCTGCCGTCGCCGCTTTGTTGAGCTCCTCGAGCTTCGCGTAGAAGCGTGCGTCCTCCTTCGCCAAGAGATCCGCCGCCTTCTTCGCCCGGTCCGGTTTGCCTGCAGCCTCGGCGAGGCGCTGGATCTTGATGAGGCGCATGGCGACGCGCCAGTGCTTCTTGATGAGCACCTTTTGTTCGGCCGTCGTCTGCTTCTTGTCGCGCGCGACGATGGATCGAATCTTGTTGCCGGTGCTGAGCGTGTAGTCGACGCGTCGCTTCTTCTGGTCGACGTTCTCCTTGTCCTTGTCCTTGTCCTTCGCGGACGAAGAGGGCGCAGGCGCAGCGCTCCCGGATGCCGATGCGGTCGCGTGAGGTCCGCGGCCTTTCACGTCGTCCTTGTCTTTGTCCTTCTTGTCGTCCGCCGACACGCTCAACGCGAAGAGCGAGAGCACGCCGAACGCCATGAGGGACCACCATCGAGTCTTTCGCATGCGTCGACCTCCGATTCGTTTGGGGTCGCCACGTTAGCGTATTTCGACGCGCGGGAGCGTTCTTGCCCATTTATAACGCGTGTTATAATGCACCAGCGGAGGTCGGGATGGACGTCGACGCGGTCGTGATCGGTTCGGGAGCGGGGGGCCTCGCAGCGGCCGTGGCGCTGGCGCGCGCGGGGAAGCGCGTGCTCGTCGTCGAGCAGCACTACCTCCCGGGTGGCTGGTGCCACTCCTTCAGCCTCGGCGGGTACCGATTCAGCCCCGGCGTGCACTACTTGGGCGAGCTCGCCGAGGGGGGCATGCTCCGCCGCATCTACGAAGGGCTCGGCCTCGGGGCGGATCTCGTCTTCGGCGAGCTCAATCCCGACGGCTACGATCACGTGCTCCTCGGCGACGCGAAGGACGATCGCTTCGACTATCCGAAGGGCAAAGCGCGGCTCATAGAGGCGCTCGCTTCGCGCTTCCCACGCGAGCGCGCCGGCGTCGCCGCGTACTTCGACGACGTCGAGCGCATCTCCAAAGAGCTGAACGCGCTGATGAGCATGGAGAGCATCGCCGACGTCGCGAAGCTCCCCTTCCGCGCGCCCACCGTAACCAAGTGGGCGCTGCGTTCGGCGCGCGCGCTCATCGAGCATCACGTGTCGGATCCGCGCCTCCGCGCCGTGCTCGGCGCGCAAGCGGGCGACCACGGCCTCCCGCCGTCGCGAGCGCCCGCCGTCATTCACGCTTCCGTCCAAGCGCACTACTTCGGCGGCGGCTACTACCCGCGCGGCGGCGGCGCGACGCTCCCTCGCGCGTTCATCCGTGCGCTCAAGCGCGCGGGCGGCAC
Source organism: Deltaproteobacteria bacterium (assembly GCA_043785585.1). Classification (GTDB taxonomy): domain Bacteria; phylum Myxococcota_A; class Polyangia; order Polyangiales; family Polyangiaceae; genus JBBQXV01. The sequence goes on along the minus strand of JAYVXB010000562.1, from coordinate 967 downwards.
GATCAAAGTTCGCTCCGAGGTCGCGAAGATCCTCATCGAGAACCGGCGTGCGATCGGCGTCCGCCTCGCCGACGGCACAGAGGTGCGCGCGCGCACGGTGATCTCCAACGCCGATCCTGCCGTCACGCTCGGTCGGCTCGTGGGCGCCGAGCACTTGTCGGCGTTCGAGCGCCTACGTCTCGCGCGCGCGAAGTGGTCGGTTTCGGCCATCAGCCTCTTCATGGCGACGGATCTCGATCTGCGCGCGCTCGGCATGGACTCGGGCAACTATTGGTACTTCAGGGGTGGCGACGTCGAGGGGACGTACGCGAAGGGGCTCGAGGCGTGGGGACCGAGCGCGGGGCCGATCCCCGGCGGCTTCGTCACCGCGACGACGCTCAAGGATCCGAGCAAGCGCTACTCGGGCAAGCACACGCTCGAATCGTTCGCGTTCGTCGGGTACGACGCGTTCAAAGCGTGGTCGGACTCGACGACCGGCGCACGCCCCGAAGCGTACGACGCGATGAAGCGCGAGCTGACGTGTCGCATGATCGAGATGGCATCGCACGTCGTGCCGGGCCTCGAGAAGCACGTCGCGTTCGCCGAGCTCGGGAGCCCCCTCACGAACGTCGACTACTGCGCGTCGACGCGCGGCAACCTGTACGGCACCGAGAAGAGCCTCTCGCAGATCGGTCCGTTCGCGCAGCCGCTGAAGACGTCGATCGGCGGGCTCTACATGTGCGGCGCGAGCACGCTGAGCCACGGCGTGATGGGCGCGCACATCTCGGGGCTCGTCGCGGCCGCGCAAGTGCTTCGCTGCCGGTTCCAAGATCTGCTCCGCGCCGACGGCGCAAGGATCACGCTCTTGCCGTGCGATCATCCGGAGACGTGGCCGAAGCATCTCCTCGAGCGCACGCCGGAGCCGGAGGCGTTCGAGGAAGCCTCGCTTGCCTGAGTCGGTTCGCGAGCGGCGGCGCGCCGAGATCGT
>JAYVXB010000561.1:0-4375 GCA_043785585.1 Deltaproteobacteria bacterium | reverse complement strand
AAGCGCGTCGAGCTTCGACGGATCGTCCGCCGCTGCCGACACGACCGATGCGACCTCCCAACCTTCGGTCAACGGCTCGACCGCGTATCCACCGACCGCGAGCACGCGCGCCATGGTCGTCGCTCGTCAGGCGCCGAAGCGCGCGACGAGGCTCGACATCGCCGTGTCCCACGCCGCTGCCATCTCGTCGATCGGCGTGACGTCGATCGGCTTCTTGGTGCGCACGGCGCGCGCCAACTTGAATTGGAGCGACTTCGCCGTCTCGGAGATCTTCGCGAAGTGCGCGGCAACCTCGGCGAGCCCGGCCTGACCGTTCTTGTCGAGCCAGCGCAGGTACGCCGCCGTCACCTCGAAGCACGCGCCGAACTGACGAAGCGTCGCGAACGCGTACCCGTGGAAGAGGCCGAGATCCTCGGCCTGTAGCCAGGCGATGTCTTTCTCGAAGTGGCCGCGGTAGCGCGTGAACGGATTGACCTTGGGCCGACGCGCGAGGTGCTTGCGGAGCAGATCGACCGACGCCGCGACGAGCGCCGCGCCCTCGAGCGGATTTTTCGCCTCGAGCTTCGCGACCTCGACGTACGGCGCGAGGATGTTCGGATCGCGCAGCTCGGGCTTCTGCCGAAAGATGCCGACGAAGTCCTCGCCCGAGAGCTCGTAGTAACCGGCTGCGTGAAAATAGCCCGCACGCTGCTCTTCGATGTCGATCGACTGGACGGCGATCGACGTCTTGACGTGCTCGGTCTTGTAGCTCGAGCCCGCGGTGTCCGGCAGATAGAACGCATCGATCTCGACGACGAACGGACGCCCGAGCTCGAGCTGCGCCTTGATGTGCGGGAGCATCGAGTGCCACACGTTGAGCTCGATGACGTCGATGCCGTAGAGCGTGTGAAGATCCGCGAGCGGAAACTTGAAGAACGTCCACTGGTCGCCTTCGAAGTCGATCGCGACGGTGAACGCCATGCACGCGAGCGGCTCCATGCCGTAGGCGTGGAGCACCTCGATCCACAAGTCGACGTAGCAGTTCGTCTCGGCCCACGACCGCTCGTCGGTGTGCAGTGCGTGCGCGACGTACGTCTTCGGATCGAGCGCGGGAGAAATCGCCACCTTCATGGTGCGCTCACAGGCCGAGTTTTTCGCGGACGGCCTTCGGCCACTCTGCCACGACCAGCCCGTGCGTCTTGAGCATCGCGAGCGCGATGCGCTCCATGCCGAAGCCGATGCACGACGTGTGCGCCCACTCGCCGTTCGGCGTCTTGATCTCGAAGATGTGGCCGAAGTGCTCGAGGTGCATGTTGAGCGAGATGATCGCGGTCGGATCGGCGACCGAGCAGACAGGCACGACGAACTCGAACTTGAGCTCTTGATCTCGCTGGTTCATCTTGAGCATCTTGCCGCCGCGACCGAAGAACGGATCGCTCGCGACCGCCGGGACCGCCGCGATACCGAGCGCAGCGACGATCTCCTTCGCGCGCTCGAACCACACGTCGCGCCACGCGCGCACGGCGTCGGGCGAGCCGATGCGAATGTGCTCGCGCTGGCGGAACATCTGCATGCGCGCCGGATCGCCCGACGGCTCGTGCCGGAAGCAGTACGAGAAGACGTCGACGATCTTGCCGTCCGCCGGCAACGTGCCCGTCAGTGACGGGTAGACCGGGTAACAAGCCGCGGGCGTGAGGACGACGTCGGTATGCGGAAGATCCGCCGACCAGTCTTCGCCACCGTGCAGCTTCGCGAGGAGCTTGGCGTGATCGGCGTCGTTGCCGCGGAACGAGTGGACGACGCCGGCGAGATCCGGAAACGAGTTGAAGTGCTCGCTCTTCTCGTAGTTCTTGCGCGTGATGACGGGCGGGAAGCGCCATACCTCGGCGTTGTCCGGGTTGCCGATCGTCGTGACGAGCGCATCGACGCGCTCGATGATGCTCTCGAAGACGCCGCTGCGACCGTAGAGGCCGGGGACGCCGCTCGGGAGGAGGAGGCGATGCGCGACGAGCTGGTCGAGAAATTCTTTCTCGACGGGATTGAGGGGCTTTGCCGTAGCCATGTCCGGTTCCCCTATTCCTCTTTGTGAACGAGCAAGAGCTGCGCGTTGGCCGCGAGGATGCGGTCGTTGTTGATCATCAGCATGGCGCCGTACGCATCGCGGACGTGCCGGCCGACGGAGAACTTGGAGTCGCTCTTGTAGCCGGCCATGCCGCAGATGCTGAGCGCCTCGCTCGAGATCTCGACCGCGAGCTGCGACGCCGACACCTTGAGCATGTTCATCTTGATCGCGAAGCCGATGCCCGTCAGCGCGTCGGGATCGTCGATGAGCCGCTCGTACTCGTGAACGCCGTCGTGGACCGTGGCGCGCATCGTCTGCAGGTGGTTCATCGCCTCGGCGAGGCGGAGCGCGCCCGGCGGGACGTGTCCCGGCTTCTTGCGCGCCTCGCCGCGGATGAACTGCCGCGCGCGGTTGACGGCGTCGCTCGCGATGCCGAGCCAGAGCGACGTCCAGACGATGTGCGAGACGGGGAGCATCGTGTTGCTCGAGATCTCGCCGTAGCCCGCCGGCAGGATCTGCTCGATGTTGCCGCTCGACTTGAGCTTGTAGCCGTTGCTGCAGGTGCCACGCATGCCGAGCGTGTCCCAGCCGCCCGTGCGCTCGAGCGTGCCCGCTTCGCGACGAACGAGGACCGAGACCTGATCGTTCGACGCAGCTTCCGGCGCGCGACGTGCGGTGACGAGGATGTCGTCCGCGTGCTCGCCGTACGAGATGACGGGCGCGTTCTTCTCGAGCTTGAACGTCGTGGCACCCGCATTGCTCTCGACCGCACAGATGCTCGTTCGCACGTCGCCGCCGACGCCGACCTCGGACGTCGCCGACGCGATGAGCGTCTCCTTCGCGGCGAGGTCGCGCATGTATTGCTGAAAGAAAGGCGACGATTGTCCGTGCCGGACGATGCACGCGACTTGGATCTGGTGCATCGCGTACACCATCGCCGTCGCCGAGCACGAGAGGCCGAGCGTGTAGCAGACGGCCGAAAGATCCGAGACCGAGCAGCCGCCTCCGCCGAAGGCGGTCGGGACGAAGACGCTCATCATCTTCTCTTTGCGAAGCGCTTCGATCGCCTCGGTCGGGAAGCGCGCGTCGCGATCGACCGCAGCGGCGTTGGGCGCCGCAAACTCCGCACCGATCTTCGCGGCCTTCGCCACCAACTCGCTGCGCAACGAAGAACCCTCGACGCCTTCTTTTTTCACGTTCGTCATCTCTCCGTCGGCGTGCAGATGGCGCGGCCGACAATACGCAACGGTCCCTCGCGTTCCGCGAGGATCATGTCGGCGACTCTTCAGGCCGCGCCGCGGCCGCCGGTCAGCTCGTCGATCGCCGCGCGAATCGCCGCGATGTTTTCGAATGCGCGACGGCGGAGCATCCGCTCGGGGAACTCGACCTCGAACTTCTCTTCGAGCGCGAGCATCAAGTTGACGCTCGCGTGGGACGTCATCCCCGCCGCATAAAGGTCCGACTCATCGCTCAACGTGTCCACGTCGACGCTGAGCCTTCCGTGCTCCTTCACGACCGATCGAATCGCTTCACTACTCATCGTCTCGTCTACCTCCACAGCCGTGTTCGCGGCCGCCCACTTTACAAGAATCCGGCGCATCTACCAGGCGGGAGGCGGCCTTTTTTTCACGATCGGTCAATCCGCCGCAACGGTCCCGACGACGACGGCCGTCGCGTAGTCGCCCTCGTGGCTCATGCTGAGCGAAAACGATTCGATTTTTGCATTCGTCGCCAGCTGGCGCGCCGCGCCGTGGAGCGCGAGCTCGCACCACCCGCCCGTCGTGCGAACGACCTCGATGGTGCGCCAGTCGAACCAGTGCTGATCGGGGCGGAGCACCTTGAGAGTCGCTTCTTTCGCGGCGAATCGCGCGGCGTAACGCTCGGCCGACGTGCGCGCGTCGCGCGTGCAGTAGGCGATCTCGTCGCGCGTGAACATCCGACCGATGAAGCGATCGCCAAAGCGTGCGATCGACGCGGCGACTCGGCTCACCTGCACGAGATCCGTTCCGACGCGGACGGAGGTCACGGCGTCGCCGGCGTGAATTTCCGAAACGCCGCGAACGTGCGCGCGATGCCCTCGGGCGCCTTCACCTTCGGCTCGTAGCCGAAGAGCTCGCGCGCGACGCCGATGTCGGCGAGGGAGTCGCGGACGTCGCCCTGACGGGTGGGCTCGTAGTTGGCTTCGAGCTTCGTGCCGGTGGGCGCTGCGCCTTGTGCGACGGCTTGCTCGCCGACGTAACGGAGAAGTGCGTTGAGCGAAATCCGCTCGCCGCACGCGACGTTGACGACCTGCCCGGTCAAGCGGTTCGCCGTCGACGCGGCGAGGAGGTTGGC
>JAYVXB010000560.1:0-4377 GCA_043785585.1 Deltaproteobacteria bacterium | reverse complement strand
AGTGGGCCAGCGCCGAGCACGAACGTCCCGGAGAAGGTCAGCTCCTCCTCGCACGGATCGATTGGGAGCTCGGCCATCGTGACGTCGCGCGTTCTCTTCTCTCCGACGTCGTCGCACGCGCTCCGTCCGCCGCCGCGCGACGTCGTGCGGCGGCGCAGCTCGCGACATGGCCGTCGCGCGACGAGGCGCGCTGAGCGATGCGCCTCGTCTACCGAGTCTGGCTCGGCGCGGCGATCGCGGCGCTCTTCGCGGTCGCGTGGCATCACATGGAGCTGCTCGGCGACGGCTTCTGGTGCATGGCGGCGGGCGACATCGTGCTCTCGTCCGGCGCGCTCCCGGAGCGCGATCCGTTCGCGTTCACGTCGACGAACGCTCCGTGGATCCTGCACATGCCGGCGTTTCAGATCGGCGCCGCATGGCTCGCGCGGCACGCGGGGCTCGGCGCGGTGCTCGTGGCGTCTGCGCTCGTCGCTGCGACCGCGGCCGTCGTCGCGTGGCTTCCGCATGCGCGCACGTCCGCGGCGCGCGTCGTCACGTTTCCGCTCGCCCTCTACTACTTGCTCCTCGGCGCCGACGATCTCAGCGCGCGCGGGCAGCTCTTCGGCGATCTCGGCTTCGCGTTGCTCCTCGTGATGCTCGAACGAATGCGCCGCGCGCCGATCGCCAACGCCGCCCCCACGCGCGGTCTCGCTCGCGCGCGACGTTGGCTCGCACCGCTCGCGCTCGGCGGCGCGTGGGCGAATCTCCATCCGTCGTTCCTTCTCGCACTCGTCGTGCCGCTGGCCGTTGCGACCGTCGAGCTCCTCGAGCCGCGCGCCGCGCGACCGTCGCTCCTTCCGTTCGTCGCCTTCGCCTTCGTCGCCCTCCTCGGCGCGTGCCTGAATCCGTACTCGTTCGTGCTCGTCATCGACGTCGTGAAGCTCGCGTCGGATCCCACGACCGCGCGCGTCGATCTCTTCCAGTCGCCCGACTTCCACCACATCGGCTGGCTCCTCGCCCCCGCGATCGCGCTCGCGATCGTCGCGCTCCGAACGCGGTTCGGCGGCGCGCGCGGACGACGCGCCGACGTCGCGCTCCTCGTCGTGTTCGTCGCCGCGACGTGCGTCGCGCGTCGCTACGGGACGATGCTCGTCGCCGTCGAGCTCATGATCCTCGGGCGCGTGGCGAGCGAAGCGTTCGTCGCGCCGGCGTGGGCACGCGCCGCCGCGCGCCCGCTCCTCGCGACCTTCGCCGTCGTGCAGATCGCCGTCGTCGCCGTCCACGCACGCGAGCGAAAGGATCCGCTCTTCCACGTGCCCGCCGAAGCCGCCGGCGTCATCGAAGCGAAGAACCTCCCCGATCGCGTGATGAACCCGTACCACTGGGGCGGCTACCTCGACTGGGCGTGGCAAGGACGCCGCAAGGTCTTCGTCGACGGACGCAACAACCTCTTCGCCAACGGCACGTTCGACGACGCGATGCGCGTCGCGTCGCTCGCGGACGGATGGGGCGATCTCCTCGACATGTACGAAATCGGCACCGTCCTCTGGGAGAACGGCGCTCCGCTCGACCGCGCGCTCGCAAAGCACCCCGGATGGCAGGAGGTCCACCGCGACCGACGCGCGGTGCTCTACGTTCGCCGCGCCCGCTGACGCTGGAGCCCGCCGCCGGAAGCCTGTAGCCTCGTCGGATGAGGGTGGGGTGGGCACTCGTTTTCGTGCTCGGTGCGGTCGCGTGCGATCGCGCGTCCGGCGGGCACGATCCGCCGAGCGCGTCGATCGCGCGGCCGGCGTCTCCGGCGACCGTCGACATTCCCGGCGTCGATCTCAGCGGCCTCACGTCAGGCGAGAAGAGCGACTACGCCGCGCTCGTGAAGAAGCTCGCGGCGCCATGCGCGGAGCTGAAGAACAGCATCGCCGAGTGCGCCGTCGAAGCCGGCTCGTGCAAAAAGAAATGCGTCAGCGCCGCGCAGTACGTCGCGCGCAGCGTGCACACCGACAAGACGCGCGACCAAGTCGAACGCGGTCTCCGCAAGCGCTTCGATCCGACGATGGCGATCTCGGTTCCGATCGACGGCTCGCCCGCGAAGGGTGCCGAGGGCACGCCGGTGACGATCGTGATCTTCATGGACTTCACGAACGGCGCTTGCCAGAAGCTGATCCCGACGCTCGAGAAAGGGCAGCGCGACTACGAGAAGTACGTTCGCCTCGTCTTCAAGTTCCGTCCGAAGGATCCGGCGCGGAGCGAAGAGTCGGCGCGACGCGCGCTCGCGGCAGGGATGCAGGGGAAGTTCTGGGAGATGGAGGCGAAGCTCCTCGACAATCCGTACGAGGTCGAGCTCGTGACGAAGTACGTGAAGGATCTGGCGCTCGACGAGAAGCGATTCGTGACGGATCTCACGAGCGACGCGGTCTCCGAGCGGATCCTCAAGGACAAGCGCCTCGCCGAGTCGATCGGCGTGACGGCGATTCCGACGACGTACATCAACGGCCATGAGTACGATCCGCTCGAGGACCTCGGCGACTGGATCGAGCGCGAGATTCCCTGACGCGCGGGCACGCGTCGCAGCTTTTCGCCCCCCCTACGCAACTTTCGACGGACGCCTGTGCCGCAACGCGGCATAATACTCGACCTCTCCGTCTTCACCGCATTTGCGCGTCGTCTGGCGCGCGCGCTCGGGGGTCCATCGTGTTGCACCGTTCTCTCGCTCCGCGCACCGCACAGACCCGCTGTGCATTCGCCCTCGCCGTCGCCTTCGTAGGCATCGGCTGCGGCGGAGACTTCGACACGACGCGCGTCTCGCCGAAGCGCGGATCGATCGGGCGCGAGCTCTACAGCCTGGTCTGCGATCGTGTCGGCGCGCAGGCTCTCCGCGAGGACGTCACGGCGTCGTCGTACCACGACATGTGCCACGCCAAACCGGACGGCGCCGACGGGAAGTACGCCGATCGCGTCGACACGTCGCTCCTCGTCCCGCTCGATCCCGGCGCCGTCGACTCCGACGGCAAGCCCGTGTCGCTCGCGCTCCAGAAGACGCACCGCGAGTACCGCGTCGCGCGCATCGAGGCGCTCGCTCGTCGCCGCGAGGACATGGTCAAGGCATTCGACGCCGCGTTCCCCGACGACGCGCTCCCGATCAAAGACATTGCCGCCGCGGATCCCACGAAGTCGTGCGCCGCGGCGGGGACCGGTCATCTGCAGAAGGAGCTCGCGAACGTCCTCGGTCGGCTGACCGACATGGAAAACGATCGGACGCTGCCGCTCGTGACCGAGGCGCTCGCCAAGGTGATGGACGACGTGAAGGCGTCGCCCGAAGCGCAGGCGGCGCTCGCTCGGTTCGACGCGCGTCAGGGCTACCGGCCGTCGGACATCGCGCTCGGCGCGTCGCGCGCGGTGCTCTCGTACCCGAACATCACCGATCTCGTGAACACGCTCTTGAGGCTCACGGCGACGGACTCCGATCCGCTGAGCCTCGCCGGCAAGATCGATCCCGCGAAGCCGCTGACGATCGACAACCGCAAGCCCATCCCGGGCGGCGCGAGCACCGAGATGCAGCAGCTCCTCTCGGTGCTGCACGAAGAGCTCCGCACGTCCGACACGCCGCAGCCGCTCGCGCCGCTCGCGACGATCGCCGACACGAAGATCCCGACGCGCCAGCTCCTCTCGCGCCCGCGCACGAGCCTCGAGCTGACGCGGCAGATTTTGCTGCAGCAAGACGCCGCGTTCGACGACGGGATGGGCTCGGCGCGCACGCGCTTCGTCGTTCGTCGCGATCCCCGCGGCGTCGCCGTGGTCCCGCTCGTCGCGGGCGCCGTCCCCGCCCCGTTCGTCGACACGAACCCCGCCGACGGCGTCCCCGATCTCGATCCGCTCGGTCGCTTCGTCACCACGTCGACGACGCCGCTCGCGTCGCCGTTCTTCTCGGTCGACGGCGTCGACGGCATGCGCGACGCGTCTGGTCGCGCCGTCGGCATGCAGGCGCCGCTCCTCTACGACTACATCGACACGAGCCAAACGTTTCTCGCGCGGACGATCGTCGACATCAAGCCGCTCCTCGATCCCGATCCCGCGCACGACAAAGAGACCGTGATGAAGCTGCTCGGCGGCTTGCCGGTCGTCTTCGGCGCGCGCGATGTCACGCCCGCGACGTCGCGCGAGTACGCGCCGGACCCGACGCTCGCCGCCGACTGGCAGCTCACGCACACCGGTCCGCCGCCTCCCGGCCTCGGCAAGTCGCCGGTGAGCCTGAAGTACCGAGGCTTTCACGCCGACACGTCGCCGATCGTCGATCTCGTCTACGCGCTCGGCCAGCTCATGAACGATCCGGCGTTCGACGATCTCCTCGAGCTCGGTCGAAAGCTCGTCGTCGATCACCCGAACGAGCTCGCGCGCCTCGTC
>JAYVXB010000559.1:0-13719 GCA_043785585.1 Deltaproteobacteria bacterium | reverse complement strand
CGGGACCGATCGAAAGCGTCTGCCAGAGAGTGGCGCCGAAAGCGTCGAGATAGACGCTTCGACCGTCGACCAGAATGAGGACCTTGTTCGACAAGCGCTGGTTGAACCCGCGCATCGAGAGCTCGGTCTGGCTGCCGGTGGTCTCCATCAGATCGACACCGGCGAGGCGTCGGAAGAGCTCGGCGATTTCCGTCTTACCGTTTAGACGAACGTCCTGCGACGTGATGATCGACGTCGAGTTCGGAGCGTCGAGAGGGCTCTGCGCTCCCTTCGATGCCGTGACGACGGTCTCGTCGAAGACGGCTTCCGTCTTCAGGTCGCCGACGTCCGCCTTGCCGACAGGTCCGGCAGGTCCCGCCGGTCCCGTTCCAGGGCCGGTCGGTCCGGTGCCAGGTCCTGTCCCCGGTCCCGTTCCAGGTCCCGTCGGTCCCGTGCCCGGTCCGGTGCCCGGTCCCGTTCCAGGTCCGGTTCCCGGATCCGTCCCCTTTTGACCGGCCGCGCTCGCGAGCGCCTGCTGGCGACGAATACGTCCTTCGAGGTTCTCGACGACCTTCGAGACCTCGTCTTTGTCCTTGGGATTCCCCTCGAGATATTTTTTGTAATAGGTGACGGCGTTCTCGAGGTCGCCCTGATCGACGTACGCGCGGGCGATGTTGTAGAGGACGTTCGGGTGGGGAAGGATGTCGTAAGCCCGTTTGAGCTCGTCGATACCTTCTTCGTATTTCCCGTTCCCGATCAGATCCATCCCCTTCTTGAAGTGCGTTCGGGCCTCGGTGCGCTCGTCAGCGAGCGCCGGTCCGGACACAGCAAGGAGGGATGTCGAGAAAAGGAGCCCGGCAACAATCGATGCGAGATTTCGCCTGCGCACGTTGTCAACTCCGTCGCGTTGGTCGAGAGCGCGGGGGCGTGAAGCAAGTAGCGAACTGCATCCACGCGCCATCGACGTTGCCCAGTCACAGGGGAGCGCGGGTCGACTCAATAGTGAGAAGACGCGGAGAGCCCCGTACGTTCCACGAGAATAAACTAGTCGGAAGACGTTCGTCGCATTTTTGACGGACTGCGGTCTCGCGCGAGAAGAGATTTTTCACCGCCAAGACGCCAAGACCGCATGGGCACGCCAATCAGAAGATGATTGGATCGAAGCCAAAATCCCTTGGCGACCTTTCGCCTTGGCGGTCAAATCTTCGAGCGTCGACGCGCGTTCCCAACCGGTAACGCGCCCGTCTCGTTGCGCGCTCAGTACGGGATGTCGCCCTTGTATCCGGGCATCGACGGCGGGTCTTTCTTTTCGCCGGCCGGCGCGGGCGCGAACGTCGGCGCCTTCGTGAGCTTGATCGAGATGGGACTGTCGCCGACTTTGATCGACTTGGTCTCCGTCCGGAAGCCGCCCTTCGTGAAGGTCAGCTTGTGCTCTTTCGACGGATCGGCCTCGGGCCCCTTGTACGGAATGTCGCACGGGGTCGAGCTGCAGATTTCGATGCCTTCTTCTTTGACGCTCGCGCCGTCGGGATCCGAGTTGATGCGAACTTTGATGAGGCCGGCTTGCGGAGCGGGAGGCGTCGTCGGATCGGTCGTCGTCGCGGCGGCGTTCGTCCCGGCCGTCGTTGCCGTCGTCGTCGTGGCCGTCGCGGTGGTCGTCGAGCCCGGTCCACCCGCCGTGATCGTCGCGTTCGATCCCTTCATCGTATAGAAGGCGACGCCGCCGACGACCGCGAGGCCGCCGAGGACTCCGAAGAGGAGGAGTCCCTTCGAGCCGCTTCGCTGCGACTGCGACACGATCGGCACAGAGGCCGAGTCGCTCGGCGAGGCGAGCGGAGACGGAATGACGCCCGGATCCGACTGGCTCGGCGAAAGGAACGATGCGTGGTGCGGGCCGCTGGCGCTGCCGTTGGCCGGAGAAGATATCGACGTCGCGGCGGGACGTCCGCCGGAGCCGGCCATCGAGCGGTACTCGCCCGTCTGCCCGACGCCGCTGATCGTCGCCGTCATCGTCCCGCCGCCCACGCGCTTCAGCGCCGCGAGCACTTCGTCCATCGAACGGAAACGAAGGTCGACGTCCTTCGCCATGCAGCGCCCGATCGTCTCCTCGATCTGCGGAGAGATCTGGATGTTCGGGTTCATCGTGCGAAGCGCTGGCGCCTCTTCGTTCACGTGCGCCATGAGAATGTTGACGCTGTTCGGACGATCGAACGGCACCTTGCCCGTGATCATCTCGTACATGATGATGCCGAGCGCATAGATGTCCGTGCGCGCGTCGACGCGGTCGCCGCGGATCTGCTCCGGCGCCATGTACTTGGGCGAGCCCATGAAGAGGCCCGTCTGCGTGAGGTCTTCGCCTTTACCGTCGCCCGACACGTTCTTCACGAGACCGAAGTCGAGGACCTTGACGAAGTCGGTCTCGTCGCCGTGCTCGACCAGGAAGATGTTGGCCGGCTTCAAGTCGCGGTGGATGACGCCGAGCGAGTGCGCTTCACGAAGCGCGCGGCAAATCTGACGAGCGATGTGCGCGGCGCGCTCTTCCGGAAAGTGCCCGGCTTCGCGGATGGCCCGGTGGAGCGTGTGCCCCTCCAGGTACTCCATCGCCATGTAATAGATGTCGTCGTCGGTCCGGCCGTAATCGAAGATCGTCACCGTGTTGGGGTGCGTGAGCTTCGACGCGATGCTGGCTTCGAGGAAGAAGCGCTTGTGAAACTCGGGATCGTGCTCGCCAGCGTAGTTCGGATTGAGCACCTTGATCGCGCAGACGCGACCGAGAGGCGCTTGCTCCGCGCGGTAGACTTTTCCCATTCCACCGCGCGCGATGAGCGCACTGATCTTGAAACGGTCGTTGATGAGACGACCGATCAAGGGATCGGGAGTCCCCGTCGCTTTCGAAACCGCCGCCGATGCCCGATCGCTCATACGTAGTTGCTCCGCCGGTTACGGTGCGCTCCCGCAAAGAGGAACACGCGCGCGGATCCCCAGGAACTCAGTGTGCCTGGACGCATTGTTCGTGTCAACGCGGGCTCGTCCAAATCGCGACTCGTCACTGCTTTCGTTTCCCCAATGAAGTCATATCGAAGGAAGTAGTTTTGATTGCTACCACGTGAGACGAGGTGCGCTGCGAGTCTAGCTGCTCGGTCGGCGCGCCAGCAACAAGTTGGCAAGAAGCGGCGACGGCGAGGTGACTGCAAGGCGACTGCAAGGCGACTGCAAGAACAGACGAGCCACGCCGTTCAAAGTTCTAGAAACCGCGGGCTCGCCTGGACTTCGGCTTGTGTTGTACGGTGCGCGCCACAAACGATGAGGCTCACGATGACGAAGCGATTCTTCTTTCTGTGTGTCGGCATGGCCGCCGTCCTCTTCTCGCTGATCCCGCGCGAGGCGTTCGCCGGCGCGACGTTCCGGATCGAGACGCCGGTCATCGACGAGAACAAGAAGGACAAACCGGGTGTCGACGATCAAGACGAGGACTTCGATCCGAAAGGGTCGTGGCACGTTCGCATCTACATCGAGCTCGCGAAGAAACCCGGGACGAAGACCATCCCCATGCGCCTCGTTTTCGCGCGCGAGATGGACTACCAGCGAAACGTCTACGAGCCGGGCAAGCCGCCGAAGAACGAGCCGACGGGACTCAAGTACCCGATGACGACGACGTTCCCGATCGATCCGGGGTTCTCGGACGTGATGGGCAACCTCTTCACGCGCACGAAGTTCGAGTTCGATCTGAAGCGCGAGGCGGGGTGGTTCATCGCGGGTGAGTACACCGTGAAGCTCGAAGGGCCTGACGGGACGATCGGCACGACGCAGAAGCTGACGCTCAAGGGGATCAACAAGAAGGAGTACCGCGGCACGATGAACTTCTCGGCGCCGCAAAAGGCTGCCGACGCGGGGGCGAAGAAGCAGGAAGATCCCGGTCCGGCGCCGACGTCGACGGACGTCGCGGCGATCGGGACGGGCGCGCCGATGATCCCGGAGAGCGCGGGAAACGCGACGGACGAAGAGAAGATCAAAGAGCGCCCGAAAGGGTGCGGCTGCGCGGTGCCGGGACAGTCGAGCGATTCTGTCGCGTTGTTTGGCGTCGTCGGCGTGCCACTCGGGACGATGCTCGCGTTCGGGTTCGTGGTCGCGGCGGGCGCGCGTCGCCGTCGGCGTCGGTAGCGCGGTCTCGAGCGACGGCGCCGAGTGACACCCGAGCAGGCGATCAAGCAGGCGCGGAAGGGCGAGCTTCTCCCCATCTACGTCGTGACGGGGGACGAGCAGTTCTTGCGCGACCAAGTCATCGCCGAGCTGCGGACGGCGTCGCTCGCCGGTGGCATCGCGGCGTTCAACGAGGACAAGTACACCGCGGGCGAGGTCGACGCGGACAAGGTGATCGCCGCGGCGCGCACGGTGCCGATGATGGCGGCGCGGCGCTTCGTGCTCGTGCGCGGCGCAGAGCGGTGGGACGCAGCGGGCGGCGGCGACGACGACAACAAACGCGAGTCGCCCCTCGATCGCCTCGCGCAGTACGCGAGCGCGCCGATCGACAGCACGTGCCTCGTCATCTCGGCGGCGAAGCTCGACGGCCGGCGCAAGCTCACCGCGCTCGCGAAGAAGGGCGGCTTCTTCGTCCAGTGCGAGACGCTCGACGCGCGCGCGCTCCCGGCGTGGATCCTCGAGCGCGCGACGTCGAAGGGCCACGAGATGGATCGCGACGTCGCCGAGCTGCTCGCGGAGATCGCGGGCCCCGAGCTCGCGTACGTCAACGACGCGCTCGAGCGCTTGTCGCTCTACGCGGGCGAAGGGCAGGCGATCACGGAGGAGGCGGTCGCCGAGTGCGTCGCGCGCGTGCGGACGGCGGACACGTGGGCGCTCGTCGACGCGATCGGGCGTCGCGATCTCGCCGCGGCGTTGAAGATGCTCGCCGACGTCTACGATCCGCGCGATCGCGGACTGCCGCTCCTCGGCGCAGTCGCTTGGTCGATACGCCAGCTCGCGAAGTTTCAGGCGGCGCTCTCTGGCGGAGCGTCGAACGAGGAAGCCGCGAAGCGCGCCGGCGTCTTTCAACCGCATCGCGCCCGCGAGCTCGCAGGCAAGGCGCGCGCGTTCAAGGCCAAGGAGCTCGAGCGCTGGCTCCTCGTCCTCGCGGAGACCGATCTCGCATTGAAGAGCTCGCGTCGCCCCGCCGATGCGATCCTCGAAGACATGCTGACGAGGCTCTGCCGAAAGTAACCGCCTTTGACGGATCGCCCGTCCGGCCTTACGTTGCCCTCAATCGGATAAGGAGCCGCAGAGCGACTCTCGACACGTTTCGCGCGCTCGCGGCATCCGAGTAGAAGAACCCGAGAAAATCTCAAAAAAATTGGAGAGCATGAGATGCACGTCCCCCAAAGGGTGATCCGGCCTCAGTCGCAAGTCGTAGCGTCCGCAAAGCTTCCTACCCGTCACGGAACCTTTCAAACCCACGTCTTTCGCACCAGCGCCACCGACGACGGCGTCGACGTTGCGCACCTCGCGCGCGAGCACGTCGCGCTCGTCCACGGCGACGTCGACGGCGCCGAAGCGCTCCCGGTGCGCATGCACTCCGAGTGCCTCACGAGCGAAGTCTTTGGCTCGCTCAAGTGCGACTGCAAAGAGCAGCTCGACGCGGCGATGGCCGAGGTCGTGCGGCGCGGCGCGGGCGCCATCCTCTACCTACGCCAAGAGGGGCGGGGCATCGGGCTCGCGAACAAGATTCGCGCGTACGCGCTTCAATCGAATGGCCACGACACCGTCGACGCCAACCGCATGCTCGGTCTCCCCGACGACGCGCGCGAGTACGACGTCGCGCGCGACATGCTCGAGTACCTCGGCGTGAAGAGCGTCCAGCTCATGACGAACAACCCGGACAAGATCGCGGCGCTCCGCGCGCTCGGCGTGACGGTCGTCGCGCGCCTGCCGGTCGTCGTCGCGCCCAACGCGCACTCCGCGGGCTACTTGGAGGCGAAGCGACTGCGCATGGCGCACGAGCTCCCGCGAGTCTCGTCCCCACTCGCTGCGCTCGCGGCCCCTGGCGTCATTCCGTTCCGCGCAGCGAGCGGCGACGCCGAATAGCGCGCTGCGCGCGGAGGCACTCCGTTATCATCGAGGGCGATGCGCATCGCCCTCACGCACAACCTCCGCGTCACGGACTCCGAAGAAGAAGCCGAGTTCGATTCTCCCGAGGCGGTCCAAGCGATCGCGCGCGCGCTCTCGAAGACGGGTCACTACGTCGAGTGCATCGACGTCACCGGACCGGCGTCACGGCTCGTCACGCGGCTCGAGGTGTTCGCGCCGGACATCATCTTCAACACGGCCGAAGGACGGCGCGGCAAGACGCGGCGCGGGTTCTATCCGGCGCTGTTCGAAGAGCTCGCGATCCCCGCGACCGGAAGCGATGCGTACACGCTGTGCGTGACGCTCGACAAAGCGCTCACGAAGAAGCTCCTCGCGGGGTACGGCGTGCCGAGCCCGCGTGGTCGCTTCGTGACGCGCGAGTCGCTCCGCGGCGGCGGCCTCGACGAGCTTCCGTTCCCGGTGATCGTGAAGCCGAACTTCGAGGGATCGTCCAAAGGCATCACGCAGGAGAGCGTCGCCGAGGATCCGATCGAGCTCGGGCGCGCGGTCGATTCGCTGCTTGCGAAGTACCCCGACGGCGTCCTCGTCGAGCGTTACATCCCAGGGACGGACGTTCGCGTTTGCCGCGTCGACGGTCTCGGCGAGCTTCCTCCGGTCGAGATCATCGTCGATCCGACGTACGCGCGCCGCTACGACATCTTCGACTTCCAACTCGCGCATCACGAGTCGCGCTTCGTCTCGCGGCGCGCGCCGGCGCAGCTCTCGCCTGCGATCCTCGAGCGCCTTCGTCACGTCGCCGATCGCACGTTCGACGCGATGGGGATGCGCGACGTCGCCGCGCTGAATTTTCGCATCGCGCACGACGGCGAGATCTATTTCATCAGCACGACGCCGCTCCCCAGCTTCGAGCCCGACAGCGCGCTTCTCATCGCGGCGAACACCGCGGGCTACGACTACGACACGACGCTCAACGCCGTCCTCCGCGCCGCCGCCGCGCGCAACGGCCTCACGCCGCTCCTCGACGCGACCAAGCCGCGCGCGCGATCGCGCCGCAGCGCGCTCAAGGTCGGGCTCGCGTTCAACATGAAGCGGATCGACTCGCAAGACGGCGACGATCGCGAAGCCGAGTACGACGCGCCCGAAACGATCCAAGCCATCACGCGCGCGATCGAGAGCCACGGCCATACCGTCATCCCGCTCGAAGCGACGCCCGATTTTCCGCGCGCGCTTTTGTCGAGCGGCGTCGATGTCGTCTTCAACATCGCGGAAGGGATCAGCGGACGAAACCGCGAGGCGCAAGTGCCGAACTTGTGCGAGCTCCTCGGCGTGCCGTTCACCGGCAGCGACTCGGCGACGCTCAGCATCTGCCTCGACAAGGCGCTCGCGAAGCGGATCCTCCGCGACGTCGACACGCCGCAGTTCCAAGTGCTCACGACCGGACGCGAGAAGCTCCGCACGTTCCGCTACCCCGTCATCGTGAAGCCGAACCAAGAGGGCACGAGCAAAGGGATCACGTCGAAGAGCGTCTGCGACGACGAAGGGCGGCTGCGCGAGGTCGCGCGCGAGCTCATCGAGCGATACGGTCAGCCCGCCCTCGTCGAGGAGTACATTTTTGGACGCGAGTTCACCGTCGGTCTTCTCGGCGAGCGACGACCGCGCGTGCTTCCTCCGATGGAGGTCGTCTTCTTGAACGCGGGCGAGCGCCCCGTCTACGACTACGAGTGCAAGCAAGACTGGCAGTCGCACGTGCGCTACGAATGCCCGGCGACGCTGACGAAAGAAGAGCTTCGAAGCATCGAGCGCGTCTGTCGCACGACGTACATGACGCTCGGTTGCCGCGACGTCGCGCGGATCGATCTGCGCATGACGAAGGAAGGGACCGTCTACGTCATCGAGGTCAACCCGCTGCCCGGGCTGACGCCGGACTACAGCGATCTCTGCCTCATCGCGAACGGGGCGAAGATCGACTACCGCACGCTCATCGGCGACGTCCTGAGTGGCGCGATCAAGCGATGGCAGGCGAAGAACGAGGGAGCGCAGTCGCGGTTGGGGGAGCCTGCAGAGAAAGACGCCGCGGTTGTCGAGCCGGTTCAACCAAACTAGCCTCGCGCGATTCGCAAGCGTCGCGGCGGCCGCGATCCTCGCCCACCTCCCCGCGTTGCGCGCCGGCTTCGTCCTCGACGACGACGCGCTCCTCGTCTCGAACCCGTTCGTCCGAACGCTGGGCGGCCTGCGCGTCCTCGTCACGAGCGAGCTCTTCGCAGCGAGCGCGCAACCGCAGAACGTCCCGTACTACCGACCGCTGACGGGCGCGCTCTACTGGGCGACCTGGCAGATGTTCGGCGCAAGCGCGGCGTCGCAGCACGCGTTCAACGTCGTGCTTCACGCGGCGGTCGCGGTCGTGATGCTCGCCGCGCTCGATGCGCTCGGCGCCACGAAGAAGGTCGCGCTCTTCGCGTCGCTCCTCTTCGCAGTGCATCCCGCGACGGCGGACACGGTCGCGTACGTCGGTGGGAGGCAGGATCTCGCAGGGTGGCTCGTGCTGCTCGGGACGCTCGCGTTCGTCGCGCGAGCAACGTCGCGCGTTGCGATCGCCGCGGCGTGCTTCGCGGGGACGCTCGCGGCGGCGTCGTTCCGCGAGTTCTTCGCGTGCGCGGCGATCGTGCTCGCGATCGGCGCCGCGAAGGGCGACGGCAAGCGCCTCGCGTTCGCTGCGGCCGGCGGCGGCGCCGGGGTCGCGGCGATGCTCGTGCTCCGGCGGCTCGTCGGTGTGCAGGCGTTCGCCGCGGGCGACGCGGGGCCGTTCGCGTACGTCGAGGCAGCCGCAGGGGTCGCGCTACGCCTCGCAAAGGACATCGTCGCGCCGACCGATCTCGCGGTGTACGTCTCGGTCGCGCGCGTCGGCCTCGTCGGCACGGTTATCGTTCTCGCTGCGTCCATTGCGATCGCCGTGCTCCTCGATCGCGCGCTCGTTCGCCGCGCCGTGGAAGCACGCTCGCTCGCGTGGTGCGGCCTCGCTGCGGCGGGTGCGACCGCCGCGATGCACGGCGCGGTCGCCGTGAAGTACGGGGCGATCTCGGATCGCTATGCGTACGAGGCCGCCGTCGCTGCGGCGCTGGTCGGCGCGGCTGCGTTCGAGACGATTCGCGAACGCGTCGAGGCATCGCTCGCGCCGAGTCGCATCGCGCCGCTCGCCCGCGCTCTTCCTATCGTCGTGGCCGTCGCGCTCGTCCCGCTCACGTGGGCGCGCGCCGCCGCGTACCGCGACGAAGCGACGCTCCAGACCGCGATGATCGACGAGCGCCCCGACGATCCCGAGTCGCACCTCGCGGAGAGCTTCCGCCTCTTCGCCCGCGGCGATCTCGAAGGCGCCTACCCGCACTGCGCCGCCTACGCCGCCGCACGCCCGGCCTCCGACCGCGCGAACCTCTGCGTCGGCGCATGGCTCGTCGTCCACGGGCGCGCTCGCGACGCGGTCCCGCTCCTCCGTGTCTGCGCCCTCGCGCGCGCCGGCGATCCGCGTGCGCGGCGCGCTCTCCTCGCGTCGCTCTTCGCCAGCGGCGACCTCGACGGCGTCGCGGCGCAGCTCGCCGAGTGGGAGCCGATCTTCCCCGGCTCGCCGGATCTCGTCGACGCCCGCGACGAGCTGGCGCGGCGGCCCCCTCCCCCGACTCCCAAATGAGACGCCCCGCCCGCGCCGCGTCCTTTATCGACGCCGGTGCGTCGAGTAGCCTCCGCAATCGAGCATGCGAACCCCGTCCTCCGTCGTCTCGTTGTTCCTCGGCCTCCTCGGCACCGCGCTCGTCACGTTCGCCGCCGACGCCGCCGCCCAGACGCTCCCTTCGATCGATGCGCGCACCTGGCGTCCTTCCGGCGATCCGAACGCGGGCCTCAACTTCGAGCCGGTCACGACGCCCGGACCTTGGCAATGGAACCTCACGGGGTGGCTCCACTACACACAAGATCCGATCACGCTCCGTCGCGCGGGTACGACCGACGTCGCGTCGCGCCCCGTCATCAACTTGCTCGGCGCCGACTTCGTCGCCAACGTCGGGCTCGGGCAACGCGCGGCGTTCGGGCTCAGCTTGCCGACGGCGCTCTACCAGCACGGGACCGGCGGGCTGCCGACGACGATCGCGACCACGGGGGAAGTGCCGTCGAGCGCGCTCGGCGACATCGGGCTCCACGGCAAGGCGACGATCATCTCGAACGTCCGCAAAGGGCTCACCGCGGGGTTCGGGCTCGCGGCGCTCGGCGCGCTCACGTTGCCGACGGGCGATCGCGCGAGCTACCTCACCGACGGCTCGACGACCGCGTCGCTGCGGCTCCTTGCAGAATACACGCTCGTCGTCGCGTCGGTCCACGCGAGCCTCGGATACAAGCTGCGCACCGCGCACAACACGTGGCCCGATCCCACGGTCGGCGGCATCGCGTTCGGCGACGAGATCCCGTGGTCGATCGGCGCGTCGCTGCGACCGGGGATCCTCAGCGAGAAAATCGACGAGGACAACCGGCAGACGTGGGAGCTCGGCGCGCACGGCTGGCTTCCGGCCGGCCCGACGGCGCCGTTCGCGAGCGGAGCGGCAGCGCTCTCGCCGGTGCTCGTCGGCGTGTCCGATCGGATCGCGATCGGTCACTACCGTGACATGTACGCCGTCGTCGGCGTCGAGGTCGGCCTCTCGAGCGCGGTCGGCGTCCCCGCGTTCCGCGCCGTCGCCGGCTTCGGATGGGCGCCACGCGCGCACGACAAGGACGACGACGGAATTCCGGACGACGCGGATCTCTGCCCCGACGACGCCGAGGATCTCGACGGCATCGACGATCACGACGGCTGCCCCGAGGACGACGCCGATCAGGATGGCATCCTCGATCGCCAAGACGCCTGCCCTCACGTGGCCGGCGTGTGGTGGAACGATCCGAAACGGAACGGCTGCCCTGCACCAGACACGGACGGCGACGGCATCTTCGATCCGCTCGACGCCTGCCCGCACGTGAAGGGCGTCGCGAGCGACGATCCGAAGAAGAACGGCTGCCCCTTCGATGGGACCGATCAAGACGACGACGGGATCTCCGACGACAAGGATCGCTGCCCGACGAACGCCGAGGACATCGACGGCTTCGAAGACGAGGACGGCTGCCCCGAGCTCGACAACGACGCCGACGGCGTCCCGGACTTGAAGGACGCTTGTCCGAACACGAAGGGCCAAGCGAATCCCGACTACCGGCGCCACGGCTGCCCGAACCCGGATCGCGACGGCGACTCGTACTTGAACGAAGAGGACAAGTGCCCCGACGAGGCCGAGGTCTACAACGGCATCAAGGACGACGACGGTTGCCCGGACGAAGGGGGCAAACCGCTCGTGACGATCGACACACAGAACCCGAAGCTCCCGATCAAGCTCGCCTCGCCCATCAAGCTCACGGGCAAGGCCGACGCGCCCGAGGTCGATCCGGCGAGTGTGTTCACGCTGCGCGCGATCGTGCTCGAGCTCAATCGGCACCTCGACTGGACGCTCTTCATCGGCGCGCGCCCTGGCGCGGGCAAGCCTGACGAAGCGCAGCGCGCGGCGGTGAATCGCGCGGCGGCGATCTCGTCGCTCGTCGACAAGCTCGCGCTCCGTGACGAGGCGTCCGAGGCAGTCGGTTGGGACGCCGTGAAGCAGCAGCCGGGGAGCGAGAGCGGGATCGCGTTCATGATCGTCGTCGCGCCTGCGACGCCGAGCTCGGCCCCGACCCCGCTCGCGCCCGCCCCGGGGACCACCGCCCCGCCTGCGACGCCGACGCCGACGCCGACGCCATCGACCGGTGCGACGCCCGCGACACCCGCGGGCCCGAAGCGTCACGGCGGAGGCGGAAACGGCGGCGGCGGCGGCGGCGGGCACAAGACGCCCGGAAAGAAGACGCCGTGAGACGACGGCGCTTCGGCGCGACGTTCGCGCTCGGCGTCGTTCTCGTCGGCGCGTCCGCGTTCGCGCAACCACCGCCGCCTCCGCGTCCGCTGGCGCCGACGCGTCCCGCGGGATCGTCCACGTCGACGCTCGACTCCAACGTCGACAGCTCGCCCGAGCTCCGCGCGCACTTCGGCGCGGACATCGCGTCGCGCATGCTGCGCTCGCCGGACGCGAACGAGCGTCTCCGCGGAATCGCGCGCGCCGCGGCGTCGAAGTCGCCCGAGGCTCTCGCGCTTCTCGTCCGCGAGTCCGAGCCGACCGGCGCGGCGCGGCGCGATGCACGCGCGATGATCGAGGTCGCGCGAGGGCTCGCGGCGTTCCTCGGCGAGCAGTCGGCGAAGACCGCGCTCGTCGGCATCGTGAGTGCGCCGACGACGTCAGCGCCGTCTCGCCCGCCCGGCGTCGCGCGCACCGGTTCGCGCGATTTTACGGTCGACGAGGCGGACCACGCGGCGCGTCTCCAGCTCGCGCGGCAGATCGCGGCGATCGCGCTCGCGTCGAGCGGCGATCCGCACGCGTACGAGTCGCTCATCGCGGTCGCGCGCGGCGGCGGTCCGGGTCAGTCCGCGGCGCTCCTCGGGCTGTCGATGTATCCGCCGCAGTACGCGGGCGCGCTCGGATCGGTGACGCTGACGACGCCGTCGATGCTCCGCCTCGTGGTGCAGATCAGCGACCTTCGCGCGATCGAGCACGTTCGCGGCCTGAGCAAGACGGGCGATCCGCTGCTTCGTTCGGCGGCGCTGCTCGCGCTCGCCGAGATGGGCGACATGCGCGCGGTGGAGGCGGCGACCGCCGCGGCGAGCGATCGCGACGCGCGCCTGCGCATCGCGGGCGTCGAGACGCTCGTGCTCCTCGGCGCTCCGGATCGCGCGAAGCAGGTCGAGGCGCTCATCGTCGACGACACGACGGCCGCGTCGGGCGTTCGTCTCGCGGAGCGGACGTTCTCGCCCGGGATCGTGAAGGCGCTCGCGGCGCGCGCGATCGCGTCGGCCGATCCGGCGATGCGCGCGGCGGCGATCGTGTCGCTCGGGCGTTCGCCCAACGTGCTCGCTGTGCAGGCGCTCGTCGAGCTGATGAAGAACGGCGCGCTCCACTCGGACATCGCGAGCGCGATCGCGCGTTCGCCCAGCCCGAACGCGATGGCGGCGATCGAAGCGATGACGATCGCGGCGCCGGCGGCGACCAAGCGGCTCGGCGTGCGGGCGTACGTCGTGCGCGCGCTCGGGCGTGGAGAGGCGAGCGAGAAAGTGGACGCGCTGATCGATCGCTTCGCGGCGTCCGCCGACGTTCGAGATCGCGCCGTCGGCGTCGGCGCCCTCGTCGCGCTCGGCAAGCGTCCTCTCGAAGCGGCGCTTGCCGACAAAGACGTACGCGTGCGTCGTGCCGCCGCGGTCGCATCGCTCGCGGACGGCCCTCGTCCGGCGGCGCTCACCGCGCTCCTGGCGCACATCGCGGGCGAGCGCGACGAAGCAACGCGCGAAGTGCTCGGGATCGGTTTGCTCGACGGCGATCCCGATGGCCGCGTCCCGACGCTCACGCTCCTCGATCGCGCCGAGTCGGCCGCATCGGACGCGCCGCTCTCGGTGCTCGCGCTCGCGCGTCGCGGAGACGAGTCGCACGACGCGAAGGTCGACGGCTTCCTCACGTCGCGCGATCCGATTCTCCGCGCGCACGCGGCGCGCGGCGTCGCGCTCGGCACGTACAAAGACGC
>JAYVXB010000558.1:0-4391 GCA_043785585.1 Deltaproteobacteria bacterium | reverse complement strand
TGCGCTCGGCCCACGCAGCGAAGACCGCGTCGCCACTGACGGCGACCGACGGCGCGCCGACGCGGCGGCCCGGCTCCGACAGACGAACGAGCGGAGCGTACGGCGTCCCCGCGTCGTCACCGCCCGTCGCGCCGAGCCAGATCGCGCCCGCGCGACGAAACGCGACCGCGTAGCCCTTCATCGACGTGAGCGGCGTCGCGCGCACGGCCTCGACCGGAGCGATGCCGCCGATCTTCCAGATGCGCGCCGGCGCGAGCGTGACGGCGCCGCGCGGATCGATCGCCGTGCGCGCGCCATCGCCGACGTCGCCGGCTGCGTCGACGACGTCGCCCGTCGGAAGGAGCGGCACGACGCGACGGAGCGGGAGCGCCGCACCGATCCTCGCGCTCGCGATCGTCGCGAGGGTCGCGACGTCGACCTCGAGCGCCCGCCCTTCGCGCGTCGACGTCATGACGCCGAGCGCGAAGCGCCCATCGGTGACGCTCGATTCGATCCCACCGGCGACGACGATGCGGCGCGCGACGACGCGAGGCTCGCCCGCGAGATCGCAGACACGCGG
Source organism: Deltaproteobacteria bacterium (assembly GCA_043785585.1). Lineage (GTDB taxonomy): Bacteria > Myxococcota_A > Polyangia > Polyangiales > Polyangiaceae > JBBQXV01. Next base: position 3,832 of record JAYVXB010000558.1, on the reverse strand, counting down.
CGACGGCTTCGGAGCTCGCGACGCCGACGGCACGCCCGCGCGCACGGAGAGAGACACCAGCGCGAGCGCCGCGGGCGGCGTCGACGACGAGAACGAATCGACGACGCACACCGCGACGCCGACGTTCACCGCGAGCGACGCGACCGCCGCCGCCGCCAATCCCGCCGCCGCGAGGAGCGTCCCCTTCTGCCTCCATCGCGCGAACGGAAGCACGATCGCCGACGACGATCGCGGAGCCGGCCGCTCGGAGCGCGCGTCGTTCGGTCGATCGTCACGCGTGTCGTTCGCGCCGATCCCGGTCTCGACGAGATCCGTCGCGCGGAGGTCCATCGCGGAGTCGAGCGCCGGCAGCGTATCGGGCTCGATGTCGAGCTCGACGATGCCGCCGCGAGGCAACGTCGCGCCCCGTGAGAGCTCCGCCGCGATCAACGCTTCGAGCGGCTTCGGCGGCGTCGCGATCGTATCGCTCCGCGGCGGAGGCGGCGGTCGCGTCGCCGCACGGGGCGGGAGCGGCGGCGGTCGCGTCGTCGTGCGCGCGGCGCGCGGCGGGAGCGGCGGTGCGGACACGCGCGCCGCACGTGGCGGGAGCGGCGATGCCGACGTGCGCGCGCCGAGCGGCGGGAGCGGCGGTGCCGACGTACGCGCGGCGAGCGGCGACTTCGGCGCGTTGATCGCGCGGATCGCGTGCGGAGGCTGCGACGCCGCCTTCGTTCGGATCACCGGCGGCGATCCGTAGAACTGCAGCGTCGGAACGCGCGGCCTCAGCGGCGGCGGATCGCGCTTCACGCGCGGCGTCGGACCGTCGTCGCGCTGAACACCGATCAGCGCGCCGAGATTCACCGCGGTGCTCGGCGCTCGCGCCGCGTTCGGCACGGTGGGCGTCAGCTCGTCTGCGGAGTGGGAGGGATTGCTACGGTTCACGACACCGAAGCGAGGTATGCGGCGCGCCCGAAGCACGCGCCACATCTTCCATGCGACAGTGATCGTTACAGCGAAGTCCGATTCAAAGCTCCGCTGTCAGGCGATTTTCAAGACAGACTGCCTGCTGTTCACTTGATCTTCGAATAGAGCTGAACGCCGACCGTGCCCGAGCCTTTGCGCGCGATGACGCGGACCGTGTACGGAATCGGCAGCGGCGTGAGCGGACAAATCGCGTTCGCTCCCTTGCCCGCGACCGCGACGCCCATCGCCGACGTGTCGCTCGCGGCAGGCGCCGTTATGAGCGGAAGCATCACTTGCACGTCGAGGCCGAGCACTCCGCCCGTCGCGCCGAGCGCGATGACCGCGTAGCACTTGCCGCCTTGCAGCGTCATCGAGATCGAGTTGTCTTTGCCCTCGACGACTTGCACGTTGGCGCGCGCACCATCGGGCTGCATGCCGGGCGCCCATTGCGCGGCGGCCGCTTTGATCGCAAGGTCCGTCGCATCACCCGCGGTCGGGAGAGCCGTCGGAGGCGGAGCCGTCGCAGGTCCCGTCGCCGGCGGAGGCGCCGTCGCAGGTCCCGTCGCCGGCGGAGGCGGATACGTGCCCGGGGGATACGTGCCCGGAGGCGCGGTGCCGCCGCCTGCCGGAGGACAGCCAGGGTAGCCGGGCGCCGCGTTGGGCGGGCACTGGCCTGCTGCCATGTTGGGGTTGTTGGGCGGCGGATCCTTGCTGCCGCACGCGACAACGAGCGGCGCGGCCGCGAGCGTTGCGACGGCGAGCGAGATCGTGAAGCGGACAGCGTGCTTAGGCGAAAGCTTGCGAATGAGCATTGTCAGTGGCCTCCCAGGGGCACCATGTGAACCCCCGAACATCAGACGGTCAACGGGGAGTTTCGGCGCAACCTTACATCAACCCGCGCTTCACAGCGTCTTCGCGTATTCGAGCACAGCGTGGCGATCTTGCGCGGGAAGATCGCTCAAGAACGGATGACCGCCGACGCCGCATCCCGGCGCGCTCGCGTCCCACACGTATTCGCCCGGCGCGAGCGGCGCGCCGTCCTGCGGCGACGTCGCGCGCCAACGCGATCCGACGCGCTCGAGATCGTACGGCGCGTCCGTCGACACGATGAACATACGCGGGCGATCTTCCGGCTTCATCGCGAGCACGTCGAGCGTCGGCCACTGCCCCGCGTGTCCGTACAAACCACGCGCCCACAGATCGATGAGCACCGGCGGCACGTACCCGTTCGTCGCCTCGACGTGCGTCAGTCCTTTCGTGATCGGCACCGCGTTCGCCGCATCGACGAGCTCCGGCGTCACCGCGCGAAGCCGCGCGTCGTCCGTTCCGATCGCCGAGAGCGGCACGACGCGCTCTTGGTATGCCGCGCGTTGATTGCCTGCGTCGCCCGCGTACGTCCCGTGGCATCCGGCGCATCGCGACTCGAAGACCGACTTCCCGCGCGCGGCGAGATCGCGATCGAGATTTCCCGGATACGGCAGCTTCCGATCGAACGCGCGCAGAAAGAGATAGAGGCTCGTCCCGATATGGCGATGCGTGTCGTACCAAACGGGCCGCGCGCCGAACGCGAAGTCCGCTTCCGCGGCGAGCGCGCTCGGAGCGCCCGTGCCGACCGCGTCGTAGCTGAGCGTCTCTCGGTAACGAAAGCCGCGCACGTCCGGGATCTTCGTCCAGCCTTGTTTTTCCGGCAGCGCGAGGTGCGTCCCACGCTGCATGTTGAGCGCCATCATGAAGCTCTCGATCGTCGCGACGCGCCCAGGCAGCGCGCGTTCGAGCTTCTTCGTGTCGGCGGAGCGCAGCGCGGCGCGGCGCCTCCATTCCTTCAACGTCGCGACGAGGATCGGCCGGCGCATCTCGTACGGCCACACGACGCCGCGCTCGGTCGCCGCCTTCGTCGCGAGCTCGTCGAGCCGCTCCACCGTCAGCTCGGGATCGAGCCCGATGCGCGTGAGCGCGGCGTCGTAGGCGTGAACGCGCACGCGCTTGCTGCCGATCCCCGGAACGATCGTGTCGCCCGCCGGGAGCTTGAGCACGTCGGCGTGACAGAGCTGGCAGTTCATCACGACGAACGGCACGCGCGTGTTCGGATCGATCGTCAGATGAAATCCCGTCGGCGGCGTCTTCGGATCGCTCGCGGCGATGAACCCGAGCTTCGACGAAAACTCGCGCCAGTCTCTCCCGAGATCGTCGGGATAGGCTTGCATGAGCGCGAGCAACACCGGGTACGCGATCCCGGTCGAGTACGGATCGCCGACGCCGAAGCGCATGAAGTAATCCTGCCCGGCCGCGATCGATATGCTTCGATCGCGGTACTCCTCCGGATCGCTCATCGGCTCCGCGGCGCTCGGCGCGACGTACGGCGGCGGCTCGACGATCCGCGGCGCCGCGCACGCGGCACCGACGATCAGGAGCAGCGCCGCGCGGCTTCGCATGTGCCGAAGCGTACGCTCCCCGCCGCGATTCTCATCGCCCTCGGGCCGCGGGGTGAACGCCCCCCATCGTTCGGGCCCGCAGCCCATTCCGGAGCGCCGCGGACGTGACCGATCGAGCCAAAAACATGGCGTCTCGTGCGTGGCGCGCTTCCTGCTCTATCCGTCCTCTGCGCGGAGTCGATCCACCCCCGCGCGCCTGGTGCCGCCATGAAACGTATCGCCTCAGTCTCTGCTCTCGGCCTCCTCGTCGCTGCCGTTTCGCTCGGCGGCGCGTGCAGCAAGTCCGCCGGCGAGGAGACGGGAGTCGGCGTCTCGTCGATCATCTTCATCAAGCGGCAACACACCACGACCGACCAAGCGGGCAACACGCAGGTCGACGTCGCGGGCGGCAACGGGCAGGTGCTCGACTACGAGCGCTTCGTTCCCGGCGGCAGCTTGAACCTCCTCGCGCCCGCGCG
>JAYVXB010000557.1:0-13745 GCA_043785585.1 Deltaproteobacteria bacterium | reverse complement strand
CTGTCCGGGGACGCCCCAGGCGACGGCGCGGCCGGTGGCACCTGCGGCACCGTCATGCCGGACGGGGGCGATGGAACGTGCAGCTCACTCCCCGTCCCCACCACCATAGTCTCCGAGTCGTGCGGGGCGCTGCCGACGGGCGTGGGGGGAGCGATCGTCGACGGCACCTACGTCGAAGTGCTTCACGCCAGCAACAACCAGAACTGCATCCCCGACTCCGGAACCTCACCTCAACAGACAATCCAGATCTCCGCCGGGTGCATGCAGTCGGTCACGTTGAAAAACGGCAATGTATACCGTGGCGCACTCACCTTCACCGTTTCGGGCAACATCCTCACGGCCACAGTCGTGTGCCCATCGCCGGCCACCGCCCGCGCCTTTCAATATACGGCGACGCCAACGAGCTTCACGCTGATCGATCCCGGTCTGATGTCGGGGAACGCCCTCACCTTCAACAAGCTCTGAGCTTGAATGATCTTCCTCCGATTCATTCAGTGGACGGTTTGACTACGTGGCATTGCGTACTTCGAATTTCATCGACTCGTACTCCACCGGGCTGACGTAGCCAATCGACGAGTGGCGCCGGCATCGATCGTAGAAAGTTGATGTACTCGAACATCGCGCCTCGCTTCCGCGCTCCAGCCTCCGTCGTGCGCGGTGCCGTTACGAACGTCTTCGGCTCATCGAGAAGATGCCTGAGGCGTTCTCGCTCCTGCCGAGCGAGCGAGCTCGCGCTCGCTCGCATGCCGTGCGTATTCGCCGAATACCCCAGCCGGCGGCGGTTACCGGAATCGGCGCTATCGGCGATTCCGTTCGGACCGAAGCGCGTACGTACCCTTTGCTTGCGGCCGGCGGTTCAGTGCAGGCGCGGGTCGGGCGCGTAGGCGCTGGCGGCCGCGATCCGAAGGACGGCCGGCGCCCCGCTCGCCGGGTTCGGGGTCACGGGCACGAGCGTCAGGTCGAACGCCATGACGTCGATCAGGTTTGATTCCAAGACGCGACTGAGGGCGTGAATCGTTCCCCTGCGCCCGGCAGCGTTACGAATCCAACGGCCGTCTGGCCCGCTGTGTCGTACTCGACGAGCCCGCCCGGAAGGTAGTACTCGAAGTGAGCGTGCGCGATCGCAGAAGCGCCCGGCTGGAGCGCGAAACTGCCGGCCGGTAGCGTCACGGCTGTATCCGGAGACGAGCCCACGAACAAGAACTCTAGCGTGATATTGACCGGAGCGCCGGGAGGGGCAGGGCACCGCGCATCGGCCTGCGCGCCGGCGCCCCACGTGAGCGAGACACCCGCTTGCTGGTTCGGATTTCCCGGCCGGATGCCGCTCCCGATTCCGACGCCAGGTGCGATATTGCACGCGTAGACGATGGGCGGCGTGTCCACGGCGAACTGCACCGCCATCGAGGAGCTTGGGCGTGCACCGACGAATCCGTCGCTGAAGTGAGTGACCGCCGCGGAAAGCGGCCCGCCCGGCGCCAATCCAATCGGATCGAAACCTGCCGCCCCGGCCCCGCTCCACCAAATCGCTTGTCTGGCACCGTCGCTGTCGTCGAACGCCACGCTGACAGGCTTCGCAAACGTCTGGCCGCTCGGCGCGAAGGAGTAGACGGGCGAGGTCGGGCTCAAGCTCGAAGGGGCCGGCGACTTGCTCGAGGTTACGGTGATCGCCTGGCCTGACGCGAGAGCACCGGCCGGGATGGTGAGCGTGATGTGCTCGAGCGACACCGTCCCGCCCTCGGGTCCGATGGTCGCAGTCGCCGTGAGCCCGGTTCCAATGGGCGGCGGTGGCGGTGGCGATGCGCCGGAGGAGCCACGAGAACAGTGTGCGAACAGCGCGACGGCGGCGAGCGCTAAGGTACCGCGGAGCATATCGTCTCTAGAGCTAGGTGAATCACTGGCCAAGGGGTCCGCATTGCTCGCAGCATGCGATCGGGAGCTTCACCGCGCAATCTTCGCGATGGACTCGGGCGCGAGAAGGGCGCGTCGCCGCATCTCTCCGTGTTGCGCGCGGCCGCCCAACGCACGTACTGAGGATGCGTGTGGGCCCACTCGGAGAGGTCGTCGACGATGTAGAACGTCCGCGGGGTCGCCGCGATCGTGACCTCGAACGTCATCGGGCCGGCGACGACTCGGCGCATGGCAACGGCCGGCAGCAAAGGCGACCGAGCCGGCGTGGCGAGCGGCGCGCTGGTCGACGGCGGCGGGCATCGCGGCCTCAGCGACGCCATGCGGAGGCTGAGGGCACCGCGTCCTGCTCGGCCGCGCGGCGGCGTACTTCGACTTCGCGCGGAAGTACTACGGCGACGGGCTGGCGGGAGGCGAAGCGAGCGGCGGAGTCAATCGGAAGCGCGCAGCGCTCGCTCAGAGGTCGCTTCTGATCTACCCGGGCTCCGGCAGCTTCCCTTTGATCTTTAGGCGCTCCTTCTTCCCCAGCGTCCCACGTGCCTTGCGCGTCGCGCGTGCCTTCTCGACCGCATCGGCCTTCGTCTGGATCGTCACCTTGCGCGGCCCCTCCGGCTTGAGACCGAACGTGAGCAACTTCGGGCTGTCCGCGCCGTACACCGCGCGCAGGAAACGCTCGAGCGCGCGTTCGATGGGCTGCACGCGCTTGGCCACGTTCACTCGGTTCGTACGCGCCCCTTTGAGCTGCGACTCCGCAGCGCGCACCGCGTCCATCGCGGCGATGAGCTCCTGAAGGATCTGCACGATCTCGTCGCGCTTGTAGGCACGCCCCGCGAGGGTGAACGGCGCCTTCGCGCCGAACGCGCCTTGCAGTCCCTTGATCATCGCGTTGAGAGCGAGCTTCACGGTGGCATTGCTCTTCGTAGCCATGGAACCGCGCGCTCCTGAGGTTCGGGGTGTCGTGCCCGCGAAGTGGAATGGCCTGCCTCGCGTAGAGGGAAGCTTACCCGATATCAGAGGCAAGCTATCCGAGAAGGTGGGATCGCTTCCCGGGTGCTCGGTGAGGCTTACGAACGTCTCGGGGATGGTACCCGTCGCCGTGGGGTCGCGACCCGAGGAGACGGGAAAGCGCGCGGCTGGCGTGGGGAGACGCCCCGATGCCTCGGCGAAGGAAGCGCATGCGATGGGCAAGCGACCCAGCATGAGGGGCAAGCGACCCGATCCTTCGGGCAACGTCCCCCCACGTCGCCGCGCATTAGGGTTGAATGCCCACGCTCGCAAATGGCGTCGCCATGAACCCAGGTATCGAAAGCACGGGAGATCCCGGCGCGATGTTCATGTCGCCAGCCGGTTCGTTGACGAACACGTTGGTGGCATTGGGCATGTTGTCCATGAGCTCCTTGAAGGCCGGAACGGCAAGGGCGTCTTCGGCGTGCAGCCACTCGACGTTCGCGAATCCCGCGTTGCGTGAGAACACCGTTCCCTCCGGCAAGGGCCACCTGGATCCGGGCGCCGAGATCGCCGCCAGATCGTCGGGAATCGCCGCACAAAGGGGATAGCGCATACGCCAGGGATCGCGCTGATAGCCATTGGCCTCGAGCGAGCCGAGAAGCCCGGGGATGCTGCTCGCTGCCCACGTTACGCATCGGGCATCGGTATCGAACGCGGCCCGTGCGCAATTCGCGATGACGTTGCTCTCGATGAGATCGTCGCGCCCGCCGCCATGCTGGATGCCCAGGCCGTCGACGCGGTCGATGATGTTGCCCTTTACCTCCACGCCGCTGAGGCAATCGTCCAGATAGATCGCAGAGACGGCGTCGCCGAGACTACTCGACAGGTCGTGAATGTAGTTGCTGTTCACGGCGTCGCCGCGCGCACCCCAGTCTCTCCCCGAATAGATGGCGCCAGCGTCGTCGGTAGTCCGGCAGACGCGATAGATGTCGTTGAATTCGATTCGCGCGTCGTTGGTCTGAAAAAACAACACGGCGTTGTGGGGCGCGTCGTGAATCTTGTTGTGGCTCACGCGATTGCCGACGCCGGCAAGAGTGACGGCCGCTTTGTACATCCAGTTCCAGCGCGCAAAGTCGTGGATATGCGAATTCTCAACGAAGTCGTTTCCGGGCGTCAGGCTCGGTCGATCTCCTCCGGAGAGAATCACCCCATCGTCGGCCGTGCCGTAGATGTGCGCGTAGGAGACGCCGATGTCGGTGCCTTCCAGCGCCGCGCCGGCGGAACCCCCATTGCGCAGCGTGAGGCCGACCATACGGATGTGGGAGCCGTTCGTGACCTCGACGAGGTTGGCACGCCCGCTCTCGAAGACGATGTCGCGAAGGCTCAAATGCGACGCGCTCGCGAGCGACACCAGCGGCGTCTTCAGCATGGAGACGATGATCGATTTGCCCGTGAGGCTCGCGGGTGGGAGGAGGTAGAGCTTCCCCGTCGCACGGTCGAGGAACCATTCGCCCGGCGCCGTGATCTCCTCGAGAAGATTTTCGGCGTAGTAGGGCTGCCGTTCGGTGATTCCGAACCCCGGAGCGGTCGCGACCGTGATGGTCTTCGTGAGGTCGTCGAGCGCGGCGACCTGGGTGTGGCACTCCGCCCAGCCAAACTTGAACAGTCCGTGCAGCCAGTAGTCACTCGCTGTCCGCCAGCGCGCGGGTCGCGGGTTCGCGTACTCGAGCTGCGTCGCCGACAGTCCCTTCTTGACCCGGACAAACCCCTGATGAATGGCCGCCGGATCGCTGAACGACGGGTGCCCGCTGGCGCCGTTCGCGGGGTCGAGGTCTTTGAAGCCGGGGGCGTAGACGAAAAACCAAGGATCGGCGCCCGAGGGATATCCCGTCATCGATGTCGTGAGAAACCAGGCAACGTGTTTCCCACTCGAGTCCGTCCAGCTGTCGCGATGAAGATTGTATTGTTTGCCTCCGACGAGGCCGCTGCGAGAAAATTGAGTCACGCCATCGAGGACGCCCGACTTCACGTAGTCCCCGGACACATCGGGCGTGAGTCCTTCGCCGAACACGTGGAGCGATGACGCCGTCGTCGCCGGCAGCACGTCGTTGTCCTCGGTCGCATCCGGCCAACGAGCGAGCTGCATGGCAGCGCCATCGATCGAGAGCTCGAGCGCCGACGTCTTTGCGCCCGAGGAGCAGTCATTGCCACTCGACACCAACGTTCCATAGTCGGTGATTCCGAGCGCCAAGAGATCGGCCACGAGCACCTTGCCTTGGACGGACGGGTCGAGCCGACTCCAGACGGGCGAGGTGTCCTTCACCGTCTCGAACGAAGCGGGCGGGATCGTCTTTCCGCCGACGAGATGCGCGCTCTCCCCGGGGTAGCCGCTCCACGTGATCATGGCCGACGCGCTACCGGAGTCGTTCGGCCCGAGAGCGAGCGTCTTGGTGACCTCGTAGCTCCCACCGCGAAGCCAGACGACGAGCCCATCGCTCGGCAAGCCAGCAGTGATCGCGGCGCGAACGGCAGCCTGCGCGCGCTCGAGTGTTCGAAACGGCGCGCTCAACGTGCCGGCCGCACTGTCGCTGCCGGACGAGCTCACGGCGAGCTCGATGCCATAGCTCGCGCACGTGCATGCCGACCAACGACTTCCGTCGGGCAAGCACCGCTTGATACCGACGCCGGAGCTGCATGTGCAGCGGAGCGTTGCATTGGGATCGCAGGGCGAATCGGCTCCGCCGTCACCGCCATCGGTGACGCCGCCATCGGGACCCGTGGCATCGGGCGCAGCGTCGGCCGTCGGCTGTGGGTCGGCGGCGGGAGGCTGAGAGTTGCTTCCGCACGCAACGAGGACGCCGCCGGTTGCGATGATGAAGAACAACGACCGGCGCAATCCGCTCATCGAAAAAGGGTATCCACCGCTGGTCAGCGTGTCCATCGCGCGACCGACGGCTGCTTCGCCGGCGCGACGTCTTCACCGCGTGATGCGTCGCCCGCGGTCGTCTCGCTGTGCTTCGGCGTGCTCGCCGCCGCTACGCCGTTCCAGCGCCCTGCTTCGCCCCGCGCGCCCGCATCGCAGCCTGCGCGGCGGCGAGACGCGCGATCGCGACGCGGAACGGCGAGCAGCTGACGTAGTCGAGGCCCGCGCGCTGGAAAAAATCGATGCTCGGCGGATCGCCACCGTGCTCGCCGCAGATGCCGAGCTTGATGTTCGGGCGCGTCTTTCGTCCGTTCACGATCGCGAGCTTCACGAGCGCGCCGACGCCGTCCTGGTCGAGCGACACGAACGGATCCTTCGCCAAGATCCCCGCCTCGACGTACGCCGGCAAGAACTTCCCCGCGTCGTCGCGCGACAAACCCATCGTCGCCTGGGTCAGATCGTTCGTCCCGAACGAGAAGAACTCCGCGACCTCCGCGAGCTCGTTCGCAAGCACCGCCGCGCGCGGCAGCTCGATCATCGTCCCGAACGAGAACGCCACCGGCGTCGTCGTCGCGAAGACTTCCTTCGCGACGCGCTCGACGATCTTGCGCATCTTCTCGAGCTCGCCCTTCGTGATCGCGAGCGGGATCATGATCTCCGGGTGGACGTCGCCGCCCTCTTTCGCGACCTGCGCCGCCGCCTCGAGGATCGCGCGCACCTGCATCGCGTAGATCTCCGGGTAGGTGATCGCGAGACGCACGCCGCGGTGGCCGAGCATGGGGTTGTACTCGTGCAGATCCTTCGCGCGTTGCGCGAGGTGCTGCGGCGACACGCCCATCGTCTTGGCGAGCCCTTCGATCTGCTTGTCGTTCGTCGGGAGAAACTCGTGCAGCGGCGGATCGAGCAGGCGAATCGTCACGGGCAACCCGCGCATCTCGCGGAAGATGCCGACGAAGTCCTCGCGCTGGTGCGGCAAGAGCTTCGCGAGCGCGATCTCGCGCTGCTTCACGTCCTCGGCGAGGATCATCTCGCGCATCGCGGCGATGCGATCCTCTTCGAAGAACATGTGCTCGGTGCGACAAAGGCCGATCCCTTCGGCGCCGAACGCGCGTGCCGTTCGCGCGTCGAGCGGCGTGTCCGCGTTGGCGCGCACCTTCATCGTCCGCATTGGATCCGCCCAGCTCATCAGCTCGCCGAACTCGCCGGTGAGCGCCGCGCTGACGGTCGGTACTGCACCTTCGTAGAGATGGCCCGTCCCGCCGTCGATCGTGATGACGTCGCCGCGCTTGAGCGTGACCGTCTCGACCGGCAGACCGTTCTCGTCGTAGACGCTGATGGTCATGGTCTGCGCCTGGTAGTTCACCGCGACCGCCGAGACGCCGGCGATGCAAGGCTTTCCCATTCCGCGCGCGACGACCGCCGCGTGGCTCGTCATTCCGCCGCGTGCCGTGAGGATCCCGCGCGCGGCCTTCATGCCGTGGATGTCCTCGGGCGACGTCTCGACGCGCACCAAGATCACCGGCTTGCCTTGTCCCGCCTTGCGCTCGGCCTCGTCGGAGTCGAAGACGATGTGCCCGCTCGCGGCACCGGGGCTCGCGGAGAGCCCGCGCGCCAGCGTCCGCTTCGGCGCCTTCGGGTCGAGCGTCGGGTGGAGCAACTGGTCGAGCGAATCGGCATCGACGCGCAGGACGGCCTCGTCCTTCGTGATGAGCCCCTCCTTCGCCATCTCGACGGCGATGCGAACGGCCGCCTTGCTCGCGCGCTTTCCGGAGCGACACTGGAGCATGTAGAGCTTGCCGCTCTGGATCGTGAACTCGAGATCCTGCATGTCGCGGAAGTGAGACTCGAGCTTCGCCGCGATCCGCTCGAGCTCGGCGTACGCCTCCGGCATCTTCTTCTCGAGCGCCGACGGACCTTCCAGGATCGGCATCGGCGTGCGAATCCCCGCGACGACGTCCTCGCCCTGCGCATTCGGCAGCCACTCGCCGAAGAGCTTCTTTTCGCCGGTCGACGGGTTGCGCGTGAACGCCACGCCGGTCGCGCTCGTGTCGCCGAGGTTGCCGAAGACCATCGCTTGGATGTTGCACGCGGTCCCCCACGAGTCGGGGATGTCGTGCATGCGCCGGTAATAGACCGCGCGCTCGTTGTTCCACGAGCGGAAGACCGCTTCGATCGCACCCCAGAGCTGCTCGCGCGGGTCGGTCGGAAAATCCTTCCCCGTCTCCTTCTTCACGATCGCTTTGTACGTCGCGACGATCGCTTCGAGATCCTCCGCGGGAATCTCCGAGTCGGGGACTTTTCTCTTGAGCTCCTCGGCGTTCATTCGCGTGTTGTCGACGCCCTTCGCGATCGCGATCTTGGTGCGCACGTCGTCGAAGGCGCGCTCGAAGTGCTCTTTGCTCACGCCGAGCGCGACGCTCGCGTGCATCGCGATGAAGCGGCGGTATGCGTCGTAGACGAAGCGCGGGTTCTGCGTGCGGCGCGCGAGACCTTTGGCGGTGGCGTCGTTGAGCCCGAGGTTCAGGATCGTATCCATCATGCCGGGCATCGATGCGCGTCCACCGGAGCGGACGCTGACGAGCAGCGGGTTCTCTGCGTCGCCGAACTTTGCGCCCACGCTCTTCTCGACGCGCGCGAGCGCCGTCTCGACGTCGGAGCGGACCGCGTCGCTGATGGCGCGATTGCCGCCCTCACCGGAGACGGCGGCGTACGCGGCGCAGACCTCGGTCGAGAGCGTGAAGCCGGGCGGGACAGGGAGCCCGAGCGCCGTCATCTCGGCGAGGCCAGCGCCTTTGCCGCCGAGGAGATCGCGACGCGACGGATCGCCGTCGGCCTTGCCGTCACCAAAATAGAAAACGAGCTTTGACATCGGCGGCGACTCTAACCCGTTGTCATTCTGAGGACGAGCGAAGCGAGGACGAAGAACCCCCAATCGGCGCGAGCCCCGTTTCACTCGGGGGTCCTTCGCTTCGCTCAGGATGACAACGAGGGCCGTTCCTGTGAATCTCTCTCTCATGTCCATGTCCGAGACGCGCCTCGCCACGTGCATGCTCTGCGAGGCCGGGTGCGGCGTCGCGGTCGAGATCCAAGACGGTCGCGTCACGACGGTGCGCGGCGATCGTGACGATCCGTTCAGCCGTGGCTACATCTGTCCGAAGGCGGCGGCGCTCGACGACGTGCGAACCGATCCGGATCGCGTCCTCGCCCCACGCAGGCGAAGCTCGCACGGTGAGCGCGCGCGCGTGACGTGGGACGCCGCGCTCGACGAGATGGCCGAGCGGATCGCGCGCATTCAAGACGAGCACGGTCGCGATTCAGTCGCGCTCTACCTCGGCAACCCGATGGCGCACAACTACGCGGGGCTGTTCTATGCGCTCGCGTTCTGGGCGGCGATTGGATCGCGCTCGCGCTTCTCGGCGACGTCGGTCGATCAACTGCCGCACATGCTCGCGTCGCTCGAGATGTTCGGGCATCAAGCGCTGCTTCCCGTCCCGGACGTCGATCGCACCGATTTCATGCTGATCCTCGGCGCCAATCCGGTGGTCTCGAACGGCAGCATCATGACCGCACCAGGCATCAAGCGCCGCCTCGAGGCGATCCGCGCGCGCGGCGGGAAGGTCGTCGTCGTCGATCCGCGACGCACCGAGACCGCCGACATCGCGGACGCGCACCACTTCATCGCGCCGGGGAGCGACGCGCTCCTCTTGCTCGCGATGCTGCACGTGATCTTCGCCGAGAAGCGCGCGCGCCTCGGTCGGCTCGCGAGCTTCACCGACGGCGTCGACGCGCTCGAGCGGGCGGCGAAACCCTTTTCGCCCGAAGCCGTGGCGTCGGCGACCGGGATCGCGGCCGACACGATCCGCACGCTCGCGCGCGACTTCGCGAACGCACGGCGCGCCGTCTGCTACGGCCGCGTCGGCATCTGCATGCAGGAGCACGGCGGCACGGCGGCGTGGCTCGTCCTCGCCCTCAACGTCGTCACGGGAAACCTCGACGCCGAAGGGGGCATGATGTTCACGTCGCCGGCGATCGATCTCGTCGCTCTCGCCGCGAAGGTCGGGATGACCGGGACGTTCGGCGAATACAGGAGCAAGGTGCGCGGCCTTCCGGAGTTCGGCGGCGAGCTGCCGGTCGCGGTGCTCGCGGAGGAGATCGAAGCGGGGAACATTCGCGCGCTCATCACGATGGCGGGCAACCCGGTGCTGTCGACGCCGAACGGGGCGCGGCTCGAGCGCGCGCTCGCGAAGCTCGACTTCATGGCGTCGATCGACATCTACGAGAACGAGACGACCCGCCACGCGACGCTGCTCCTGCCGACGTCGTTCGGGCTCGAGCGCGATCACTACGACGTCGTCCTCAACACCGTCGCCGTGCGCGACGTCGCCAGGTACGCGCCGCCGATCTTCACGCCCGCCGGCGACACGCGGCACGACTGGGAGATCCTCGCCGATCTGACGAAGCGCATCGGCGCCCATCGAAGCGGCGTGCGTCGCGCGGTCACGTCGGGCGCGGGCGCGGCGCTCATGGCGCTCGGGCCGCGTCGGTGGCTCGACCTGATGCTTCGCACCGGACCGCGTCACCTGTCGCTCCGCAAGCTCGAGGACAATCCGCACGGCCTCGACTTCGGCGCCCTGGTCCCGCGTTTTCCTCAGCGCTTGTACACGCCGAAGCGTCGCATTCGCCTCACGCCCGAGCTCTACCTCGGCGATCTCCCGCGCCTCGAAGCCAAGCTCCGCGAGAGCGCGTCGAGCGGTCTCTGCCTCGTCGGACGGCGACAGCTTCGAAGCAACAACTCGTGGATGCACAACAGCCTGCGCCTCGTGAAGGGCGGGGATCGCTGCACGCTGCTGATGCATCCGGACGACGCGCGCGCGCGCGGCCTCTCGAACGGTGCGCGCGTTCGCGTGAAATCGCGGGTCGGCGAAATCGTGGCGGCGCTCGAAGTGTCCGACGAGATCGCGCGTGGCGTCGTCAGCTTGCCGCACGGCTGGGGACATCACCGCGATGGCGCGGCGATGGACGTCGCGCGCGCGCACGCCGGTGCGAGCATCAACGACCTGACGGACGACGCGAGCGTCGACGCGATCTCCGCGAACGCGAGCTTCAGCGGGACGCCTGTCGACGTCGGCGCCGCCTGAGCGTCAATCCCACTCGCAGCGGTACTCGCAGTGCGCGCCGCCCTTCGCGCGGCACACGATCTCCGTGACGCGGACGTTGCGCCCGCCGCACATCGTGATCGCTCGCTCGTACCAACCGACGACCGTGAGGCAGTCCGCGGCGGAGAACGATTCGCTGGCGAACGTGCGGAGGACCGCGGCGGTGTCCGAGACGCGCTCGTACTCGCGTCGTCCCGTGTCGTAATAGACTCGGTAGATCGCGCTCGTGTGCTTCAAGAGCGCCTGCGGGTTGCGATCGAGGATGTAGTGGCGCTGGCTCGACGACGCGAGGTTGTCCTCGCACGACTTCACGCCGAGCTCGAGGAAGACGTCGTCGCCGCGCCCGAGCTCGTCACGGATCGCGAGGTCGAGCTGCTCGTTGAGCGCGAACGGGTACCACGCGAACGGCATCATCGTCCCGCTGAGCACGGCGCGGTCGGCGTCGCTCAAGCGCGCGAGGACGCGAGCGGTCGCGCCCGGACCGATGCGC
Organism: Deltaproteobacteria bacterium; assembly: GCA_043785585.1. Classification (GTDB taxonomy): domain Bacteria; phylum Myxococcota_A; class Polyangia; order Polyangiales; family Polyangiaceae; genus JBBQXV01. The sequence continues at coordinate 2,323 of JAYVXB010000557.1, read as the reverse complement.
TCGCGGACGAACGCGAGCCGCGACTGAATGACGGAGCCTTTGACCTGTCCGCTCATGCCAACTTCGAGAAGTCTGCGATGCGCAGCATGCAGCCTGCCCCGTACGACAGGAGCTCGAGGCGTTTGGGCGTATCCGCGTCGTCCGGATCGTTGATGAGCGTCGCGACGAAGATCTCGTCGAGGCGCGTCGCCAGCTCGCCCGTGTACTCGAGCGCGGCGCGCACCTTCGCGACGTCGCGGAGATCGCGCGTCTTCGCGTCCGCGTCTTCGACGAGCTTCACGATCGATGCGTCGTCTTTCTTCGCGTTCGAAAACGCCTCGCGCGCGTGGAGCTTGGGCTGCGCCTGCTTGCTGATTCCGCCGAGGCGCTTGGCGACCTGTTTCGCCTTCTCGAGCCACGGCTGCTTGCCGTCGACGACCGCTTGAAGCGCGCGCGCGCGAACCATCGTCGAGCAGGGCGCATCCATCGCGGCCAACCCTTCTCCCGCGAGGATCGCGTCGGCGACCGCGCTGCTCGTCGCCGTCGCGACGAGGCCGCGCAGACGCTCGAGCGCGAACTCGGTCACCTTGAGCCCCGTGTCGTCCTTCGAAAGCTCGAGCGGCTTCGCTCCGGTGTATTGCGCGTGCGCGTCGCGGACGAGGGACGCGAACGCGAGCGTGGCGTAGGTCGGATTTCGCTCTGCGTTGTCGAGGATCGTCCGCAGCGCCGCGATGCAGTTGCGTCGCAGCGCGTACGGATCCGCCGCGCCCGTCGGCGTGAGGCCGATCGCGAAACAACACGTCAGCGTGTCCATGCGATCCGCGAGCGCGACGACCGCAGCGACATCGTCCGTCGCCACCGAGTCCGACGCGCCGACGGGCCGATAGTGATCGCGCACCGCGTCCGCGACGACGCCCGCCTCGCCCGCGTGCCGCGCGTACGCGCGCCCCATGTGCCCCTGCAGCTCGGGAAACTCGCCGACCATCAGCGACACGAGATCGAACTTGCAGAGATGCGCGGCGCGCCGCACCTGCTCGCGCGTCGCTTCGGGGAGGCCGAGTTTGTCGGCGATGATCGCGGCGAGCTTCTCGATGCGGTCGACCTTTTCGCGAATCGTGCCGAGCTTGTTGTGGAAGACGATGCCGGCGAGCTTCTCGACGCGCTTCTCGAGCGGGACCTTCTTGTCCTCTTCGTAGAAGAAGCGACCGTCGGCGAGGCGCGCGCGCATCACGCGGTCGTTCCCCTTCGCGATGACGGACGGCATGTTCGCGGTGTTCGCGACGGCGAGGTACTTCGGCAAGAGCTCGTCTTCGCCCTTCTGCACGCAGAAGTAGCGCTGATGCCCGCGCGCGATCGCGCGGATGACCGCCGCCGGAAGATCGAGAAACGCGGGATCGAACGAGCCGGTCACGATGTGCGGCTCCTCGACGAGCGAAGCGTTCTCGTCGACGAGCATCGGCTCGGGATCGTGAACGCCGCCCGCCGCCTTCGCGGCCGCCGCGACGCGCTCCATCATCGTGCGCGCGCGCTCGTCGCGATCGACGAGGACGTGTCGCGCGCGGAGCTCCTCGACGTACGTCTCCGCGTTCGTCACGTCGAACGCCGCCGGCGACAGGAAGCGATGCCCGCGCGATTTTCGCGCGCTGCGCACACCCGCGAACGACACGTCGAGCGCGTGCTCGCCGAGGAGCGCGACGAGCCACTGCACCGGCCGCCCGAACGTCGCGTCGAGATCCGCCCAGCGCATCGACTTCCGAAACGGGATCGCGCCGCACACGTCGGCGAGCGACTTGCCGAGGAGCTCGGTCGCCGCGCGCCCCTTCTCGACGCGACGACCGACGAGGTACCGCCCCGCCTTCTGCTTTCCGGCCGCTTGCTTCTCGACGATCGTGAGCGCCTCGACCGCGACGCCGAGCTTCGCCGCGAACGCTTCGGCGGCCTTCGTCGGCTTTCCGTCCTTGTACGCGACGCTCTCCGGCGGTCCGATCAGCTCTTCGTCGAGATCCCGCTGCGTCGTCGCGAGATCGCGAACGAGGATCGCGAGACGGCGCGGCGTTCCGAGCGCCTTCACGTCGCCGTGCGAGAGGCGCGCGTCCGCGAGGCGCGACACGACGAGACCTGGGAGCGCGGCGAGCGCGGCGTCGACGAAGGAAGCGGGGAGCTCTTCGACGCCGATTTCGAGGAGGAGAGACGAGGTCGCGGTCATGGAGCGAGGGAAGGTAATCGCGCGGAGCGGTGGCAGCAATGTTCAGCGATGGGAGCGGAGGAGGAAGAGCGCGGCGGTGAGGGCGAGGGCGAGGAGGGGGAGGGTGACGAAGAGGAGGAGGGAGAGCCAGCGGGGGAG
>JAYVXB010000556.1:0-4400 GCA_043785585.1 Deltaproteobacteria bacterium | reverse complement strand
GACGGGACGTACCCGAGCGCGGAGGTCGAGCGGGCGACGGTCGGTAAGCCTTGGAGCATGATCCTCGATCGCGCTCTCGCGCACGATCCGGCGGATCGCTTCGTCGACGCGGCGGAGATGCGCGACGCGATGTTGCGCGAGCTCACGCGCGTCGGTGTCGAGCAGCCGCGCGGCGAGCTCGAGGCGTGGCTCGACGATCCGGACGAGTACGCGAAGGCGCACTCCGCCAAGACGATCGAGCGTCTCTGCGCGCTCGCCGGCGATGCGCGCAAACGAGGCGACGCCCTCTCCGCCGCGGCCGACTACAACCGCGCGCTCGCGTATGCGCCGACCGATCCCGCGCTCCTCAAGATCGTGTCGACGATGCACCGCGCGGACGCGTTGTCGCGCACGCTCAAGCGCGGCGCGAGGATGCTCGCCGTCACGATCGTGCTCGGCGCGGCGGCGTTCTTCATCACGCGCGCCGTCCGTCAACGAATCGCGCCTGACCCCGTGCTCCAGCCGGCGAGCATCTCGCGAATCGAGATCGCGCCGCCGCCCGGCCCGAGCGCCGCGCCCTCCGTCGTCGCGTCGTCGAGCGGACAGCCTCTCGCGAGCGCCACGGCGCCGCGGATCGCGCCGGTGAAGAGCGCAGCCCTCACCGGCATCATGAAGGAGGTCCGTCGCGAGGTGACGCTGAGCATCGGCTACCCGTCGTACGGCGCCGTCGCGAGCCTCGACGGACAGGGCGACGTCGACGTCGTGGGGAGCTACACCTTCAGCGTCGACGAGCGCGGGCACAAGCTCCACCTGACTTGCAAAGAAGACCTCTGCATCCCCCGCGACTTCCCGATCGCCCCCGGCGAGGACCCGGTCCCGGTGAGCCTTTCGCTCACGATTCGCCCTGCGACGCTCGTCGTCCACGGCGACGCGAACGCGACGTACCAGATCACGAGCATGCCGCAGGTCGCCGTGCGCGCCGAGACGCAGACGATCATCCCGATGAAGGACAAGAGCGCGCGCTTTACGGTCCAGCAGCTCCCGTCGGGGACGCAGCAGACCATCCAGCTCTTTGCCGGCAAGACCGGCGAGGTCACGTTCACGCGCTAGCTCACATCGTCTACTCTGGGGTCGGGCGTCGTCACGCCCTCCTCCATGATCCTGCGCCCTCTCCTCGCGCCCGTCGCGCTGGCCCTCGCCTGCTTGCTCGCGTCGCCGCGCGCGCGCGCCGACGAGCAGTCCGACTTCGAGAAGGGGCGCGCCGCGTACGCGACGAAGAACTACGAGGACGCGGATCGCCGCTTTCACCAGATGCTCGATCCGGCGGGAGGCACGCTCCACGATCCGGCGCTCATCAGCGACGCGCGCATGTACTGGGCGGCGACGATGTTCGCGATCAACCGTCGCGCGGATGCGGCGGCGATCCTCGAGAAGCTTTTGCTCGCACGACCCGAGTACGAGCCGGACCCTCTGCGCTTCCCGCAAGAGGTCATCAACTTCTTCATCGATACGCGCTCGAAGATCACCGACAAGATCAACGCTGCGAAGGCGGCTGCTGCGCGCGCCGCGCAAGAGGCGCACGACAAAGAGGTCGCCGACAAAGCGCGCGCGGCCAAGCGTCTCGCGCTCCTCGAGACGATGGCGTCGCAAGAGGTCGAGATCGAGCGGCACTCGCGCCTCTTCGCACTCTTGCCGTTCGGCGCGGGCCAGTTCCAGAACGGCAGTCCGGTGCTCGGGTGGGTGTTCCTCGCGTCCGAAGGCGCCCTCGCGCTCGTGGCGGGGATCACGATTCCGATCTACCGCGCGCAGCTGAGCAACGCGTCGCAGGCGCACACGGCGGGGCTTCGCACGGAAGAGGACGGATGGATCGCGCGCGCGAATACGACGCGCACGGTGAACTTGTTCGTCGTTGGCGCGTTCGTGGTCACGGCGGTCGCGGGGGTCGTGCAGGCGCAGCTGACGTTCGTGCCGGAGATCGTCGTGCAGCGGTCGCGCGTCGTTCCGCAGGTCGCAGAGCTGCGTCCGATGGTCGCGCCGCTCACGGCGCCGAAAGAGACGGGGATCGTCGGCGGCGTCTTCGGGATCGAAGGACGGTTCTAGCTACGCGGGCGGTCTCACCGACGTGAGCGCGCGGCGGACGAAGAGGTCCTCGAGCGTCTCGCGCTTCGGCGTCACGCTCTCGACGCGCGCACCGGCCGCCCACGCGCGCTCGACGACGGTACGGACGTCGGCGTCCTCGGCTACCTCGACGATGAAGTACTCGCCCACGCGGTGTCCGCTCTGCCCTGACGCACCGAGCGCCGCCGCGAGCTCGTCGTCGACACCGGCGAGCGCGACCTCCGTGCGCCGCCCGTGGCGTGCGAGGAGATCGCGGATCACGCCGGAGAGCACGACCTCGCCCGTTTGGAGAATGCATACGCGATCGCAGAGCATCTCGACGTCGCTGAGGATGTGGCTCGAGAAGAACACCGTGCGGCCCGCGCGCTTCTCCTCGACGATGAGATCGCGAACTTCCTTGCGCCCCACCGGATCGAGCCCGCTCATCGGCTCGTCGAGGACGAGCAGCTCCGGCTCGTGCACCATCGCCGCCGCCAAACCCACCCGCTGCGTCATCCCCTTCGACAACGTGCGCACCGCGCGATCGATCGCGTGCGACACGCCGGCCGCCGCGATGACCGCCTCGACGCGCGAGCGAAGCTTCGCCCCCGACAACCCGCTGAGGCGCCCGCACAGCGACACGAACTCGCGCGGCGTGAGGTACGGATAGATGTACGGGTTCTCCGGCAAGAAGCCGACGCGCGCCATCGCGTCGGGCGACGGCACGCGATGACCGAACAGCGTCGCCTTGCCGCGCGTCGCTGAGATGAGCCCGGTGAGCATCTTGATCGTCGTCGTCTTGCCCGATCCGTTCGGTCCGAGAAAGCCGAAGATCTCTCCGCGCGCGACCTCGAACGACACGCCGCGCACCGCCTCGACCTTCTTGCCGGTGAACGGCTTACTGAAGGTCTTCGCCAAGCCGTCGACGCGAAGAATGATCTCGCTCACGCCTCGCCCTTCGCGTCCGTGGCGTCTTCGGTCGGCTCGGTGCCCGTGTATTCGTGGAGCTTGTACTGGATTTTGCGGGGCGACACGCCGAGGAGCAGCGCCGCCTTGGACGTCGATCCGCCGCACGCTTCGAGCGTCTTCAAGATCGCGTAGCGCTCGAGCTCTTGGATCGTGGAGCCGGGGATCGGCGGAGGGCCTGCGCGTTCGTCTTGCGGCACGAGGGTGGCGGGGAGATGGCGCTTCTCGATCCGTCCGCTGTCGCACAAGACGACGCCGCGCTCGATCACGTTCTCGAGCTCCCGCACGTTGCCCGGCCACGCGTACCCGATCAGGACCTCGAGCGCTTCGTCGCCGAACCCGTCGATCGTCTTGCCGTTCTCGGCGGCGTAGCGCCGCAAGAAGAAGCTCGCGAGCGCGGCGACATCGCCCGGGCGATCGCGCAGCGGTGGGAGCTCGACGCTCACGACGTTGAGTCGATAGAAGAGATCCTCGCGGAACGCTCCCTTCGCCATCTCCGCTTTGAGATCGCGGTTCGTCGCAGCGAGGATGCGGACGTCGACCTTGATCGTCTCGTTGCCGCCGACGCGCTCGAAGGACTTCTCTTGCAAGAAGCGCAGGAGCTTCACCTGCGTGCCTTGCGGGATCTCCCCGATTTCGTCGAGGAAGAGCGTGCCGCCGTCGGCCTGCTTGAAGCGACCCTCGCGCCGCGCGACGGCGCCTGTAAAAGCGCCCTTCTCGTGGCCGAACAGCTCGCTCTCGAGGAGCGACTCGGCCAGCGCCGCGCAGTGCAGGCGCACGAAGGGCGCATTGGCCCGGGGGCTCGCCGCGCAGAGCGCCTCGGCGATGAGCTCCTTGCCGGTGCCGCTCTCGCCGGTGATGAGCACAGTTGCCTTACTGGGCCCGACCTGACCGACGAGATCGAGCAAGGCGCGCATCTTCGGGTCTTCGGTCACGATGTGGCCGAATGCATTGCGCTCGCGCAAGCGCTCGCGGAGGGCGAGCGTCTCCTGGAGAAGCTTCGCCTTCTCCATCGCGCGGTCGACGACGGCCGAGAGCGCCTCGTAGTCGAGGGGCTTTGTCAGGTAGTTCTCGGCGCCCTTCTTGATGGCCGAGACCGCGCTCGAAATCGTGCCGAACGCGGTCATGACCACGAAGACCGTCTGCGGGGAGGCGCTCTTCGCCTTTTCCATGAACGCGATGCCGTCGAGGCCGGGCATCTTGAGGTCGGTCAGGACGACGTCCGGCGCGAACTCTTCGAGCTTCCCCAGCGCCTTGAAGCCGTCGGCGGCGGTCTCGGTGGCATAGCCCTCGTCGCGCAGGATCTCGCTGAGCGCCGCGCGGGCGTTCGCCTCGTCGTCCACGACCAGAATACGGCC
>JAYVXB010000555.1:0-13796 GCA_043785585.1 Deltaproteobacteria bacterium | reverse complement strand
GGGGACGTTCTTGTCGTCGATGCGCGTGCCGGAGAGGAAGCTGCCGTACTGCTCGAGGACCGTGATGTTCCCGGCGGGGACGCCGGACGCGATCATCGCCTCGAGGAACGGGAGGACGAGCTCTTTGTTCGTCCCCATGTTCTTGAGCGCGATGCCGTTGACCTTCACGCAGACCTTGTCGTCCTTGTGAACGAACATGCCGGCGGCCTGCGCCAGGTCGCTCTTGCCCGTGAGCTCTTGCATCGCGCGGCGGAGCATCTCCTTCGCGTCGTCGGGCTTCGGGTAGAAGCCGTTCGGCATCAGGCTGTTCGACTTCTTCACCTTGATGACGCGCCCGGGCGCCGCGAACGGACGGAAGCCGGCGGGCGGCGACGCGGCGTAATTGATCTTCGGATCCGTCCCGGCGAGCGCGTCGCTCGATCGCAGCATCGTCCCCGCGACGGCGGCCGCAGCCGCTCCGCCCAGGAACGTTCGTCGCGACAGATCGCCGTCCTGCTCGATGCGGCGGTGGACTTCCAAGTCTTCGGGAGCGCGATCGTCAGCAGCCATGACACACCTCGTCTGACGTTCTGGATACCACGGGCACAACGCTTCGGCCAAACCGGGCGTTCCCCAGCCAAGCTCCAACCCCGGGGTTCCTTTTTCGCCCTCCCTGGGTTGAACGTCACTCATCTACAAGTTACGTACTTCGTCCAATCGAAACTTCGTCCGCGCAACCCGCCCCGGCCGCTCCAGGCGGTCCCGCCGAAACGAGACAGCTCGACGGCGACGTGCGCCTTCTCACCGGGCTCGTTCGCGCGCTCGTGCAGCGACGCGGCGGCGCGCACGCGATCGAGGCGGTGGACGGGCTGGAACGCGCCGCGATCGATCTCCGCGGGGGTCGCCTCGCAGGAGGCCGCGACGCGCTCGCGGATCGCGTTCGCGCGCTCGACGCGCCGACGATGGCGACTGTCGCGCACGCGTTCACGCAGATGTTCCACCACATGAACGTCGCCGAGGAGCAGCAGCGCGTGCGAGCGCTTCGGCGTCGCGATCGCGAAGGTGTGGTGAAAGGATCGATCTCCGAAGCGTGCGCGCACCTCGCGACCCATGCCGTCGACGCCGACGAGACGAGGGCGCTCGTTGCGCGCCTCGCGGTGATGCCCGTGCTCACGGCGCACCCGACCGAAGCGCGGCGTCGCACCGTCATCGATCATCTCGCCGACGTGTCCGTAGCGCTCGACGCGCTCGACGATCCACGCCGCGGACATCGCGAGCGCGCGCTCACGCTCGATAGGCTGCGCGAGTCGGTCGAAGCGCTCTATTGCACGGACGAAGCGCGCGCGTCGCGTCCGACGCCCGCCGACGAGGTGCGCGCGGGGTTGCACGTCTTCGAGAGGACGCTCTTCGACGTCACGCCGGCGATCGTGCGCGAGCTCGAGGACGCGCTGGCGCAGAGCTACCCGAACGAGCGATTCGACGTCGGGCCCTTTCTGAAGTGGGGGACTTGGATCGGCGGCGATCGCGACGGGAATCCGCACGTCACGGCGGACGTGACGCGCGCCGCGCTCGAGCGGCACAGATCGCTGGCGCTCGCGCGCGCGCTGCGAGACACCGACGCGCTCGCACGCGAGCTGTCGGTGTCGGCGCGCAAAGCCGATGTGACGATCGAAGAGCTGGGTGCATCGCCCGAGCCGTGGCGCGAAAAGTTGCGTCACGTTCGCACGCGGCTCGACGCGACCCGTGTGCGAGGAGACGCGGCGTACGGCGACGTCGCGGAGTACCGCGCGGATCTCGCGCTTCTTCGGCGCACGCTGCGCGCGGCAGGGCTCACGCGCCTCGCCGATGGCCGCTTGCGCGATACGGAGCGCCGCGCCGAGGCGTTCGGATTTCACCTGGCGACGATGGACCTGCGGCAACACTCCGCGGTTCACGAAGCCGCGGTCGACGAGCTCCTCGCGCGCGGCGGCGTCTCGGGATACCGCGCACTCGACGAGGCCCGCCGCGTCGAGCTCCTCGCGACGCTCCTCGATCGCGCCGACGTCGGTGCGCCACGCGATCGCAGCGGCCTCTCGGGGCCTACGCGCGAGCTGCTCGCGACGCTCGACGTCGTCGGTCGCGCGCGACGCGACCAGGGCGCCGAGGCGTGCGAGCGCTACGTCATCAGCTTCACGAGCGCGCCGAGCGATGTCCTCGAAGTGCTCTTCCTGGTGCGTGCCGCGCGGCTCGCGCCCGATGAGCTCCGCCCCGTACCTCTCCTCGAGCAACTCGCCGACCTCGACGGCGCCGAATCGTTCGCGCGGCGCATCCTCGCCCTCGCACCCGTCCGCGCCGCGCTGCGCGGCGAGCTCGAGGTGATGATCGGCTACTCCGACAGCGGCAAAGAGGTCGGATACGTCGCGAGCCAAGTCGCGCTGATGCACGCGCAGGAAGCGCTCGTGCGCGTGGCGAACGACGAGAAAGTGACGCTCACCGTGTTTCACGGGCGCGGAGGCGCCGTCGGACGCGGCGGAGGTCCTGCCAATCGCGCGATCCGCGCGCAGCCCGCCGAGGCGCTCGGTGGCCGGCTGCGCGTCACCGAACAGGGCGAGACGATCGCCGCGCGCTACGGACGCCCGGAGATCGCGCGGCGCGATCTCGAGCTGATGGTCCACGCCGTCCTGGTCGGCTCGCTCGTGGACCGCGGCGGCTCGCGCGCTCCACGTGGCGGCGACGCGACGCTGGCCATCGCGGCGCAAGCGTCTCGCGGCGCGTACGCAGAGCTCGTCGGCGATCGCGAGCGGCTCGCGCGCTACACGGTCGCGGCAACGCCGATCCGCGAGATCACGGAGCTCCCGATCGCGTCACGCCCCTCGTCACGCACCGCGCGCCTCGCGTTCGAGGATCTCCGCGCGATCCCGTGGGTCTTCTCGTGGAACCAGTGCCGCCATGGTCTGCCGGGTTGGTACGGCCTCGGCACGGCGCTCGACGCGATCATCGCGGCCGAGGGCATCGAGCGCGCACGATCGCTCTACGCGGCATGGCCATTCTTCCGGGCGCTCATCGACAACGCGCAGCTCGCGCTCGTCCGCGCCGACATCGACGTCGCCGCGCACTACGCGCGACTCGCCGAGAACGACGGCGAGGTCTTCGCGCTCGTCCGCGCGGAGCACGCGCGAACCGTCGAGCGCGTGCTCGAAGTGACCGGCGAGCGCCGCATCCTCGCCGCATCCCCGACGATCGCGACGAGCGTCGAACGTCGCAACCCGTACGTCGACGTCCTCAGCCACGTCCAGATCGAGCTCCTCCGAGCGCTGCGTGCCGCGAGTGACGACGCGGAGCGCGCGGCGTTGCGCGAGACGCTCTTCGTCACCATCAACGGGATCGCCGCAGGGCTCATGACGGCAGGTTGAGAGCCGAACCGTTTGTCCTGGGACACCCCGAAATCTGTCCGGGACAGGGGCACGATCCACGAAACCCCGAGAAATTCGCTGTCTCGCCTGCGGCACGCGCGTCGCAATGGGCATCGGCGGCGCACGACGGCGTGCGCACGAAAGAGAAAGCGAGAACCACATGAACGCGCAATCGAAGCAAATGAAGACGGTGTTCACGGTCGTCGAGCGTGGTCCCGGCAAGACGTTCTGGACGAGGGTCGGTGTCGGCTTCGTCAACAACGACGGCTCGATCAACCTGCGCCTCGACGCGATCCCGACCAACGGCACACTGCAAGTGCGCGACTACGAGCCGCGCGACGACACGCGCCGCAGCGACAACGAGGCGAAGCGCGCGCCGCAACTCTCCGCGGACTCGCTGCTCTAGCGATGAAGCTCTCGCTGCGGACAGGCGTTGCGGCGCAGGGCGCGCGGCTCATGCGCGCGCTCGCGGCGCTCTGGGCATGGCGTTGGGGGCGGCCGCTCGGTCGCGCGCTCCTCGTCGCGGGGGCGCTCGTCGTCCTCGCGGCGATCGGGCGATCGACGCTCGCGGGCGCTGCGGGTCAAGCGCCACCGGTCGACGACGCGGGCGCCGCACGCGATCCACCGCCGCTCGTCGCGTCGCCACCTGCGTTGGGCGTCTCGCCGACGGCAGCCGACACGTCGGCGCAGCCCGCGCCGCACGGCGATCCACCAGCAACGACGGCGAGCGCAGAAGCGCATCGCGGTCCACCGACGCCAGAGGATCCGGTGTTCCTCAACCAGGCGACGCAAGACGATCTCCAGCGCCTGCCGGGGATCGGGCCGAAGCGCGCGCTGTCGATCCTCGCGCTTCGCACGAAGATGGGGCGCTTCCGGCAGGTGGAAGACTTGACGAGGGTGCGCGGGATCGGCCGCGCGACGTTGAAGCGTTTGCGACCGCTGGTGAAGCTCGACCCGCCCTCGCCGCCGGACGCGAGCACGGGTTGAACGACGGGTAGCGCCGACTCAGGACTGTGCGGTCGCTCGCAACCGATCGACGAGCGGCCGCACTTCGTCCTGGCGAAGTTTGTAGGAAGCACGGTTTGCGACGAGGAGACTCGAGATCTTCACGACCTCCTCGCGCACCTCGAGGCCGTTCTGCGCCAGCGTCTCGCCCGTCTCGACGAGGTCGACGATGAGATCGGCGAGTCCCGTCAGCGGGGCCAGCTCGACCGAGCCTTGCACGTGGACGATCTCTGCCTGTACTCCGCGACGAGCGAAGTGCGCGGCGGCGATCCGCGCGTACTTCGTCGCGACGCGCGGCACGTCGCGCGGTGGCTCGCGCCCCGTCACGCCTGCGACCACCATCCGGCATCGCCCGATCCCCAAATCGAGCGGCTGGTACAGATCGCACGCACGCTCGAGGAGGACGTCGCGCCCGCAGACGCCCAGATCGGCCGCGCCGTATTCGACGTACGTCGGCACGTCGTCCGGCTTCAGGAGCAAGAACCGAATCGTTCCGCCCGCGCCGTCGCGAATCAGCGTGCGATCGTCGGCGAGCAACGGCGCAGGATCGATCCCCGCGCGTGCCAGCAGCGGCGCGAGGGTCTTCAAGATGCGGCCCTTCGGCAGCGCGATGGTCAGCGGCGTCATGACTACGCTTCCGCCCCCTTCACACGCTCGACCTGCGCGCCGATCCCGCGCAGCTTCTGCTCGATGCGCTCGTAGCCGCGATCGATGTGGTAGACGCGGCGGAGCTCGGTCTCGTCTTCGGCGACGAGGCCGGCGATCACGAGCGACGCGCTCGCGCGAAGATCCGTCGCCATCACGCTGGCGCCGTACAAGCGGTCGACGCCTTGCACGACGGCCGTGTTTCCGCGAAGCGCGATGCTCGCGCCCATGCGCTGCAGCTCGGGGACGTGCATGAAGCGGTTCTCGAAGATCGTCTCGCTGATGACGCTCTCGCCCTTCGCGAGGCACATCAGGACCATGAACTGCGCCTGCATGTCGGTCGGAAATCCAGGGTGGGGGCCCGTGGTGATGTTGACGCCGCGGAGCGGGCCTTTCCGTCGGATGCGCACGTTTGGGCCGTCGCTCGAGACGTCGACTCCGGCGAGGCGCATCTTCGCGACGAGCGCTTCGAGATCGTCGAGCACGGCGCCTTCGATCGTGACGTCGCTCCCCTCGGTCGCGGCGGCCGCGACCATGTAGGTCCCTGCTTCGATGCGATCGGGAATGATGGCGTGATCGAACGGAGCGAGCTCGCCGCTCTCCGAGCCCGTGATGTGGATGACGTCAGTTCCGGCGCCGTCGACCTCCGCGCCCATCTTGTTGAGGACGCGGCCCAGCTCTTCGACCTCGGGCTCGCGCGCACAGTTCATGAGCGTCGAGCGCCCCTTCGCGAGAGCGGCGGCCATCATGATGTTCTCGGTGCCGGTCACCGTGGGCATGTCGAAGTAGACCTCGGCGCCGCGCAACCGCCCGCCACCCGCTGGACCTTCGGCGATGACGTAGCCGCGATCGAGGCTGATCTTGCAGCCCATCGCTTCGAGCCCCTTCAGGTGCTGATCGATCGGGCGCGCGCCGATCGCGCAGCCGCCGGGGAGCGAGACCTTCGCGCGGCCGAAGCGCGCGACGAGCGGCCCGAGCACCATGACGCTCGCGCGCATCTGCTTCACGAGCTCGTACGGCGCTTCGGGCCGAATGTCGCTCCCCGCCGCGACGACGACCTCGGGCGCGGCGACGGTGACGCCTCGGCCGAGAAAGCGCAGGAGCGCGGCGGTCGTCTCGATGTCGCGGAGCGCCGGGACGTTTCGGAGTCGGCTCTCGCCGTCGGACAAGAGCGTGGCGCACAGGATCGGCAGCGCCGCGTTTTTTGCGCCGCTGATGCGTACGGTCCCTTTGAGCGCCTTACCACCGCGGATACGAATCGCGTCCATGGTCTCGGATGTGCCCTATCGCGGAGCGAAAGCCAAAGAAAGAAGCAGCCTTCGTGGCAGAGCCGTCCGAAGGTCGCGGCAAATCGCTACTTCGACGATGCGCTCGCAGCGCCCGCCTGTTTCTCCCAAACGGCCGGGATGCCGAAGTCGAGGAACACGTCGTACTCGTACGGATAGCGCTCGACGATGCGCCGCTTGATCCGCTCCACGGCGTCCGCGCGCGCCGGAAGCGTCGGCTTCTCGTCGGCGACGGCGCTGGCGACGAAGTGCAAATACGCGGCCTCCGCGTCGAGCAAGCTCGCCTCGCCCGAAGGACCGCGCCCGGGATGTACGAAGCGCGGCTTCATCGCGCGCATCTCGTCGACGCGCGCGAGCCACTCGTCGATCGCGCCGAGCTCGAGCCAGCTGTGGTTGTCGTTCGCGACGAGATCGCCCGCGAACAGATGCCCGTCGAACTCGACGACGACGTGCGACTCGCTGCAGCCCGCGCCGAGGACGTGCGCGCGAAGCGTGATGCCCGCCGCCGGGATGTCGGTCGTGCGTTCGCCGAAGCTCTCGGGTAGGGCGATCTCTTTCGGGTAGTCGGGCTTGTAGCGCTCGTAGAAGGCGCGAAGACGCTTTTCGTGCACGGCGGGGATCGCGCGGCGGACTTGCTCGGAAGTGACGACGCGAATGCCCCGTCGTCGCAGCGCGCCCGTGCCGTTGAACTTGTCGGGATTCGGATGCAGGACGATCGCGAGGACGACGCTCTTGCCCGTCGAGCGCTCGGCCCAGTCGACGAGCTCGTCGGCCGCCGACGTGAGAAATTGCGTGTCGATCAGGACGAGACCATCCGGTCCTTCGATCCAATACGACGACGTCACGAAGCCGCGGACCGACGACGTGTACGTGCCCACGCGCGGATCGGCGTGCGCGACCGCGAGCTGGGCCTCGCGAGGCGGCGTTCGCGACGAACCGCCGCATGCCGCGAGCGACGCCACGCCGAACGCGAACGCGAACGCGAGCCGATCGACCCGCATCATCGCCCCGTGAAGCGCGCCACGCGCCGCTCGACGAACGACTGGATCCCCTCCTTCACGTCGTCGCTCTTCATGATCGGCTGAAGATCCGGAAGAAGGCGCGCCGCGGCGATCTCTTCGCCCGCGCTCGCCTCGAGCCGCGACGACGCCAGCGTCGCGTACACGCCGAGCGGCGCCTGCTGCGCGATGACCTCCGCGAGCGCGGCGGCGCGTTCGAGCTCCTTGCCCGAATCGACGACCTCTTGCACGAAGCCGATCCGCAGCGCCTCGGCCGCGTCGAATTCGTCGCCCGTCAGCAGCCATCGCATCGCGTTGCCCCACCCGACCTCGCGCGGGAGACGCACCGTCGCGCCGCCGACGGGATAGATGCCTCGCTTGATTTCGATTTGCCCGAAGCGCGCCGTTCGCGCGGCGATCCGAATGTCGGTCGCGAGGAGAAGCTCGATCCCGATCGTGAGACAGATGCCCTGCACCGCGGCCACGATCGGCTTGCGAAGACGCGGACCGGTGAGCCCGATCGGATCGAGGCCGTCCGACGGGATGTCCCATTTCCCCGACGCGAACACCGGCGCGAACTGCGTGAGGTCGAGCCCCGCGGTGAAATGCTCGCCGTGCGCGTGGAGGACGCCGCATCGCAGATCGTCGTCGCGATCGAGCTCGGCGTACGCACGCGCGAGCCCGTAGTAGAGCGGCAGGTCGAACGCGTTGCGCTTGGCCGCGCGATCGAGCCCGATGAAGAGGACGTGCCCGCGACGCTCGGTCACGACCTTGCCGATGACGGGCGTGCTCATTTGTTCGCCTCTTTCGCCTTCGTCGCTGCCTCTTTCTCCGCCTTGAACCGCGCGCGGAGCTTCGTTGCATAGTCGGCCTTGTTCACCTGCTTCGTCCGCGCGATCGCGAGCGCGTTCGCGGGGACGTCCTCGGTGACCGTCGTGCCTGTCGCGACGTAAGCGCCGTCGCCGATCGTCACGGGCGCGATGATCTGGGAGTCGCTGCCGATGAAGGCGTCTTTGCCGATCGTGGTCGTGTGCTTTTGCACGCCGTCGTAGTTGCAGAAGATCGTCCCCGCGCCGATGTTCGCCGCTTCGCCGATGACGCCGTCGCCGAGGTACGCGAGGTGGTTCGCCTTCGCGCCCCGCCCCATCTTCGTCTTCTTCGTCTCGACGAAGTTTCCGATGTGCGCGTCCTCGCCGATGTCGCTGTCGGGACGCAGATGCGAGACCGGCCCTATTTGCGCGCGCGCGCCGACGATCGAATCGCTCATGACCGAGTACGGCTTGAGGATCGCGCCCTCGCCGATCGTGACGTTCGTCAGCACGCAGCCGACGTCGACGTGCGCGCCGCGTCCGACCTTCGTGTTGCCGCGGAGCACCGCGCCCATCTCGACGATGACGTCCGCGCCGAGCTCGACGCCGTCCTCGATCCGCGCGCCGGTGCGCACGGTCGCGCCGGCGACGCGCCACTTCTCGGCGATGCGGCGGAGCATCACGTCCTCCGCGTCGACGAGCTGGCGTCGATCGTTCACGCCGGCGAGCACGTCGGCGCGCGACGGCACCGCGGCTACGCGCTTTCCGCCCTTCACCGCGAACGCGACGATGTCGGTGAGGTAGTACTCGCCCTGCGCGTTGTTCGGTTGCAACGAGGCGAGCGCGTCGCGCAAGAACGCGACGCTCGATGCGTAGATGCCGGGGTTGATCTCGCGGCACGCGCGCTCGGCGTCCGTCTTCAAGTCTTTCTGCTCGCGGATCTCGGCGACGCCGCCCTTCGCGTCACGGAGCACGCGCCCGTACCCGAACGGCTCGTCGACCTCGCACGTCGCGAGGGCGAGCGCCGCGCTCGTGTCCTCGTCGAGCTTGATCGCGACCGCCGCTACGTCGTCCGCCGCGAGCAGCGGCACGTCGCCGTAGTAGACGAGCACGCGCTCCGCCGAAGCGCCGACCGCGCCCATTGCTGCGCGCGCCGCATCGCCCGTCCCGCGCTGCTGCTCTTGCAGCGCGGTCTTCACGCGATCGCCGAACGCCTTCTTCAAGTACGCCTCGACGTCGCCGCGCCCGTGACCGACGACCACCACCACCTCCCCACATCCCGCGTCGAGCGCCGCGCGGACCGTGTAGTGCACGATCGGCCGACCGGCGATCGCATGGAGCACCTTGGGAAGCGCGCTCTTCATGCGCGTTCCCTGTCCGGCGGCGAGGATGATGGCGGTGGTCTTGGCGAGCGCGGCGTTCATCGCGCGGATAGTAGAACGAGACCCCTTCGCGCCTTCCTCGAAAAAAAAAGACCGGTGAGACGCAAACTGAATGGCGATTCATCGTGGCCGAACGGGCCGGGCGCACTAGACTGAAACGGCTTTGGAGGTGTCTCTCATGCGTAAGCGTGCTCTTCGGACGCGACGCGCGCTGGGGTTGTCTGCTCTGACTCCCCTCGTCGGCGTCGTCTTTGTGTCGGCCTGCTCGAACGACTTCGACACGACGCGCACGCCTCCGCCGCGAGGCACGCTCGGCGAAGAGCTGTACGGCATTCTCTGCGATCGCGTCGGCGCGCAGGCGCTCCACGAGGACCTGACGGGCGACTCGTTCCTCGCGATGTGCCACAAGGCGAACGGGACCGGCGGCAAGTACACCGACAAGGTCGACGTCTCGCGCCTCCCTCCGCTCGTCGATGGCGCGACCGGCGCGGACGGCAAGCCGATGACGCTCCAGCAGCAGCAAGACGATCGCGCGCGCGCGGTCGCGCGGATCGAGACGCTCGCCAAGCGCCGGATCGATCTCATCGCGGCGCTCGACTTCACGATGCCGGACATCAAGGTCCCGGTGAAGGACAACAAGAACCCCGACGTCACGAAGACATGCCTCGCGCCGGCGGTCAGCGGCGAAGCGCGCTTCCACGACGAGCTCTCCGACATGCTCGGGCGCTTTCAGGCGCTCTACAACGACGGGACGATCCCGCAGTCGACCGAGTCGCTCGCGCACATCATGGATGCGTTCAAGGCGTCGCCCGATGCGCAGGCGTCGTACGCGCGCTTCGACGCGCGTCAGGGCTACCGTCCGATCGATCTCGCGCTCGGCGCGACCCGCCCGATCATCGCGTACCCGAACTTGCGCGATCTCGCGAACGCGACGCTCAGCCTCTTGTCGGCCGATTCGAATCCGTACGATCCGAACGCGAAGTACGACGATCGAGGCCAACGCATCGCGGTGCCGGGCGCCGCGTATCCGCAGTTCTCCAAGCTGCTCGAAGTGACGCACGAAGAGTTTCGCGACGTGAAGGCCGATCCGGCGCTCGCGGCGTTGCCGGCGCCGGTGAAAGACACGAGCGGGCGCCTCGTGCTCGCGCGTCCGCGAACCAACCTCGAGGTGATGCAGGAGCTCTTCTACGCGCAGGATCCGGCATTCGGCGGCGGCACGTCGCGCTTCATCGTGCGTCGCGATCCGCGCGGGTACGCGCTCATCCCGCTCGTCGCGGGCGCCGTCCCTCTGCCGTTCGTCGACAAGGACAACGACAAGCTCGCCGACGTCGACGCGCTCGGTCGCTTCATCACGGCGGACAACTCGACGCCGCTCTCGCCGTTCTTCGCGGTCGGTACGGATCTCGGCAAGCGCGACATGTCCGGACGCGCGCTCAGCGCGGCGGGCACGCTCGTCTACGACTACATCGACACGAGCCACACGTTCACCGCGTCCCTCCTCTCGGACTTGAAGCCGCTCGTCAACGCCGACAAGGCGCAGAACCACGAGACGCTCATGTACGCGCTCTCCGGCTCGTACGCGCTCTTCGGCACGCGCGACGGATCGAACAAGACGACGCGCACGTACTCGCCGAACACGAACCTCGTCGACGACTGGAAGCTCACGCACCCCGACGAGAAGCCGCCGGCGGATCTCACGACCGCCCCGGTGACGATCTCGTACAACTCGTTTCACCCCGAGACGTCGGCGCTGCTCGATCTCGTCTACGCGTTCGGCCAGGTGCTCGGCGACAAGACGGCGGACGACACGCTCGCGCTCACGAAGGAGCTCTTCGCGAACCACACGGGCGACATGGCGCGCCTCGTCGGCGACAGCCTCTACTTGAAGACGCAGGTCGCGGACAAACACCCCGAGGCGAAGATCCCGCCGAAGTCGGTGCTGTGGGACGAGATGATCGACGTGACGGTCGCGATCGCGAAGGAGCCGGGTCTCCTCGAGGACGTGCTACGCGCGCTCGGCAACGACGCGTCGCTGCCGCTCGGGACGATCTTCGCGAGCTACATGACGTTCAACGATCGCATTTCGTACCAGCGCGGCGGTCCGGCGCAGCTCAACAGCCCTGCGTTCAACTTCGCGGCCAACGCTGCGACCGACATGAAGACGCCGGTGAACCGCGGCATGGCGGACACCGGGCCGAACCGAAGCGGGATGCAGCGGTTTCTGCAGGCGATCCACGACACGAACGGCGTCACGGCGTGCAACAAGGAAGGCGCCGTCGTTCACGCGCGCGGCGTTCAGCTGATCGGCGACGCGGACATTTGCGCGGGAGGCTTGGCGCTCTGCGCATTTCCGGGAACGCGGCCGTTCCACGAGTGCGAAGTCTTCAAGATCGAGAACCTCGCGAAGTTCTACCTCGACTCGATCATCGGCACGGCGAACCTGTACTTCCGCCCCAACGTCCTTCGGAACGGGATCGCTGGCATCGGGGCTGCGACGGTCTCGGTGATCGAGGGATCGAGCGGCATAAACGGTTTTTGGGATCCCGGCGGGAGCCAAACGTTCCGACCGCAGCCCAAATGGCTCAACCGCCTCGTCTTCTTCGATCTCGCTGGCGACAGCCCCAATTCGGGACAGCCCAACTACATCACGAATCATTTTCTCACCGATCTTCAAGGCCCGAACATCGGCACGTCGGTGTGCCCCGAGCGCATCATCGACGATCCGGATCCCACCGCCGCCGACGCATCGCCCGACAAGAAGGTCCACGGCCTCCGCGCGTGCGCGAACGGTGACTGGCTCTTCCAGCGCGATCAAGACGCGACGTTCGTCTGGGAAGACTTCGGCTTCTACCAAGCGATCACACCGCTCGTGAAAGCGTTCGCCGACCACAAGCGCGAGGATCTCTTCATCGGCTTGATGGAAGCGCTCCACAAGCACTGGGCCGACGACAAGGGATCGGCCGCCGAGTGCAAGCTCAACGGGACGTCGAATTGCACCAAGGACGGCACGGTCAGCTACGAGCCGCTCCTCATCGAGATGTTCAACTCGGACATCATGAAGGGGCTGAACCAGCTCTCGAAGACGCTGCAGACGGTGCAGATCAAGCACTGCACCGCGAGCGATCCGATGTCGCACGCATGCACGACGACGGCGCCGATCGACGGCATCGCGGCGGTCGCGCAGGCGACGCGCGCGCTCGTCGATCCGGATCAGGCGAAGGCGATCGGGTTGAAGGATCGCGCCGGGAGCGCGACCGCCAAGCGCAACGACGGGATGATGCCGCCGACGGGCGTGAACCCGCAGGTGACGCCGCTCTACCTCGTGCTTCAGGCGCTCAATTCGATCGACGATCAGCTCGTCGCGTTTCAGGCGGCGAACCCGGGCGACGACAAGCGGCAAGCGCAATGGAAGACGGCGAGATCGCAGCTCGTCGATCAGTTCATCGACGTGTCGGGGCAGAACACGGCGACGGCGACGTTCAAGAATGCGGCGTTCCCGAAGGTGACGCCGGTGCTCGTCGACATCATCCGCTCGCAGCTCACCGCGCACTGCCCGACGTCGTTCACCGCGCCGTTCACGCGATGCGCGTGGTCGCGCGACGACATCACGACGCAGATGGCGAACGTCGTGAAGGGACCGACGTTCGCGGCGGCGCTCGATCTGCAGGACGCGATTCGCAAGGACGACGGCGCGCGGCAACAGCTCGAGCTCCTCCTCACGTACCTGCTCGACTCGGCGTCGACGAACGACGCGCTCGCCGGGCTCCTCACGTCGGCCGCGGACATCGTCCAAGTGCTGCGCGACGACGCGAACCTCGTCCCGCTCTTCCACGTGCTGTCCGAGGCGGCCGCGTCGACGCTCGTCGACAAGCAAGGGCACACGGTGCGAAAGAGCCTCGTCGACGCGCAGCTCTCGCTGCTCGCGAAGATCAGCGGCAAGGCGTTCGACAAGAACAACCTCGAGATCTGCTCGACCGAGCTCGATCCAAACCAGATCCTCTCGGTCGCGTTGCAAAAGCTCGTCACGCCGATGCAAGGCGCCGACGGCAAGCCGACGCAGACGCCGCTCGAGGTGATCCTCGACGTCATCGGCGACGTGAACCGCGCGTCGTCCGGCGCAGGAACGAAGCTCGAAGCGAGCGACTACGGAAGCATCGCCGCGAACGTCAGCGATTTCCTTCTCAACAAAGAGCGCGGTATGGAGCAGTTCTACGAGATCGTCCGGCAGGGGACCGTCCGCTGATGACAAAGCGCGTTTGTTTTGGACCGCCAAGACACAAAGACGCCAAGACGAGAGTGG
>JAYVXB010000554.1:0-4422 GCA_043785585.1 Deltaproteobacteria bacterium | reverse complement strand
GCCGGATCTCACCGTCTACCCTCGCCGGCGCGAAGCGTCCGCCGATGCGCGGCATCATTCGCGTCCCGCCGACCATCGCCGTCGAGGTCGTCACGCCGCCGCCGCGCGATCAACGACGCGATCGCGTCGAGAAGCTCGACGACTACGCCGCGTTCGGCGTGAGGTGGTATTGGCTCGTCGATCCGGAGTTGCGCACGTTCGAGATCTTCGAGCTCGGCGCCGACGGTCGCTATGCGCACGCCGTCGGGGTCAGCGAGGGGAGCGTCGCGGCGCCCGGTTGCGACGGGCTCACAGTCGACGTCTCCGCGCTTTGGCACAAGCTCGATGAGCTCGCCGCGTCGAGCGAGTGATCGGGGGCTGGTTGCATTTAGCTGGCTCAGAGCGTCGTCCTCACGCACGTCATCGCGCGAGCCCGAGCTCGCGCTCCAAGCGCTCGACGACGTTCTTCGCTTCGAGGAGCGACACCTTGCGCGCAGCTCGATAGAGACGAATGGCTTCGATCTTGTTCCCTCGGCGCGCAAAGCAACGCGAGCAACGGGCTCCACCGATCCGACGTTATCGAAGTACACCTCGGCGGCGCGCTCGCGTGTTGAATCCAGCTCCTCACCCACCCTTTAGATGCCCGTGTGAGCCGGCTTTCCGCCGCCCGGCAGCGACGATCTTCTCGAAAGCTGCAGCAGTCGGCGCAACCGCACTCGCGATCACGCGTGCGAAGCCCTCGGCGCACAGCGCGGGCCGTTGCGCTACGGCGTCAGAAGGCGATCGCGGAGAAGAAGGTGGGCATGCGCGGCACGAAGAACACGGCCGTCTACTTCGCGCGCTAGATTGCCGCACGAGAACGTCACGGCGGTGGACGAAACCCACCCGGCGCGCTGCTGCTGCTGCCGTCGAGAGGCGGCGGTGCCGGACACGGCTCGTACGTACACGCGGGCGGCGTCGGTTTCTCCTCGCAACATTCAGCCAATCGCGCCCTCGCGGCGCGCGACCGCGTCAACTCGAGCGCGGCAGCAGGATTCGCCGTTTCGTACATCTCGGCGAGCGCGTCCACGCGGTCCAACGTCTGACGCTGTAGCTCCGTCTGGGTCCGTGCTTCGCTCCAGATTCCGCACGTGTTTCGGGAGACGTGCTCGCCGATGCAGATGAGCGTTTGGTTCTGTGCGATCTCGTAGCGCACGAGCGTGTTGGTCGTCTGGACGAGTGCAACAAGCTGCGTGGTGAGCGCCGCGATTTGCTCTTCCGTGGTCTTGATGTCCTCGGCGGTCGCGCGGAGCTTCGTCAAGTCGTCATGCACGACGCCGAGGTCGGAATGCACGTTCGCGAGGTTCGTGTTCGCCTGCTTCAGTTGATCGAAGACATCATCGATTGACGGCATCTACTCCTCCTTCGCAGGGTGGTCGCGGTTCGCGTCTCCGAGCGAGACGCGGCGTGTGGTAACGAGTCCCCAGTCCGCGAACTCCGCGTGCTGATGCAGGCTGGGGACCGCAAGATTCGAGAGGCGAAAAGGTGTGTCGTCGTAGGTGACCGCCACATCGATCTCACGCACGTCGGCGGCGTCGATCACCGTCGTGTTCTGACCGCGTCGAGCACTCGTATCGATGTTGTGAAACTGCTTGGCCACCGGGAGACGGAGCTCCACGCTGGCGCCGGGCTCGATCGCGACCTGATCCGGCATGCGAAACTTGAAGCTCCCGATCTTTGCGTTTGTCAGCTTCTTCCCGGCCATGCCGAGCGAGAGGCGTTTTGCCGTCGCATCAAACGCGATCGTTCGTAGATCCGCCGTCACGTAGTACGTCGTTGAGGCCGTGCCGTTCTTGAGGACGACGCGAACCAAGTGATAGCTGTCCGGTAGATCCCCGCGCAGCTCCGCGGCGACGATCATACCGACCTCCTCGATGGTGACCGGCGAGGTCATCGCTTGCCTCGGTCCAGGAACTCACGATGTAGAAGGTCGTCGCTCGCCGCGGCCCCCAGCGCCGTGCGCAACGCCGGTTCGACGACTCTCCGCGCGGCATGGCGGCGGACGACAAGCTCCGCGAACGCATTCAGTTCGGGCGCCAGTCGCGTCGAGTCGGTCAGCCAGTCGGCGGGGGTCAGCGGGATGCGTGCGAGCCATTGCTCAAGCGATTCGATCACTCGCACCTCCGGGGCCGCGATCAATCGCCAGGCGAGCGCGATCGGCTCAAGCAGGAACCAGGTCGTAAGCGGCAGATCAGGAACGCGCGCGGCGCCGATCGCCGCGCACGTCACGAGAGCGGAGCCCCAGTCGCCCTTAGTTGAGTGTCGAAGGAGCCACAAGATCGCTTCACCTCGTTCGCAGGAGAGTTGAAGCTCCCGGGCACGTTCGCGCACAAGTTCGACGTTCGCCTGGACGAGGTCGCTCGGCATGCACGCCGCGAACGCTACTCGAAGCTCGGCCTCGTCAGCGTCGGTCGCCAGATACGCGACGAGGACTCTGAAGAAACCGAGAATCGGTGCGACCAGCGTGCTCTGAACCGCGGACGCAAGCGCAGCGTCACGCTCGAGTGCCCGCGAAATCTCCGGACTGTACTGGTAGTACTCCTTGAAGAACGCAGCGCAGAGCGCGCGACCGATTTCAGTACGCCGCAGAACCGAATCGCGGATGTACTGGAACTCCGAAACGGTCTCCGATAGCGGCGAGCCGGATGCTGCGCTGACGATGAAGCATTTGATCTTGCTCTTGCCCGGAGTGGAGCAAGGCTTGGTGCAGGCACCTTGATGGTTGGACGTGTCTCGCGTCGGCAGCCTCTTGTCGAGGCGCATCTGATTCTCTTCTCCGTCAGCGAGCGTCTCCGACAGGAACTGGTCCTGCGGATCGTCGCCCTCGCGCATGTGGTACGCGTGGCAGAGTTCGTGGAAGAGAATCGTCCAAGAGTAAGCGTCGATCTTCCTACCGCCGGGTGCGAAGCAGTACGAGCCGTTACCCTGGCAATTCTCGGTGTCGTACGCGACGAGGATGTCGCCGTAGGCCTCCCATGCCGCGCCGCCGTGGTCGCACATGACGATGCCATCGACGGAATCGGTCGAGTGCGCCCCGATCACGTAGATATCAACGTTCTGCGGCGTGCCGCTGAGAGCGTCGATCCTGTCGCGCGCGAAGGTACGAGCGCTCGACCCGATGTTGTAGTTGATGGTGATGCCGCCCGGCGTGAACGGGATGAACTCCAGCGATCCATCGCCATCGACCAGCGTGGTAAAATCGAGCTCCACGCCGCCGATGTTCCAGTTTCCGCCGGTCTGCTCGATGTAGAGGCTTCCCATTGCGCTCTCCCGTTGAACGGCGAGGACGATAGCGTCCAATGTCGGCGTTTCACAAGCGGCCCCGTGCGTTGCCGCGCGGAACTTGTACGCGCGCGAGCGCCCCTCTAACTTCGTCGCGTCATGATCGCGCGGCTCGGATCGGTATGCGGGACGTTCCTCAAGGGTGGGCTCCGATGTATCGGGAGAATGTCCCAGCGGCGTCACGCATTCGACACTGCGACCGCGATCACGTTCGCGCTAGCGCTGGTCCCCTGCGCGATCCGCGTCGCGTCGCTGGGTGACGGAAGCTCGCCCGTCGAGATATTGTACGTGGCGATGCTCGCCATCATCGCAATCGCGTCGGGTGCGACGTTTCGCCGTGGTCTCGTCGGTTCGTTCGGCGTTGGCGTCGTGCTCATCCTGGTCTCGTCACTGGCGAGCAGCTACGTGCTCGCCAGCTGGCTGCATCCGACGGCGCGCTGGTGCTTTCGAACCGGACTCGCATGTGATTGGCGCCCAGCGATGCGCCTGACGATCGCGCTCGCCATGCTCATGGCCGTGCCGGTCCTCGTCAGAGCTGCCGTCGCGCATGGCCGCAGTCGCCGAAGTCGCGACCATCGGGTCGCGTGATCACGTATTCGACGGCGCTCATCTCGCTTGCCAATGAGGTCGGCGGTTCCACGTGGGATCGATGCGGGGATGACCAATAGATTCCGTCAACCCGACGCGCGCGTGCCTTCGTGCGCCGCCCCCACTTCACTACCTTCTCGCTCCACGACCATCTCGCCCTCTTCCAAGTGCCACCGCGCGCGACGATCGCCCGACCATCACGCCGTGCGAGAATGTCTTTCATGACAAACGCGCGCACAGCCGGCGTGACGGCGACGATCGTCATCGCGGCGGCCTGCGCGAGCCCGCCGAGCGCGACGCCGCCTTCTCCGCGGCCGAGCGCCTCGTCCGCGACGCCTCGCGCGCCGACCGCGTGCGATCGCGCGTCCGCGATGCGCGCCCGTGGCGCGCAGCTCGTACGCGAGGGCAAGCTCGATCGCACGTTGCGCGTCGTCGGCCGTGCGAACGAGCTCTGCCCCGCCGACGCCGCGAGCACGCGCGCCGCAGAGATCGAGGTGCTCGCCGAGCTCGGAGCGTACGACCGCGCGCGCACGC